>JABDPJ010000281.1 GCA_013042835.1 Lysobacterales bacterium
ACCTGGTAAATTTCGGCGGTTTTCGTTTCCCCTGCAAACCCGACTTTCAGCTCGCGGTGAAACGTTGCGCCGGGCAACTCGTGAAACATGCCGTAAGAGGGCGTGATGACAGAGACGTCCAGGCCAATACCGGCCAGCGCCAGTGGCAGGTCACGGACCACGTCACCGACACCACCGACCTTTCCACGGGGCAAAACATCATTCTCAGCGGCGACAAGCCAGACTCGTTTCATGTTGAGAAAACCCTGCTAACGCGTAAGGTGCAACTTCTGATTCAGCATGTCAGCCGTTACCAGCGTGCGTCCTGCATCGGTGACACGAAAGCCCCGCGCGCGGTCGTCTTCGAGATTCACGCCAACCTGCGTGCCCTCGGGAAGCAGGACACCGCGGTCAATAATCGCGTTGCGGACGATGCAGCGGTCCTCTATCTCGCATTCCGGCAGGATCAGCGAGTTTTCAATGACGGAATGCGAATGCAACTTGCAGTTGGTAAAGATCAATGATCTTCTGACCTTGGCGCCGGAAACAATGCAACCACCGGAAACCATCGATTCTACCGCCTCGCCGCGCCGGTCCGGGTTATCGAATACGAACTTGGCCGGCGGTGTCTGTATCTGGTGGGTCAAAATCGGCCAGTCATGATCGTACAAATCCAGCTTCGGCAACACCGAAATCAACTCCATATTGGCTTCCCAATAGGCGTCCAGCGTACCCACGTCGCGCCAATAGGCCTGCTCGCCGGTCTCCGGATCACGGAACGGATAGGCGAATACCTGGTATTGCTCGATGATGGACGGGATGATGTTCTTGCCAAAGTCGTGATCAGACCCCGGCGTGTCGGCATCCTTGATCACCTGCTCATACAGGAACTCGGTATTGAAAATATAGTTGCCCATGGAGGCGAGACACCAGCCTTCCTTGCCCGGTATCGGGTCCGGGTTTTCCGGCTTCTCGTTAAAATCAACGACGCGACCCGATTGATCGACCGTCATGACACCGAACTGACCGGCGGCCTCTTCGATCGGCACTTCCATGCAGCTGACCGTCATATCCGCCTCGTGCTTGGCATGGAATGACAGAAAATTACCGTAGTCCATCTTGTAAACGTGGTCGCCGGACAGGATAAGCACAAAACGCGGGTTATGGGTGCGGATGATATCGAGGTTTTGAAAGACCGCGTCGGCCGTGCCGAGATACCAGTCATCACCGGTGCGCTGGGAGGCGGGCAATATTTCTATAAACTCACGATCCGACGACTGAAAACCGGTCCAGCCGTGCACCAGGTGGCGGATCAGCGAATGCGCCTTGTACTGGGTGGCCACGCCGATACGCCTGACACCCGAGTTGATACAGTTGGACAATGGAAAATCGATGATGCGTAACTTGCCGCCGAAATAAACGCCCGGCTTGGCGCGCCAGTCGGTTAATTCATACAAGCGTGAACCGCGGCCACCTGCGAGTATAAGGGCGACCGTGTCACGGGTCAGCCGGCTGACATAGCGACCACCCTGGTCAGCTTTAATTTTCTTGTTCATGCGAGTTTGTCCTTCTGCTTCCATACTATCTGTGCAAGTGTAGCGCGAACCGCGCAGTAGCTCTATTGATTCCTGCTGGTTGAATGAACCTGGTTCGGCGCTTTAAAACGTGCTCTCTGCCAACAATTTACGGGCACAATAACTGGCGCCGAGCAGGCCGGGTTGTGGATGCAGAATCAGCAATGTTGGAACCCGTTCCATCAATCCACGGTGGCGGCCCTTGTTTTCAAAGCCGGCTCGAAAACTGCTGGCTTTGAGCAGGTCCGGATAACGCTTGAGTATGCCACCGGCCAGGTAAATTCCGTCAAATGCGCCAAGCGTCAGTGCCAGGTTGCCGGCGATCTGGCCCAGCACTTCGAAAAATATCTGGGCCGCTTCGGTCGCGACCACGTCCTCCTGGGCCAGCACGCGGGAAAATATTTCAGCCGCCTGAATCGACACCTCGGGATTACCGTGAACCTTGTTCAGCGCCCAGTAGATGTTCTCCAGTCCGGGACCGGAAACCAGGCGCTCGTCGGTGACGCGTTCATAGCGGTGGCGCAACTGCTTCAACACTTCCAGCTGGGTGCGTGTTTCCGGGGCAAAACCCGCGTGGCTGCCCTCACCGACGACGGGAAAAACGCCGCCGCCACGGCCAATCAGGCCACCGGTACCAAGGCCCGTACCCGGACCCAGGACACCGAGCGTAAAGCGGTCTTTGCCTTCCAGTTCCGGCGGCACCAGGCCGATGGTGGCGGTATCGTTGTCACCAAGCAGCGGAATGGAGTGGGCAATCGCTTCGAAATCGTTCAATAAGCTGACGCGTGCGGAAGCGAACTTCTGCTGCAAACTGGTACTGTCAATGACCCAGCTGTTATTTGACAGAATGATGCGGTCATCGATCACCGGACCGGCCGCGGCGATACAGATGATCTGCGGTACGGCACCAACGCTCCTTTGCAGGTAATCCTCTATCCCCTGCTCCGCGGTTTCGTAATCCGCACAAGCCAGCGTCAGCTCATTGGAAAAACCGGGCTTGTCCGCATGCGCGAGAGCAAAGCGGGCATTGGTTCCACCAATGTCACCGATTAACAGGCAGGGCTCTGTCATGGCTGTCCTTGTGTCGTGTTTTCAATCAGAACTGAAATCATAGTTGTGGTCAGGGCAAAGTGCCAGAAGTTCAATTCCAGCCGCGCCAGGCGTAAACCTTGCGGCCGAGCCATTCCCGCATGACATTCGTGGTCATCTCCAGCGCTTCGGCATCAGGCAGGTAATCCATGACTGTATGGCTTTCCTTGTAATAAGCGCGCACATCGGTCGACACCGGGAAAACATTGATACCGAATTTTTCGAAAGTGGCGACCGCCCGCGGCATATGCGCGATGGATGTCACCAGCAATGGCTGCCCGCAGTCGTACCTGTCGATGATCTCCTTCGAAAAAACTGCGTTCTCGCGGGTGTTCCTGCTCTTGTCTTCCAGCAGTATGGCGTAGGCGGGCACGCCCCAGTCCAGCAACAGATCACGGATCAGCTGCGCCTCAACGCGATGGGTTTCCAGCCAGGGCTGGTTACCGGCGGCGACAATTATCCTCTGCGCCTTGCGGGCACGGTATAACTCGGCCGCCTTGTAGACCCGGTCGATCGAGTCATACAACTCCGTATTGATGCGCGGCGGCATCGGGGCCTCCACCGAACCACCCAGCAGGACGGCACACTTGCTGGTTGGAATGTCATTGAGTGAAACCGCCGGGAAGCGTTCGGCCAGCCCCAGGTAAAGGTTTTCCGCCACGACCCGCGTCGAGGCCAGCCAGAGCGCGCCGAGGGCAATGAACATCAGCATCGCACCGGTTTTACGCTTGCCAAACAGCACCAGCAACAAGGCCAGTAACAGCAGCATAATGACAAAGCCCACCGGCAATACCAGCAATGGCAATATTTTTGAAAGGTAAACGTACATTGACTACCTGTACCTTTGGGTCTGGCTTTTGGGTTCCATGCGCCGGCTTCACGTCACCACGCGGCCGGTTTGCAACAGCCGCCGTTCCGTGTCCTCCAGCACCAGGGCCGTCAGCACACCGGTCACGTAGGCGCCGGTATCGATACCGATGCGGTTGGGCAACCACTCGACTTCCTCGGAAATGGTATGGCCATGCACCACCACGTGATCATGTTTGACCTGGCTCTGGGTGAACTCATCACGAATCCACAGCAGGTCGGATTCATCCTGCTCCTCCAGCGGTACGCCGGGACGAATGCCCGCATGCACAAAGCAATAATCGCCCTCGGTGTGCAGCAACGGGCAGGAGCGCAGGAAATCGAGATGGCTTTGCGGCAATTTTTCTTGCAACTGGTCACGCAGGTCCTCGATATCCTCCCTGCGCATTAACTTGCCGGGTCCGATGCCGTAACTGAGCAATGCCAGGCGACCGCCATAGGTCAACCAGGCGGCAGTCTCCCAGGGGTTGACCAGAAACTCCAACATGGACTGCTCGTGGTTGCCCGCCAGGTGAATGGTCTCGAAACCATCCAGCGTCTGCGCGATCAACAGATCGAGAACCTGCGCCGATTGTGAACCGCGGTCAATGTAATCGCCCAGGTACACCACGGCTTTGCTGCCGTCATATTCCGCCGCGTCAGCAAGGATCATTTCGTGCAGTTCCTCGAGCAAATCCAGCCGCCCGTGAATGTCGCCAATGCAATACAGGCGACGGCCTTCCGGCAGCGACGGAGCGCTACCCCCCGGCTGGCCCTGCTGCTGTTTTTCGGGATTGTCAGGGGCAGATATGGCACGCCCCAACAATCGTGAAATTAAATTAATCAAAGCGAATCTCAAGTCCCTGGCCGGCAAATCCGGACTGAGCCGACGGTTGATAACCTCAATGGGATCATATAGATGGCGACCCCGTCCGGTTGATGATTGCCCGGAAATACTCGACAGTCCGCGGCAGCCCGTCATCCAGCGGAATCGTCGGCTGCCAGCCAAGCAGAGCCTTCGCTTGACTGATATCCGGCTTGCGCTGCATCGGGTCGTCAGCCGGCAGGGGTTCATACACGACCTTTGAGTCGGAGCCCACCAGCGCAACCACCTTCTCTGCCAACTCGCTGATCGAAAACTCGCCAGGATTGCCCAGGTTCACGGGCCCGGTAACCTGCTTGCCGCTGTTCATCAGGCTGATCAACCCCTCCACCAGGTCCTCCACGAAACAGAACGAGCGGGTTTGCGAGCCGTCGCCGTAAATGGTGATGTCCTCGCCCCCAAGCGCCTGCACGATGAAGTTGGAAACCACCCTGCCGTCATCCGGCAGCATGCGCGGGCCATAGGTATTGAATATGCGCGCCACCTTGATCGGCATATCGTGCTGGCGCAGGTAATCGAAAAACAGGGTCTCGGCGCAGCGTTTACCCTCGTCGTAACAGGAGCGGATACCGATGGGGTTCACGTTGCCCCAATAGGATTCCGGTTGCGGGTGTATCTCGGGGTTACCGTAAACTTCGCTGGTCGAGGCCTGCAATATGGTCGCGCCGGTGCGCTTGGCCAGTCCCAGCATGTTGATCGCGCCGTGGACGATGGTCTTGGTTGTCTGCACCGGGTCGCGCTGATAGTGTATCGGCGATGCCGGACAGGCCATGTTGTAAATCTGGTCCACCTCGACGTACAGGGGAAACGTCACGTCGTGGCGCAGCAGTTCAAAATTGGGGTTATCGAACAGGTGGGTGATATTGCGGCGCGTGCTGGTGTAAAAATTATCAACACAAAGTACGTCATTACCCTCTTCCAGCAACCGTTCGCAAAGGTGCGAACCCAGGAACCCCGCACCACCGGTGATCATAATTCGTTTTCCCATGAAAAATCCCCAGCTAAATAATGCGGCTATTATAGGCTGTGCAATCGAAAACTGACATTAGAGCCGTATTCGGCACCATCCGTTTCTACGGCGCACCGATCTGATCTGTCGCTCTTGAAGCCATGGTTGAGTCCAGCCCGTACCGGGAACCAGGCGGGACTGGCTTCCATGTTCGCGGTAACGCTGGTATCGCCCGGTGAGCCAGCCCCCATAACCGCTGCTGTCAGCCCCGCTTTTGCGGGATGACAGCAGCTGCTCCTGGTACTGCCAGAGCGGTCTGAATGGGTCTATGCGCCGCTTTCCGCAGGCTCAACGTCTTCCACCAGCCTGTCACGGTCGCGCATCATCGTCCAGCGGACCAGAGCCGGTATCAGGACGATGGCCGCTATCATGTTGGCCAGGAAGATGAAGGACAACAGGATACCCATGTCGGCCTGGAACTGCAGGGCTGAGAATGTCCAGGTGCCGACGCCGGCGGCCAGTGTGAAGCCGGTGAAGATTACGGCGCGGCCGGTCAGCCTCAGGGTGCGGTAATAGGCTTCTCGCAGGTCGAAACCTTCTTTCAGGTGAATATCCAGGCGGTTGTAAATATAAATACCGTAGTCCACACCGATACCCACGCCCAGTGCGACCACCGGCAGGGTGTTGACCTTGAGGCCAATGCCATAAGTTGCCATCAACGCTTCGGCCAGGGTTGAGACCACGACCAGCGGCAATACGATGCACAGCGTGCCGAGCACGGTGCGGTAGGTCACCAGGCAAAGGATGATGATGGCGGTGAAGACCAGTGCCAGCATCGGTTTCTCGGCTGCGGCGATGTCTTCGTTGGTAGCCGCCATCACACCGACGTTGCCGGTGGCGAGGCGGAACTTGAGGCTCTCGGCGCTCACATCATCCTCGCTGGCCATTTCTTCGAGGACCTCGTTTTCAAGTTTCATTGAAAGGTCTTCGATGTTGAGTTCCTCGCGCAATTCCTTCACCCGCTTGACGATGCGGGCGATGGTTTCAGCGCGGTGATCGGTGGTGAAAACCATGATCGGCATGGCGCTGCAGTCGGTATTCAATAGCCCCGTAGCGGTATCGATATTACTCAATGCCTGGCGCAGCACGTAGTTGTCCCTGGGCAAGATCCGCCAGTTGACATTGCCCTCGTTCCAGCCCGCGTTGACTACCTTCGCGACCATCGGCAGGGTAATCACTTTCTGCACGCCTTCGACGTTGGCCAGGTTCCAGGCGAAACGGTCGATGGTTTCCATCACGTTGTAGTTTTCGGTACAGGCGTTGGCGGTGGTCTCCGCCACCACGGTGAGTACGTCCACGCCGAGCGCAAAGCGGTCTGAAATAAGCACCGCATCCTGGTTATACCTGGCCTGCGGGCGCAGTTCCGGCACACCAACCTCGGAATCGCCGATCTTCATGCCCTGGGCCACCCAGAAACCACCCACGAACAACACAGCAGCGATGCCAATCGCCCAGGCGGCACGCCTGCGCTCGGTAAAATCGGCCAGGTACTCCCACAACGGGGATTTACCCGAAGCTTTCCGGATCATGCGTTCGCGGTATTTTTGCGGATCTTTCAGCTTCACCCACGACAACAATACCGGCAGCAACAACAAGTTGGTCAGGATGATGACCGCAACACCGATACTGGCCGTGATTGCCAGTTCCTGGATGATGCGGATACTGATAAACAGGATGGTCAAAAAACCGATCGTATCGGATACCAACGCGATGACGCCGGGCGCCAGTAGTTTCTTGATGGTCTCGCGCGAACCGTGCATCGGCGAGCGACGCGGGATTTGCGCAATATCTTCGACAGAATCGATACCACTCTTGACCCAATCATCGGGCGTACGACCGCCGAATTCCTTTTCCACCATCCAGGCGCTGATTTTCTGCACGCCGTGGCTGACGCCGATGGCAAAGATCAGGAACGGTGTCAGGATATTCATCGGGTCGAGGCTGTAGCCGAGCAGGCTCAATGTGCCCATCTGCCAGATCACTGCCACCAGCGAGCAGGTCAGCGGCAATACCGTCAGCCAGATCGACCGGGAATACATGTATAGCAGGATGGCGGTGATCACCAGGGCGACGAGGAAGAACCAGACCACCGACTGCGCGCCATCGGAAATATCGCCGACGATCTTGGCAAAACCGATGATATGCACGGTGAATTCATCGCCCTCGTACTTGGTGCGAATCGCCTCGAGTTGCGCGGCGACGTTGCGGTAATCGAGTTTCTCACCGGTCTGCGGGTTTTCCTCCAGCAGGTTGGCCCAGACCATCGCGCCGGAGAAATCCGACGACACCAGGCGGCCGACCTCGCCCGACTTGACGATATTGGAGCGCACCTTTTCGAACATTTCCGGCGACGGCGCGTAATCGGACGGAATCACGTTGCCGCCGGCAAAGCCGTCTTCGACAATCTCCACGAAACGCACATTGGGTGTAAATATCGAGCGCACACTGGCGCGGTCAACGCCGGGGATGAAGAAAACCTGGTCGGTAATATCCTCGAACGCGGCAAAGAACTCCGGCGTAAACATGTTGCCGTCACGGTCAACCAGTGCGACCAGCACGCGGTTGGCCCCGCCAAATTCCTTCTCGTACTGCAGGAAGGTCTGCATGTACTCGTGCTTCAGCGGCAGTTGTTTCTTGAAGCCGGTTTCGATGCGCAATTGCGACATCGCGAACATCATGCCGATGGTTATCAGGAAGAACAGCCCGACAATGCCGTAGCGGTTGTTGATCAGGAAGGTCGCGATCTTGTGCAGACGCGTATTGGTCGTGTCAGTCATCGCTTTCTCCCTCGCCGGTTGTCTCCGGGAACCTGTGAATGCCTTCCTCGCCTACGAGCAGGAAATCGCCATCCCCTAGCGGGAGTGCGGCGGCAAAGTCCACGCCGCTTGAATGATGATGGATTTTAAATGGTCCCGAACCTTCCCGCGTCATGACAACGCCGCTGTTGGCGGCCAGCAGGATGACGCCATCCTGTTCGGCTGCACCGGGAATGCTTGCTATCGAGTTCGTCTCCAGTTCCGTCCAGCTGGTGCCGAGATCACAACTTTCCAATACGTGGCCACGCAGGCCGTAAAACAGGACGCATTCATCGCTCGCCCTGAGCGCTCCCCACATCGAGCCTTCATATGGCAGGTCCAGGGCTTCCCAGGAGTCACCATTGTCAAAACTCCGGTAGGAATACCCGGCCTCGCCCGCGATCAACAGCCGGCCTTCACCGAGGTCGAGAATACTGTTTAAGTGATAGTCGATCTCCGGATCAACCGTCTCCTCGTTCCAGTTCTTGCCGCCATCGCTGGTGCGCATGTACAAGCCGTAGGAGCCGATAGCGATGCCGTTGTTTTCGTCAAAGAAATGGATGTCCATTACCGCCTGCTGGCGGTCCGGATCGAAAAACTCCTGCGTCCAGGTCTTGCCCTTGTTGCTGCTGGTAATGATGACCGCGTCGTGACCACCAGCCCAGGTACGTTTGCCGGTGCTGAAGACCGTTGTCAAGGTGGACCGGGTCGGTACGTGCTCCGCCTGCACCCAGGTCGCACCATCGGTGGAGGTCAGCACGTGGCCGCGCTCACCCACCGTCACCAGCGTATCGCCGGCACGGGTGATATCGAGCAATAGGGAATCTTGTGCCAACGGCATCTGCTCCGCGTATTCAACATCGATGTGGTGGTCTGCAATTGCAGCTAGTGTGAGGAGTCCTGTAGCGAGGACGGCATAAAAAAAGACGGGGAGTTTACTTGATCTGGTCATGCAGGTATGGCTTGCTCCTTTGATAAGGCCAGCAAATGCTGGCCTTATCAACTGATTAACGGCTTAACGGCGACCGCGCGTGCGCAAGGCCTGCGGTGTGAACTGCGTTGGTTGCAACTCAACGTTGAACGTATTGACCGCGGTGGTGTTGTCAAAACCCTGCGCGACGTACCTGCCTGATTGCAGGTCGTAATGGGCTTCAAGCGTGGACCACGTGGTCGGCACTTCATAGTAGTTGATCGAATGCCCTTCCGACGCCCGCCACAGCTGTCCGCGGCCGTCATAGTGGTCGATCAGCACGATCTGGTAGCTGTCTTCGTCCAGGTAGAAAGTCCGCCGGGCGTTGATGTGCCGCATGCCGTCCTTGAGGGTCGCGTCGATATCCCAGACACGGTGCAGTTCGTAACGCATCAGGTTTGGGTTGAGGTGACCCGGCATGACGAACTCGTCATAGGTGATGCCCTCGGCATGTGCCTTGTAGGAGTTGTAAGGAATATAGATTTCCTGTTTGCCAACCACCTTCCAGTCAAAACGGTCCATCGCGCCATTGAACATGTCGGTCATGTCATTG
Source organism: Lysobacterales bacterium (assembly GCA_013042835.1). GTDB lineage: Bacteria > Pseudomonadota > Gammaproteobacteria > Xanthomonadales > SZUA-36 > SZUA-36. Next base: position 9,699 of record JABDPJ010000281.1, read on the forward strand.
GTGCGCAGGCCGTCGGATGCCGTACCCGGGTTGTCATAGGCAACGTTGGGCGCGCGGCGTACACGCCGTTGACCGGGGTTGTAAATCCACGCCTGGCGTGGCAATACCTGTTGGTTGAGGGTTTCATGCACGAGCAGGATGTTACCTGCCAGCCTGGCCGGTGACTCCACTTCCTGGAAGAAGTACAACAGGATGTTGTCGATTTCCTCGATGGTGACACCGCGCTTGTAGTACAGGCCCAGCAATTCTTCACGGATCACCGTGACCGAGAATTTACCGGAAGCCGTTGGCGCGATCTGCGTGTTGTAACGCACGCCGCCGGTGCCCTTGTACTTGAGCTTGTGGTTCCACATCAGCTCGTAGGCGTTCTCCGGGAACGGAAACGGAAAACCTTCCGCAGCGTTCTCCACACCCTCGCCGTTTTCGGCCAGTGTTGCCGTGGAGCCGTTCTTGGCGGTCATCTCGTAGATATGCTCCGGGAACGACGTGCTGCGCCGGCTCGGGTAAACATCCATGAAGTAGGTGTCCGGATACTTGGCAAACGTAGCTTCCTGGCCCACGGTCAGTTTGTCTGCGTGGTCCTGGTAGTTGGCCCCGGTGATACGCATGAGCGGCTGGTCATCCTTGAACGGATCCTGGTGATGGTCACCGGGCTGATATTCCGCCGGCGGGGTGGTGATACCACCCGTCCATGCGGGAATCGTGCCGTCGGCGTTGCCGGCCCTTTCCGAGCCCATCGGGGTCAGGTCGTTGCTGAGGCGGTCTAACTCACCCGGCTTGGCGCCTGCAAATGCCTGGCCCGCGAATAATCCTGCACCCAGAGTCAGACCGATGCAGAGTGAAAATGTAATTTTTGTAAAGGATTGCATAAGTTTCTCCGGCTATCAGAATGAGTAACGGACACTGGCGGAAAAGAAGTCGCGGTCATAAAGCAAGTTGTAACGGCCGCCGCCCATGTAACTGGTGTAGGCCAGGTCAAATACCCACTCTTCGAGGTAATTGAAGCCGAGGCCAAGGGTTAACGTTTTACGCCCGTCAACGAACGAGCCACCCGGTCCGGGGGTCGTGCCGCTGACATCATGCGCCCAGGCAATCCTCGGCAGCATGGTGACGGGGCCGATTGCGTCGTTGTAGGTCGCGCGCACGAGCATGCGATAACCCCAGCTGAAGTCATCGGCAAAACCAGCCGTCTCGGTTTCCGGGTTGCGCAGGTCACCGGTCAGGAAGTCATAACCACCGCCGGTATCGGTGCCCGGACCGTTGTATCTGAGAACTTTTTGATCCGGGAGGTCAGAAACGTAGTTGAAGCCCGCTTCGGCAACAAAAGCGATCTGGTTGGCCTTGAGAAAATTATTGGGACCAAAAAGCTTGGTGGTCGTGGCCTGTGCCTGCCAGGATTTGTGCTCATTCCAGCCCTTGATTGGTTCACCTGCTTCAAAGTCACCCAGTTGGCTGTGGAATTGCAGGGCGTGTGCCGGGAACAGCACGTTCAATGGCGTCAAGCCGCCAAACAGGAGCTCAACGTCATCCGCCTGCAATGGCGCTTTGGGCCGGTAGCTGACTTCACCCGACAGCGCCCAGGTACCGATATTGGAGTTGAAGCTGACGCCCCAGAGGTTGATGTCTTCCGGATACTCCGTGTAGTACGAGCCGGATGTTAAATCGGTCGAAGTCACCGCCGCACCACTGATCAGCGGCAGACGGCTGTGGTAGTTCAGGAAGTAAAAGCCGAACTCCGTGCCGTTTAACTTCTCAGAGAAATAACGCAGGGCCACGCCATACTGGCCGCTGTTTTTGGGCTCAATTGTTTCACCCCGTGGGAAAGATTGCTCACAGCCAAACTGCACAACACCACCGGGATAACCCGGCAAAGGCAGGCCGAGATTGGGTGAGTCCGAGGCTCCGAAATTCTTATTAATACAAACCTCGTTATAGAGATCCGGGTTGATCACCGGCGAATCCACAATGCCGAAGCCAAGCATGGCGTGGGATCCGCCTGGTGTTGCAATGTCATTGGTGCTGAAATAGGCACCGGCCGGATCCGGAATGATCTCCCTGTGTTCAAACATGTACAGGGCCTCCATCGAGAGGCTCGGTGTCAGGTCAATGGAACCCCACAGCATGTTGACGCCCTCAAAGGCTTCCTTGAGCTCGGCGCCGGCTACGCGCAGCCGGGATACGTCAACGGGGTTGATAACGTTGATACCGCCCTGGATAAAGG
>JABDPJ010000285.1 GCA_013042835.1 Lysobacterales bacterium
TCAGCGTTGCAGACGCGGCTGGCAACCTGGCCAGCCTGACCTTGTCTAATGGCGAGGGCTCAGCCTACATGCTGCCGGGCAGCGGTATCATGCTGAACAACATGATGGGTGAAGAAGACCTCAATCCCGAAGGGTTTCACCGCATGCCGGCCGGCGTCAGGCTTGCTTCGATGATGACGCCCACAATCGCCAGCTTCGCCGATGGCCGCCAGATTGCGCTGGGCTCGGGTGGTTCGAACCGCATTCGCAGTGCAATCCTGCAGTTTCTCACCAACGTGCTGGAGTTTGACATGGGGCTGGAGGAGGCGGTCAGCTCGCCGCGGCTTCATTTGGAAGGCACCCAGCTGAACGTCGAAAGTGGGTTTTCCGATGCCACACTGGCGTCGTTGAACGGCGAGTGGCCGTCCATGCGTCAATGGCCCGGGCGCAACCTCTTTTTCGGTGGAGTCCACGCCGTTGAACGTCTGGCCGATGGCCGGTTCCAGGCCGCCGGTGACCCGCGCAGGGGTGGCGCGATCGCGATAGCGACCAATAATTGATTTTTCTTTGCAAGAGCGCTGGTTTAAAGGTTAAAATAGGCGGCTAGGCCCATTTTGGGTATGACTAATGAAACCGGAGTAAAAATGCCAAGCGTAAAAGTTCGCGAAAACGAGCCTTTTGAATATGCACTGCGGCGCTTCAAGCGTTCGTGTGAGAAGGCCGGTGTACTGGCGGAAACACGTCGCCGTGAGTACTACGAGAAACCAACCCAGGAACGCAAGCGTAAGTCTGCAGCAGCAGTAAAACGTGACCTGCGTCGCCTTGCACGGGACAACATCCGTCGTACCCGTATGTATTGATTTTTTTAATTTTTCCTGGCCCCGAAGCGCCTGTTTCGGGTGGTAGATCGACAACAACCGCGCCAGGAAGATCATTGTTTCTACAGAAGTTGCCGCCATGACCCTGAAGGCCCAAATCCAGGAAGATGTAAAATCCGCCATGCGCGCGCGCGACCAGAAGCGCCTGACAGCATTGCGCCTGATCACTGCCGCCATCAAGCAGATTGAAGTCGACAAACGCATAGAAATGGATGACCAGGCCGTGCTTGCGGTGCTCGACAAGATGGTCAAGCAGCGCCGGGAATCCCTCGCACAATTCGAAGCCGCGGGCCGCGACGACCTCGCTGCACAGGAAGAATTCGAGCTCGAGCTGATTTCGGTCTACCTCCCCGAAGCGCTCAGCGACGACGAGGTTGCGGCACTGATCAAAAAAGCAATTGCCGATACCGGCGCCAGCAGCATCCGTGATATGGGCGCGGTCATGAACGCCCTCAGGGGAGAGGTGCAGGGCCGGGCCGATATGAAGGCCGTCAGCAGCACCGTAAAAGAGTTGCTCGGCGCCTGATATGCGACCGGCCTCAGGCCTGTCAGAACCGGCATTCGCACGCATCAGCGTGACCCATCAATTTTTTCAGTACCCCATGGGGCGCACCCCGTGAGCGGACTCATACCTGACTCCTTTATAGAAGAGCTACTGGCACGCAGCGATGTCGTCGAACTGATAGAGCGCCGCGTGCCGCTCAAGCGGGTTGGCAGTGAGTTCCACGCCTGCTGCCCGTTCCACGATGAGAAGACCCCGTCTTTCACCGTCAGTCCGAGGAAACAGTTTTACCATTGTTTCGGCTGCGGCGCGCACGGTTCGGCAATCGGCTTCCTGATGCAGTACGAGGGGCTGGAATTTCTCGATGCGGTCGAGGAACTGGCCCGCATGGCCGGTCTCGAAGTGCCCACGACCGGCAGTAAACAGCCGCGTCCGGATACCGGCCTGTATGACATGCTGGCGGCCTGTTCGAAGTTTTATGTCGAGCAACTTAAGTCAAACCCGGCGGCCATCGCGTATCTCAAGGGACGTGGCCTGTCAGGCGAAATCAGCCGCGATTTTGACATCGGCTACGCACCGGCCGGTTGGGACGCGCTGATCAAGCGCTTCGGAACCGACGACAGTAAACTCGAACAGCTCAAGAAAGCCGGCATGCTCAGCACCGGCAAAAGCGGGAGCTACGACAAGTTTCGCGACCGTATCATGTTTCCCATCCATGACCGCCGGGGGCGGGTGATCGCCTTTGGCGGGCGGGCGCTGTCCGACGACGGTCCCAAGTACCTGAACTCACCGGAAACGGCCCTGTATCACAAGGGCAGGGAACTCTACGGGCTTTACATGGCCCGCCAACGCTCCGGCCGCCTCGATGACATCATCGTGGTCGAGGGTTACATGGACGTGGTCGCATTGGCGCAATTTGGCTTCAGGAACGTCGTAGCCACTTCCGGTACGGCCACGACACCGCTGCAGGTTGAATTGCTGTTCCGCGCCGCAGATACCGTAGTTTACTGTTTTGACGGTGACAAAGCCGGCAAGCAGGCAGCCTGGCGAGCGCTGGAAGCCACCCTGCCGAAAATGAAAGAAGGGTTGCAGGCCAGGTTCCTGTTCCTGCCCGAAGGCGAGGACCCCGACAGCATGGTTCGCAAACACGGTGCAGAAGTCTTCGCGGAGCAGATTGCAGCAGCCAAACCCCTGTCCGAATTCTTCTTTGACCGCTTTACCGCGATCACCGACATAAGCAGCCTCGATGGCCGGGCGCGCCTGGTGCAACAGGCTCAGCCCTTTATAGAAACCATGCCGCAGGGCGTATTCCGCGAGATGATGACGACCCGGCTGGAATCCCTTGCGCAGCACAGGTTGCAGCGTCAGTCGGCACCCTCGGCAGCGCGGGCACCGGATTCGGGTGAGCGTGGCAAACCGGTTCAAAAACGTACATCGATGCGCATTGCTCTGGCGCACCTGGTACAGAATCCGGCGTTGGTCGCCAGGCTTGATAACGTCGAGGATTTTACAGGCCCCACCGATGATGAAATTCACTGTGTGGAAATCTTCAGAGAACTTGTTGATTTCTGCACTGAACGCCCTAATATCACAACCGCACAGCTAGTAGAGCTTTGGCACGACCATCCGGCTTTGCCTCATTTGCAGAAGTTGGCTGTCTGGCACCTTCCGGGAGAGGAGGAAAAGCAAGCCCAGGAGTTTATCGATGCGGTCAATCGCATCCGGTTGATGTGGGTAGAGATATTGTTGTCCCGGGTGACCAATATTATGGATGAACGGGAAAAATACAGGGCGCTGCAACAACGCCAGCAGGCGCTGAAAAAGCAGCTTGAAGGCGAGCAGGATAGCGTGAAGTGAATACTCTGGAAACCGGGGTCGCCAGAGTCAGTTTCATGAACTATAGTTAATTATCGCGAAGCAAAATTTATGAATCAAAATCAACAGTCCCAACTGAAAGATCTGATCACCAAGGGCAAGGAGCAGGGCTTCCTGACTTATGCCCAGGTCAACGATCACCTGCCTGATGACATCGTTGATCCGGAACAGATCGAAGACATCATTAACATGATCAACGACATGGGTATCTCGGTGCATGAAAAAGCGCCCGATGCGGATACCCTGATCCTGAATGATGCAGCGGCAACCTCCACCGACGATGATACGGCGGCCGAGGAAGCGGCGGCGGCGTTGGCTGCTGTTGAGACCGAAATCGGGCGCACCACTGACCCCGTGCGCATGTACATGCGCGAGATGGGCACCGTTGAACTGCTGACCCGTGAGGGCGAAATCGTCATCGCCAAGCGCATTGAAGCCGGTTTGAAGCAGGTACACCTGGCACTGGCCCGTTTTCCGAACACGCACACGACCCTGTTGAATGCCTATATCCTGCACGTGGAAGGCAAGCAGCGCCTGACCGAAGTCATGATTGATTTCGTCGACCCCAACGCCCCGGAAGAGCCGATCCCTGTCGCCAAGAAACCCGCCGACGTCATCAAGAAGAACGCTGCCAAGACAGGCAAGGACGCTAAAGACGACGATGACGACGAGGAAGAGGAAGATGAGGGTCCAACCGGGCCGGATCTCGAAGAAGTTGCCGCCCATTTTGAAACGCTCGGCGGACACCACGCGAAATTCGTCAAGCTGACTGAAAAATACGGACCGGGTAACTCCAAGGCGCAGAAAGAACTCGACGCCATGGCCGAGATGTTCATGTACCTGAAGTTGCCGGCCAAGATGGTCGACCATCTCGTCGATCGTCTGCGCTACGCGGTCTCACGGGCCCGTGAACATGAGCGAGCCATTTTGCAGATGGTGGTTCGCCAGGCAAAAATGCCGAAGCTGTCGTTTATCAAGAGCTTCCACCAGAACGAGGCCAACCCGGACTGGCTCAAGCCGATTCTGAAAGGCAAGCAAAAATGGGTTTCCTCACTAAGCGAATACACCGGCGAAATCCACGAAGTACAGGCCAGGCTCGCGCGTCGGGAAGTGGCGAACCGCATTACCATCGCCGAACTCAAGGATATCAACCGCGCCATGTCTATCGGTGAGGCCAAGGCCCGCCGGGCCAAGAAAGAGATGGTCGAGGCCAACCTCAGGCTGGTGATCTCCATTGCCAAGAAATACACCAATCGCGGTCTGCAGTTCCTGGACCTGATCCAGGAAGGCAATATCGGCCTGATGAAAGCGGTCGACAAGTTCGAGTACCGTCGCGGCTACAAGTTTTCCACCTATGCAACCTGGTGGATTCGCCAGGCCATCACGCGTTCAATCGCTGACCAGGCCCGCACCATCCGAATTCCGGTGCACAAGAACGAGACCATCAACAAGCTCAACCGCATTTCCCGCCAGATGTTGCAGGAAATCGGCCGTGAGCCGACTCCCGAAGAGCTTTCCATACGCATGGAAATGCCCGAGGACAAGGTGCGCAAGGTACTGAAGATCGCCAAGGAACCCATTTCCATGGAAACACCCATTGGTGATGATGAAGATTCACACCTGGGCGATTTTATCGAGGATGCCAACATCGCCTCACCGGTGGAGTCTGCAACCGGCACCGGTTTGACCGGTACAGTACAGGGCGTGCTTGCCGGACTGACGCCGCGCGAAGCCAAGGTACTGCGCATGCGCTTCGGTATCGATATGAATACCGATCACACGCTGGAAGAGGTTGGCAAGCAATTCGATGTGACCCGTGAGAGGATTCGTCAGATCGAGGCCAAGGCGCTTCGTAAGTTGAGGCATCCGACCCGGTCCGAGCAGTTGCGTAGCTTTCTTGATTTGGAATAAGTTTCAATGCCATGTGAACACACCGCGTGAATATAGTGTTCTGTTTGCAAGGTCAAATACGGATCATTACAGTTTAATGAGCCGAAATGCTGAACTTCCCGGCTGAAAAGTTAGTTCGAAAAAGACGCACCAAGCAGTTTCTTCCATCCCAGGTGAACGGCCTTTGCACCAATGATGACCAGGCTCGCGATGTTATTTAGCGGGGTAAACACAAGCGCCAGCCAGCCTTCTCCCAGGTCAAAGAGTGTGATGGTGAGAAACTGGGATATGAGCACTGCGAAATCGAGCAAGGGCATCCCGAACATCAACCAGGCACCGCCCACTAAAATGATGGCCACAGATAATACGCCTGCTGCCAGCATAATAAGCACACGGCGTGTTTTGGCCATTACCTGGCTGGTAAGCGCCTCACCATCCAGGTCTTGCCGGGCTTCGGCGAACACCGACTTCAGTAACTGGTCCTGGTTGTCCGTGATCATGCGTTTTCTACCTCTGCTGGATCGCCATAAGCCGACAACAGTTCCTGTAGCTTATGGGCTCCATTGCGAATGTGGGATTTGACCGTTCCCAGCGGCATCCCGGTCAGTTCTGCTATTTCTGAATGGCTGGTGCCCTCGTGGTACGAAAGGACAACACACAAACGAACGTTGTTTGGCAGTTTCACCAAGGCGCGATCAAGGTCCAGAACCATGCCGGTCGTATCGTGTTGTGGTTGTTCATTCCCGGTCATTTCGCCAGCACCACCCAGTGCGTCTTTCTTGCGGATGTGCTGAAGCCAGACAGAGACAGCCACGCGCTTCAGCCAGCCGTTGAATGCGGCCGCCTTTCTCAATTTTCGGATACCGAGCCAGACTTTCAGAAACACCTGTTGAGTCAGGTCATCGGCCAGGGTGTAATCGTTGCAGCAACGTCTCATCAGGTTTCGTATTGAAGACTGCTTGCGGCGCACGATCTCGGCAAACGCCTTGCGGTCACCCGTACGCGCCAGGCTGATGAGAAACACCTCGGGGCACTCCGGATAGTAGTCTTGTGCCTTGTGCACAAATACGTTTCCCTAGATCACATTCGATGACGAGTCCTGATCAGACTTGTACCATCGCCCGGCGATGTTTGCCGTCAGCAGGAAACCAAGACCGATACAGGCAACGAGGGCGGCAGCCGCTAACAACGGCAATTGAACTTGCGGATATGCCGTTCCCATGATCATTCCAAAAATGACCAGGCCCACTGCGACGGGCAGCATGATCAAACCGGTGATCTTGAAGTTTCGGTCGAGCCTTTGACTCTTCCCGCTACCCAGCGAAAGCAGTTTGTCCATCAGCTCTTCATCGATCGGCTTACCACTTTCAACAATACGCCGCACGGTTTCGTGCTGTGCCTCGCGTTTGCGAATGTCAAACCAGACACCGGAAACCACGACAGCGGCGATGAACCCCCAAAATGCCAGGGCTGCCAGTCCTGCGCCCAATGTAAAGCTTTGCATAACTTTCTCCTGTGGATCGGTTTGTACCTACTA
>JABDPJ010000288.1 GCA_013042835.1 Lysobacterales bacterium
TGACTTACCAGGACCTTGCGAGACAGGAAGTCGAGAAAGAGCCTACAGGTATGTACTCGTGGCGCGTCCTGGTAAGTCATTACCCCCACCAGCGCCCCTCCCCCGGGCAGATAAAGAAAGAACCGTGTGTCTTCAAAATGAGAAAATCGTACCGCACTTATTGTTGAATTGCTGTGGGAATTCAAATTGCCTCACGCGACTCCCATAAGACAAATCCCGCTCAAATCTTGTAGGATTGCAATCCAGTGGCTGGAAGCACAGGTTTTCTGTAGCTTCGTATACATAGTGACAATGGGAACGCGTGTGAAAACCATAGTTGAAAACATTAGAGAAAATGAAAAAACCCCGTTTCTGAGGGGAATCCTGATTCGCAGCTTGCTGGATGCAGGGCTCTCTTTTGAGGACGCCTATGATGTCGCCAGCAAGGTTCGCAGTGAGCTTGAGCAGGTAAAAACTATCACGACAGAGGAATTGCAGGAGCAGGTTTCACGCCTGTTGAATGACCTGGGTGAAAAAGATGTACTCGAGCAATACTGCTTTCCGTCCGTGGCGCCGCCAAGAATCCTGGTCACTGATGTTGGCGGCTCGCAACGTGCTTTTTCGCGCGGCCGGAAGTCGAGATACCTGCAATCGTCAGGTATGAAAACAGAGAAGGCGGAATATATTACAGAGCTGATACATGCCCAGTTGATAGCCGAAGGGATCGGTTCTATCTCGACATCCGAACTCGGCTACCTGACCTACCTCTGCGTGCGACAGGAGGTTGGTGAAGCGGCCGCCAGGCGTTACCTGGTTTGGTCGGAATACAAGGACAGTGACAGGCCTTTGGTCCTGCTGATTGGTGGTACCGTGGCGGCCGGCAAAAGCACGGTTGCCACGGAGATTGCCCACCTGCTGGACATAGTGCGCATACAGTCCACCGATATGTTGCGCGAGGTCATGCGCATGATGATCCCCAAACGCCTGTTGCCGGTCTTGCACACCTCGTCTTTCGATGCCTGGAAGACCCTGCCCATCAGGGATAAGAAAGACCGCGATTCGGACCAGTTGGTCGCCGAGGGATACCGCAGCCAGGCCGAGCTTCTCGCGGTACCCTGCGAAGCGGTATTGCAGCGCGCTGTCGAGGAAAAAGTGCCCATCATCATGGAGGGTGTCCACGTACACCCGGACCTGCTTGAACTCGCACCGGATGATGCGGATGTCATCAAGGTCTACGTGATGCTGGCCGTGCTCAAATCAAAGAAGATCAAGTCGCGTTTGCGGGGCCGTGACCTGGACGTGCCGCTGAGGAAAGCCAAGAAGCACCTGCAAAACCTCAAGTCCATCTGGAGCATGCAGTCCTTCCTGTTGTCAGAGGCTGACCGTTGCGATGTTCCAATCATTACCAGTGGTGACAGGGAAAAAGTCGTCCTGCAGGTTATCCAGCAGGTCAATACAGAGCTGGCGAAACACTTCACTGCATCGGCGCGGGACGTGTTCGGGCCTGTAGTTGACCAACTGGGGCCGGCGGCCCTGGACCGGCAATGGAATGAAAATATCAGTCTATTGCAGGCCTGATACCTGAATATGAATCAGTCCGTGAATTTTGATAAAAAAGACGGCGCGCACAAGCAGTGCGTTTTGCTCATCATCGACGGGCTTGGTGACTTGCCGAACCCGGAGCTTGGCGGCAAGACACCGCTGGAGGCGGCGACTACCCCGGTGCTTGATTTCATGGCCGGCTCAGGCTGGTGCGGACTGATTGATCCGATCGGGCCGGGCAAGATTCCCAATACACACTCGGGTACAGGCATATTGATGGGACTGGTGCCGGAACAGGCCGGTCATCTTAATCGCGGTCCGGTGGAGGCAGCAGGCGCCGGCAGGAAACTGGCAAACGGGGATGTTGCCCTGCGTGCCAATTTCGCCACCATGGAACGGCGTGCGGACGGTTTCCTGGTAACGGATCGCAGAGCGGGCAGGATTACCAGCGATACGCAGGAACTTGCCGGGTTGCTGGCGGATGTTGACCTGGGTGACGGCGTCCGTGCAAGCCTGGTATCGACCGACCAGCACCGTGGCGTACTGATTCTTTCGGGCCGGGGCTTGAGCGCCGCAGTGAGTGACACTGATCCGGGTAACAGCAGCATGCCCGCCCGGTTGAATCCGTGCCGCGCCATGGAGCCTGAAGCGAAGCTGACCTCAAGCAAGATCAATCGCTTCATTGACGAGGCTTTTCGTCTTCTTGCCCGCCACCCGGTCAATATCGCCAGGATGGAAGCTGGCAAGTTACCCGCTAACGGCGTAATTACACGTGGTGCGGGTTTGCAGTTTGAGGTCGACAACGCACTGCATAAACTGGGTGTGGAGGCAGCCATGATCTCGGGCTGCAACACGGTGCTTGGACTCGGCCATTTCTTTGGTTTTGACGTCATTACCGATCCGCGTTTCAGCGCGGATATCGAAACCGACCTGGACGCCAAGATAGCGGCGGCGCGTTCAGCGCTGGACAGCCATGACATGGTCTTTGTACACGTCAAGGCGCCGGATATCTGCTCCCATGACCGCCAACCGCTGGCAAAACGTGATTTCCTGCAGCGCCTGGATTTGGCGATGGAGCCCTTGCTGAAAAGCGACGTTATCGTGGCGGTTGGAGCAGACCACACAACTGACAGCAACTCGGGTTTTCACACCGCAGACCCCGTGCCATCACTGATCTGGCAACCTGGCACAGGCTCGCCCGATACCGCGTTGAACTTCGGCGAAAAAGCTTGCAGGAATGGCATCATGGGACGTCAGCTCAGCAGCGAATTCCTGGCGAGGATATTGCGTTTGATGGGTTATTGACCAGCAAGTTCAGGGTTCAACTGGTATAGCGGCGAATGCAATAAATGACCTTGGTCATAATTGGCTTTACGCAATTGTGGCATTATCATTAGCTGTCACATTGCTGTCATATTTGGCTGTCACATTAGTGTCATATTTGGCTTGTAACCTTGTGCAGTTTTTCACCTAAAAAATTGGAGATTTCAAATGTTAAAGCGTAACGCGTTGCTGGTCGCTGTCGCGACGATGGTATCGGCCCTTCTCGCTGCCTGTGGTGGTGGCCAGGATCGCCAGGTTATTCAGAACAAGGGTTCAGATACGCTTGTCAATGTCGCACAGGCATGGGCTGAGGCCTACCAGACCGTAGATTCGGCCACGGTTGTCGCGGTAAGCGGCGGTGGTTCAGGAACGGGTATTGCGGCCCTGATCAACGGTACGGTTGATATCGCCAATGCCAGTCGCGCGATGAAAGACAAGGAAATCAAGCTGGCCAAAGACGGCGGTCACAACCCAATACAGCATATTGTCGGTTATGACGCGCTGGCGGTTTACCTGCACGAGGACAATCCGTTAAACACTATCAGCATCGAGCAGCTTGCCGAGATTTATGGCGACGGTGGCACATACGCGAAGTGGACCGATCTAGGAGTTGAAGTGCCCGGCTGCAAGGACCAGACCATGGTCGTGGTAAGTCGTCAGAACAACTCGGGTACCTATGCCTACTTCCGCCAGACCGTACTTGGCAAAGGCGATTTCCGTCTTGGAACCCGTGATATGCACGGCTCCAAGGACGTTGTCGACCTGGTTGAAAACACACCTTGCGCCATTGGTTACAGCGGACTGGCCTACGCCACTGAGCACCTCAAGCTGGCCTGTATCTCCGCTGAAACCGGCGGCGCGTGCGTCGATCCCTCAGTCGCTACCGCAAGCGATGGCAGCTACCCGATCGCGCGGCCCCTGTTCATGTATACCAATGGCGAACCGACCGGTTATGTCGGCAAGTACCTGGACTGGATCAAGAGCGAGACCGGCCAGTGCATCATCTCTGAAAAAGGGTATGCTCCTGCAGTTCCTGTGAACTGCGGCTGACCAGGTACTGAAACAGGCAGTTACGATTATCGTTTCTGCTTGTTTTGCGGCAGTTCGAAGCCGATAATTATTGGTTGAATATTATCCATAACGGGCACCCCGGGAAATTGCTATGAGTCATTTTGAAGAACGTATGGAAACTGACCTGAGGAACATCAGGGATAAGGTTTGGAACATAGGTGAAGCTGTTGAGGATGCGCTGCACAATGCCAAAAAGGTATTGATACTGCGCGACAGTGAATTGGCCTACAAGACCGTACTGGATGATCATCCCATCAACCGGGCGTCACGGGAATGTGATCGACTATGCCACACGTTTATTGCCCGGCACTTGCCGGGCGCGGGGCCGTTGCGTGAGATGGCGGCAACATCCCGGGTCAATGTTGCGTTGGAGCGTATTGGCGACTACGCCGTGACCATGTGCCGTGAAGCATTGCAGATTACCTCCCCCCTCTCACCACTGCTTTCCAGCCAGATCGACAGCAAGTTCGACGAATCCATTTCAATCCTCTCCGAAGCCCGCAAGTCTTTTCTGACCGGTAATTCCGAGATGGCGATTGCCCTGATGAAAATGGCCAAGCGTGTGCAGGGTGAAATGGATAGCGTTTACGAGGCGCTTTATGCCGAAGATGACCATATGGACGGCGCCACCATGATGGCCGTCTACGTTGTTTTCAGCCTGATCAAGCGGATTGCAGACCAGGCAAAGAACATCTGTGACCAGACCGTCTATGCGGTGAAAGGGATTGCAAAAATCCCGAAAACATACCGCATTCTGTTCCTCGATCAACCGGGTGCGGGAGCGGCGCAACTGGCCACGGCGATTGGCAGAAAGAATTTTTCGGACAGTGGCTACTTCCTGCCGGCAACCCCGGACGTTGCCGATCCCCTTTCAGCTCAGTTGAAGGACTTCCTGGTTGAAAGAGGGCTGCCGGAAGAGGACCTTACGACGGAACAACTGGCGGTTACCGAACATGACCTCGATGATTTTTTTGTTGTCGTGGGACTCAACGGCAAGGTGAAAGACTATATTTCCAAGGTTCCGTTTCACACTTCAGCGCTTGATTGGGAGTTACCCGATGGCGGTGACCTCACGGAGACATACCGCGTCCTGCATGAACAGATTCAAGAGTTAATGATCCTGTTGGCTGGTGAGGAAGTCGCTTGACCCCAACCCCTGATATTTCGCGGTGAAGAACAATCCATGAAAAAGCAAACACTGGCAGCAACAAAAGTATCCGATTTTGACCGTTTGAATCGCGACTGGTATATCGACAAGACAGTCCAGGCCCTGGTTTTTATTGGTGGTATCTCGGCCATTATTTTTATCATCGGCATTTTTGTTTTCATCACCAAGGAAGGCTTTGGTTTCCTGGTGGGTGATTTCAGTTTCAAAGAGTTCTTCTTCTCGCCAAACTGGCGGCCGACATCCGAGAACAGGGCCACTTACGGTATATTGGCCCTGGTTGCGGGTACGGCCAGTGTGACGGGTCTCGCCATGCTGGTTGCGATTCCTTTTTCACTCGGCACCGCGATATTCATCGCGGAATTCGCTACGGGCAAGACCCGGGAGTTTCTCAAGATCACCGTGGAATTATTGGCTGCTATTCCCTCGGTAGTCTGGGGTTTTATTGGCCTGGCTATCATGAACCCGTTGATCATCGACATCTTTGACGTGCCGGTGGGTCTGAACGTGCTAAATGCAGGCATCATACTCGGCCTGATGGCTGCGCCGATCATGACGTCGATTGCCGAGGACGCCCTCAAAGCTGTGCCGGACCGCTACCGTGAAGCTGCCGAGGCCATGGGGGCAACCCGTTGGCAGGTCATTTACAAGGTCGTTTTACCCGCCGCCAAGAACGGTTTGCTGGGGGCAGTGCTGCTGGGTGTTGGCCGCGGATTTGGAGAAACCATGGCGGTGCTTATGGCAACCGGCCATGCGATCAATATTCCCACCAGCGTATTTGATTCGGTGCGTGCACTGACCGCGACTATCGCTGCCGAACTCGGCGAAACAGCCGTGGGATCACCGCATTACCAGGCGCTGTTCACCATCGGCAACTCACTGTTCATTATTACGTTCATCATTAACCTGATTGCAGACCTGGTGGTCCGGGGAGTACGCAAGGGATGAAAACCATGTTTGAAGCGACCCCGATTAATCACAAGAACCTCGGCAGGCAAAAGCTGTTCCGCTTTCTACTTGGAAGCATGACGGCCCTGCTGATTTTCCCGGTAATCCTGATCATGGGTACCCTGATCTACAAAGGCGCACCGGTCATTTCTTTTGATTTCCTGTTCTCCAACCCAACCAACGGCATGACGGAAGGCGGTATTTTCCCGGCCTTGCTCGGAACGATCCTGCTGGTACTGGTCGCCCTGTTGGCGTCCGTGCCGCTGGGGGTTGCTGCCGCAATCTACCTGAGCGAGTATGCGCCGGATAACTGGTTTACGCGCATTATCAACCTGGCCATCATTAACCTGGCGGGTGTTCCTTCGATCGTGCATGCCCTGTTCGGCCTCGGTGCCTTTGTAATCTTTTTCCGCTTCGGGACCAGTATCCTGGCGGCCAGCCTGACCCTGGCCATTATGACTCTGCCGGTTGTGATCGTGGCTACGCGCGAATCGCTGCAGGCTGTGCCAATGGCTTTCCGGGAAGCCTGCTGGAACATGGGTGCGACCCGCTGGCAGACGATCAGGCGCATCGTACTGCCGAATGCAATTACCGGTATTCTTACCGGTGTTATTCTGGAGGTTTCCAGGACCTCCGGGGAAACCGCACCGATCATGTTCACGGGTGCGGTGTTTTTCCTGCCGTTCCTGCCGCAGGGCGTTTTCGACCAGACCATGGCGTTATCCCTGCACCTGTTCGTGGTGTCGACCCAGGTGCCGGAAATGCCTGAAGCGGTTCCCTACGGTGTTGCACTTGTGCTGATTGCGCTGGTGTTGATGATGAACAGCCTCTCCATTGCGCTACGCATGTATCTGCGGGGTAAGAAGAAATGGTAAGCCAGGAAAACGCGGGTCCGGACCCGCAGACCAATACTCCCGCAAAGCTGCACGTCGACGACCTGTCCATCCACTATGGCAGCCATGCAGCGCTCGAACACGTATCCCTCGATATCCAGGAAAACGAGATTTTCGGCATCATTGGCCCCGCCAATGCCGGTAAAACATCATTTCTGAAAGCTATCAACCGTATGGATATGTTTGACCCGAACATGAAGACCAGGGGAAGCATCCAACTCAATGGTCATAATATCAGGAAAGTCCGCAATGTTTACGGCTTGCGCTCGCGTATCGGCGTGGTATTTCCGCTGCCGGTCGGCTTGCCCTTGTCTGTTTATGACAACGTGGCCCTCGCGCCCAGGCTCCGGGGTCTGAAAGACAAGGCGGAACTCAACGTAATCGTGGAGCGTTGCCTGACCCGTGCCGCGCTTTGGGACGAGGTCAAGGACCGCCTCGACTCGCTGGGCAGCTTGTTGTCCGGCGGACAGCAACAGCGTTTGACCATTGCCCGCGCCCTGTCCCAGGAACCCGAACTGCTGATGCTTGACGAGTTTTCCATTGCGGTGGACCCGGTAACCACCATGAGAATTGAGGACGTCCTCAAGGAGTTGAAGAGCGAGATGACGATCATCCTGGTCACCAACCTGGTGCAGCAAGCGCGGCGCCTGGCCGACCGCACGGCATTTTTCCTGGAAGGAAAGTGCCTGGACATCGGTGTAACCGAAGACCTGTTCACCGGTGAGGTCAAAGATCAGAGAACCCGTGATTACGTCGAAGGGAGGTTCGGCTGATGAATGCTGAAGTTGCAAAATCGGGGGCGGACAATGGCCTGGCTATCAGTACCAGGAAACTGAATCTCTGGTATGGCACATTCCAGGCGTTATTCGATATTGACCTGGACATCAAGGAGGGCATGATCACGTCCATGATCGGTCCGTCCGGTTGCGGAAAAAGCACGTTTCTGCGCACTGTGAATCGTATCAACGAGCGCCTTGACTACGTGCGAATCTCCGGTGCGATAGACGTTATGGGGGAGAATATTTTCGGTCCAGACGTCGAATTGCTGCAGGTGCGCAAGCAGGTAGGTATGGTTTTCCAGCGCCCCAACCCGCTACCGTTGTCCATCCGGGATAATGTTCTTTTTGGCCACAATATCCACGGTGAGGGCAGCCAATCCGACGACGCTTCAAAAGATGAAATTGTAGAAAACGCCCTGAAGCAGGTGCTGCTTTGGGACAAGGTCAAGGACAAGCTTGGCCAGAAGGCCACGGCACTGTCGCTGGAAGAACAACAGAAGTTATGTATTGCTCGGCTGTTGCCGGTTAAACCCAAAGTGCTGCTGATGGATGAGCCGTGTTCGGCGCTGGACCCCAAGGGCACCGAAGCGGTGGAGGAACTGCTGTGGGATCTGCGTGGAAAATATACGATCC
>JABDPJ010000289.1 GCA_013042835.1 Lysobacterales bacterium
TTTCGTGACACTGACCATGCCACCATCCTGTAAATCGCGTACAATTTTTTGCACAGCACGTTCGGTAATACCGACAGCTGTTGCAACGTCGCGTAAGCGTGCTCCGGGATCGCGGGCCAGGCAAACAAGCACGTGTCCGTGATTACTGAAGAGTGTCCAGTTGCTCATGATTGGCATTTCGCATCAATGTGACGATTAGTGAATTATATTTCGTGTTTATGAATTCTGCAATCAAAATTGATGTAATTGGCGGCTCGTTCCTGTCCGCATTTTTGCGGTTGGCTGGCTTTGACTCTGGGTCTGCCTAAAACCCGTTAAGCACTGCGCATTTGCCGGACAATTCAAAGGAAAGGGCCACCGAGGCAGCCCTTTTTAGTTCCTCAAGCCCGGCGAATCGAGCGCTACTGGAAACCGCAGGTTCCTTCGTCTAGATTGCCGCGGCCAGTTCGCTGCCTTCCCGTATCGCATACTTGGCATCCAGTTCTGCCGCCTTGCGTGCGCCACCGATTACGCGGGGTGACAAGCCTCTCTCCTGGAGGGCCTCATCCAAGTCCCTGTTGCTGACCTGACCGGCACAAATGACGACATGATCAACTTCCAGCAACTGTTCTTTGCCATTGACGGTGATATGCAAACCTGCGTCATCTATACGTTCATAAGTAACGCCTCCCAGCATCTGCACTCCTCGATGCTTGAGGCTCAAACGGTGTATCCAACCGGTGGTTTTGCCCAGGGTTTTACCTGGCTTCCCGGGCTTGCGTTGTAATAGCCAGATGTCGCGCGCCGATTGCGGTGGTTGCGCCTTGACGCCTTTCACTCCACCCCTGGCCTCCAGGGTGGCGTCAATACCCCACTCGGCCGCAAACGCCTCGAACGACTGGCTGCTGGATGGGTGGTCATCGCCATGGCTGAGGTATTCGGCGACATCAAAGCCGATACCGCCAGCGCCAATCAAGGCGACACGCTTGCCTATTTCGACCTTGCCCGTAAGGACATCGATATATGAAACCACCTTACTGTGATCAATGCCGGCGATGTCCGGCGTGCGCGGATAAACCCCGGTGGCCAGGATGATTTCGTCATAACCCGCCAGGTCTTCGGCAGTCACACGGGTGTTCAGCTGCAGATCAACTCCTCTCCTGTCCACTTCTCCACGGAAGTAATCGAGGCTGGCGCTGAATTCTTCCTTGCCTGGAATCTTCTTGGCCATGTTGAACTGCCCGCCAATTTCGCCAGCCGCATCAAACAGGCTGACGCGATGGCCGCGCTGCGCAGCGACGGTTGAAAATGCCAGGCCTGCCGGACCCGCACCCACCACTGCGATCGCCTTGATATCCGTGGCTGGCAAATAGTTCAGTTCCGTCTCACGACAGGCCCGCGGATTAACCAGGCATGAGCAGGTCTGTCGACTGAAGGTATGGTCGAGACACGCCTGGTTGCAGGCGATACAGATATTGATCTCTTCCGGGCGGCCCTGGCGCGCTTTCTTGACAAACTCCGCGTCGGCCAGCAATGGCCGGGCCATGGAGACCATGTCCGCGTCACCGCGCGCAAGAATTTCCTCCGCGACCTGGGGCGTATTGATCCTGTTGGTCGTGATCACCGGTATATCGACTTCCGGCCGCATCCGGCCCGTCACCCAGCTGAATGCCCCGCGCGGGACCATGGTCGCTATCGTGGGAATGCGCGCCTCGTGCCAGCCGATGCCGGTATTGATTATAGTCGCGCCTGCCGCTTGTGCCATTTTCGCCTGTTCAACGACCTCGTCCCAGCTGTTGCCCTCAGGCAGCAGATCCAGCATCGACAATCGGTAGATGATGATAAAATCCGGCCCCGCCTCGGCGCGGCAACGGCTCAGTATCTCTTCTGCGATACGGTAGCGGTTCCGGGTGCTGCCACCCCACTGATCGTCGCGTTTATTGACATGCGTGGTGGTGAATTCATTGATGAAATAACCCTCGGAACCCATGATTTCAACGCCGTCATAGCCGGCTTCGCGCGCCAGCCTGGTAGCGCGCACGAAGGTTTTGATTTCCCTCTCAACACCTTTTGCAGACAGTGCTTTGGGCTTGAATGGCGTTATGGGTGACTGGATCGCACTGGGCGCCACGCTCAACGGGTGATAGCTGTAGCGTCCGCCGTGCAGTATCTGCATGCAAATTTTGCCGTCAGCTTCATGAACGGCCCGGGAAACCAACTTGTGCCTGGGCACCTGTAAACGATTGAATAATCCCGAAGGGGTTGGCAACAGGGAACCGCGCAGGCCGGGCGCTATACCGCCGGTGACAATCAAACCGACTTCGCCGGCAGCACGCTCCGCAAAATAGGCAGCCAGTCTTGGAAAATCTTTCTTGTGATCTTCCAGGCCCGTGTGCATCGAGCCCATCAGGACACGGTTCTTAAGCGTGGTAAAGCCAAGGTCCAGGGGGGCCAGCAAATGGGGGAAAGGGGAATCAACCGGCATTTGAGATCTCCTCAAAAAATGTACCAAGCAATTTACGAACCCTGACCATGGCTTCCCTGAGCGTGGCGTCAATGGCCTCCATGGTTACGGGGGTATTGTCCAGGCCCGCGGCCCAGTTGGCGTTGATGCACAGGCTGGCATACTCCAGCCCTGCTTCACGCGCCAGTGCTGCTTCCGGCATGGTCGTCATTCCGACCATGTCACAACCATCATTCTGTAATCTCCTGACTTCTGCGGCGGTTTCCAGCCGGGGGCCCTGGGATACGCCAATGCAACCGCTATCCAGCACGCTGAGCCCGGCATCAGTTGCGGCGCTGATCAACCCTCTGCGTAATTCACCTTCAAATGGCCTGGCGAACTCCACATGCTGTAACTCGTCACCAGCGTCCAGGCTGAAGCTGTGCGCCCTGCCCCATGTGTAATCAATCAATTGATCCGGAATGGTCAGTGTGCCCGGTTGATTGGGGCCGCTGATGCCGCCGACCGCGTTAACGGCGATTATACCCGCCACGCCGAGTTGTCTGAAGGCATCGATGTTCGCACGGTAATTCACTGCGTGAGGCGGAAATTCATGCCTGGTGCCGTGACGCGGCAGGAAAAACACCTGTAAATCCCCTAACCGGTATTCCTCCAGGTCAGCCGAAGGCCGGCCAAAGGCGCTGTCAATCGTGTGGGTGCGTGTGGCGGTACCCCATTGGTCCAGACCGCTTCCGCCGATCAGGCCCAGGCGTCGCATCAACCTTCCTCGAGCACCAGGATTTCATCGAGGTGGCGCCATTCTTCGTACGCGTCCATGCCGCAACCGAAGACATAGACATCCGGCACATCCAGGCCGATAAAATCGACATAATCCCTGTCAAGCCCGCGGTCATGCATCTTGCGCACCAGCGACGCCATCTTCACGGACTCGGCCTTGCGTTTTTCGACGGAACCCTTGATCGCCGCCAGCGTATGGCCCTCATCAAATATATCGTCGACAATCAGCACCTTCTTCCCTTCCAGGTCGAGGCGCGGGGGCACCCGGTACTCCAGCTCTGCGCCATACAGGCCACCGCGGTAACGGGTAGCGTGTACGAAGTCCATTTGAATTGGCATTTTCAGTAAGGTCGCGAGCCAGGCGGCCGGGATGATCGCGCCGGTCAGTACCGAGACCATGATCACGGGTTCATCGCCGTAATACTCGTTGATCTCATCTGCCATTTTCTGCACGGCAGCCATGACCTCATCACGGTTGAAAAGAACCTTCGAGTTCTTCAATAGAGCCCGCGGCTCCGGGGTCTCGCTCATACCCATTTTGATTGCTCCAACTCCAATTGTGCTATTGATTTTTTCCATTGCCGCCATTCACCAACCCGCTCGATTTCTTCACGGCTGGCGCCAGGGCGGCCTTTCAGTCTTTTCAGGGCTGCATCCGCATTGTCAAACAAAGCTTCATCGTTTGCCAGCAAGTCTTGCACATCTCCGGGGTCACATACCAACACGGCATCACAACCCGCCGACAGGGATTCCCGCACGCGCTCAGCCAGGCCACCCGCGACCTTAGCGGCATACATACCCAGGTCGTCGGAAAACACGGTGCCCGTGTAGGCCAGCTGGCTGCGCAGCATTGTCTTGATCCAATAGGGGGAATAGCCCGCCGGCCTGCTGTCCACTTCGGGATAAAGCACATGCGCCATCATCACGGCGTCCAACTCATTGCCCAGGGCAGCAAAGGGCTTCAAATCCAGTTCCTCGATCGCCGCCAGCGGCCGCGGATCACAGACATCATCGGTATGGGAGTCCGCCACCACGGAACCGTGGCCGGGGAAATGTTTGCCGGTGGCGCACATCCCGGCATCGTGCATGCCACCGATATAAGCCTTTGACAAGGCAATAATGGCCGCTGTATCCGCCGAAAATGCACGATCGCCGATGACCACGCTGCGATCGCCAATGTCCAGCACCGGCGCAAAACTCAGGTCCACCCCGCAGAGCAATAACTCCGTCGCCATCACGCGTCCGTGGCGGTAAGCGAAATCCAGGGCCTTGTCGGCTGAATCGGCATATATCCTTCCCAGCACGGCCAACGGTGGCAGACGCGTAAAACCTTTCCGGAAGCGTTGCACCCGACCGCCTTCATGGTCGACGCAGATCAACAGGTCCCGACCGGCTTCTGAAATAATTGACGAGGTCAGTGCCGACAATTGTGCAACATCGCGGTAGTTACGCGTGAATAACACCACGCCGCCAACGGCCGGATGACGCAGCCATTCGGCCTCCTTGGGAGTGACATCATGGCCGGCCAGGCCGATCAACAACGGCCCCAGCCTGTCGCCGGCTGACACCCGCGGGTCAGCTGAATTCATGATATTTCTCCATTGATTGGGCGTTCGAACAGGGCCATGGCCTCGCTGTGAGTGGTATGCGGAAACATGTTGATAATACCGGTTCCCTGCAGCCTGAAGCCATGCGTGTCGACCAGCAATCCCGCGTCTCGCGCCAGCGTCTCCGGGTTGCAGGAAATATAAAGCACATGACTTACATTGCCGGCGGCTATCCAGGCTAACAACTCCCTGGCGCCGGAACGTGGCGGATCCAACAGGACCTTGTTGTAGTCTTTGTCCGGCCAGGGCCTGTCTGCAGTCTCCCGGTACAGATCGGCCTGCTGGAACTCCGCATTGGCCAGGCCATTGAGCTGCGCGTTGCCACGAGCGCGCTCGACCATCTCCGCGGAACCCTCGATTCCGGTTACATGCGCCGCACGGGTGGCCAATGGCAGCGTGAAATTACCCAAACCGCAAAAAAGGTCCAGTACCGTGTCCCCGGGTTGGGGATCAAGCAAATCCAGCGCGCGCATTACCATCTGCTGATTGAGTTCGCCGTTCACCTGGATAAAATCCAGCGGCTCAAATACAAAACGCAGACCCAGCGGTTCAATCGCATAATCTAGTTGAAAATCCGCAGGTTCAAACAGGCGGACGCTGTCCGGCCCCGCTGCCTGCAGGTAGATGCCCAGGCCGGTCTGCAGGGCAAACGCCCGCAGGCTTTCAAGGTCGTTGTCGGAAAGCGGTTCAAGGTGACGCAGGATCATTGCGCATTGCTCGTCACCACAGGCCACTTCCACCTGCGGTATCCTGGTGCGGCAATCCATCGTCTCCACCAGGCGCGCCAGTTTGGGCAGGGCGTCGGCAATCACGTCATGCAGGACAAAACACTGGTCCATATCCGCCACGTAACGGCTGTTGCGTTCACGAAATCCAACCAGGACGCGTTCCTTGGCAACGACGTCACGGACTGAAAGCCGGGCTTTGCGGCGGTAGTTCCATAAAGGGCCGGTCAACGGCGCATAGACCATGTCCGGACTGACAGCCAGACCAGCACCTTGCAGGGTCTCCAACAGGATTTTTTCCTTACGCTGCAACTGGGCATCCATTGACAGATGCTGCAGGCTGCAGGCTCCACAGTCACCAAACTGTGGACAACGGGGTTCGACCCGGTCAACGGAAGCTTGTAAAACCCGGAGAGTCTCAGCCCTGCCCCTCAGGCTCCTGCCGAACAGGTATCGGGCCACGACTTTCTCACCGGGGAGGGCATCAAACACGCGCAGTGTCTTGTCTGCAAACTCGGTCAGGCCCAAACCCTTGGCATCAAGCGCTGTAATATCCACCTCGAAAGGCTGGTCGGATAGCTTTTTGCGGCTGCGGCCCATGGGTTATTTCCTGGATGTAATCGTCGTGTCAACAGGTGCTGAAGTGCAACGGCTGCGTTGCTATTTCATCAGCGCCAGCATATCCCTGACCGCTTTGTCGAGGCCGACAAACAGGGCCTTTGCGACGATCGAGTGGCCGATATTGAGCTCCACCAGCTGCGGAATGCGAACGATGCGCTGGACGTTCTGATAATGCAAGCCATGACCCGCATTCATCTGCAGGCCAATTGAATCGCCATATTCTGACGCCCGAACGATGCGCTGGTACTCCGATTCAACCTCTGTATCCCCGGCATCCGCGTAGCTGCCTGTATGCAATTCAACCACCGGTGCCCCGCATCCGCGAGATGCATCCAGTTGCTCCTTATCGGGGTCAATGAACAGTGAGACCCGGATTCCGGCTTCGCCCAGACGCTCGCAGGCATACTTGACGGCGTCAAAGTTTGCCGTGACGTCAAGACCACCCTCGGTAGTCAGTTCTTCGCGCTTTTCCGGTACCAGGCAGACATCGGCGGGCCGGTTGAGCTCTGCGATTGCGAGCATCTCATCGGTAACGGCCATCTCAAGGTTGACCCGGGTCCTGACCTGTTGACACAAGGCGATGACTTCCTGGTCCTGTATGTGCCTGCGGTCTTCGCGGAGGTGGACGGTGATTGCATCGGCACCGGCATCTTCGGCGATCCGGGCGGCCTGCAGGACACTGGGGTAATCGGCTCCCCGCGCCTGCCGGATGGTCGCGACATGATCGATATTGACACCCAACAGTAATTTTCCGGATCGCATAACCCTATACCTCTTGAAATATTTTGACCGGCCTGGCTTCAGGTCGAAAACAACGACAGGCTTGCCAGCGGTTTGTCTCCCAGATGATAGCCGATCACGCCACGCATCAACATACGCAATTCAGGCAAACTCGCAGCTTGCAGATTTTCGTTGTGCAAGGCCAGCAAAGCTTCACCAGACACCCGGTTCTTGCCCGGCCCGGCACATGCAACGGGCCCGCGGTCCGGCTTGTACTGGTACCACTTGTGCGGCTGAATATCCGCGCCGCTGTCGTATTCCCGGTCCAGCATCATTGCGTAGCCGATGGCGTCCAGCAAATGTTTCTCAAATACCCTCAGAAGCGGTTGCGGGGGTGCCTCCGACGCCAACTCGAAAAGCACTTGCCGGTAGCGCTCGAAAACCTCGGCGTGAGGATCACCCCGGTGCAGTAGACGCATCAACAACTCGTTCAGGTATAGCCCGCAGTACAGGGATTGGCCCTGCAGAGCCGGCGGGGAAGCCACCTGGTCAGCCGCCGTAAGGGTGCCGAGATCGCTTTTCTGACTCCAGCTAAGCAGCAGGGGACGAAAAGGCTGCAGGACATTGCGCCAGCGTGACCGGGCCGCCTTTGCGCCCCTTGCAACGACCGCCACGCGGCCATGCCCGCGCGTCAGGGCTTCGATAATCAGGCTGGTTTCCCGAAAAGAGCGGCTATGCAAAACATAAGCAGGCTCGAGTTGTATTCGACTCAATGCTTTGGCCTCGACGAAACTATCCGTGCCAGCAAGCTAATCGGTATAGCCGAATCTTTCAATCAATTTGTCACTGTCCGACCAGTCCTTGCTGACTTTCACCCACAGCCGCAGAAATATCTTTTCGCCGAACAGTGCCTCCAGCACGACGCGCGCCTGGCTGCCGACCTGCTTGAGCACGATGCCGTTTTTGCCAACCGTGATTTGCTTCTGACTGTTCCTCTCAACCCAGATGATGGCGCCAATGGTCAACAGCTTGCCCTTGCGTTTGAATTCTTCGATCTGCACGGTTAGCGCATAAGGCAGTTCCTGGTGCAGTCGCAGGGTCAATTGTTCGCGGATCATTTCAGCAGCGAGAAATCGTTCACTGCGGTCCGTGAACTGGTCTTCATCGTAAAACGGCCTTGAAAACGGCAACCGGGCCAGCACTTGTTTTTCCAGCTCATCGACGCCACTACCTTTTTTCGCCGAAATCATCATGATGCTTTCGTAATCATCACCGCTAAAGTGCTCATCGATAAACTCAAGTAGCGATTCCTTGTCGGGCACCAGGTCGACCTTGTTCAGCACCAGTATGACCGGCACGTCCACCGAACCCAGCGCCTTGGCCACGAAAGCATCCTGCCGCGTCCAGTTACCGGCTTCGACCAGGAACAGGACCAGGTCCACGTCCCGGAAAGAAGCCTTTGCGACCCGGTTCATATAGCGGTTCAACGCGCGCTTGGCCGTATGGTGTATACCCGGTGTATCCACGTAGACAACCTGCCCTTGCGGTGTGGTTTTGATTCCTGCCAGTCTTTGCCGGGTCGTCTGGGGCTTGGCAGTGACAATACTGACTTTTTGGCCGAGTATCTGGTTTAGCAAAGTGGATTTACCGACGTTGGGCCGGCCAACAATGGACACATATCCAAAGCGAAATTCATTTTCCAACGCGTTGTTCTCTGTCATTGGTACGTGCTCATTTCTTCGTGTCGCCGAGAATGAATTGCAGGGCCGCCGCTGCCGCCACCTGCTCTGCCTTACGCCGGCTGCGACCCTCACCTGTCACCGAGAAGCCGGCGTTCTCGCTGCTGCATTGCACCAGGAAATTTTTCCTGTGCGGAGGGCCTTCGTCGCTGAGCAGGTGGTATTCGGGTAATGCGAGGCCCTCACCCTGCAGGTACTCCTGCAGGCGCGTTTTTGGATCTTTCAGTTCCGCAGCGTCGGGCAGGTTTTGCATAACCGGGGCAATAACATGCCCGATAACCTTCTCACAGGACGCAAAACCACCATCCAGGTAAATGGCGCCCATTAAGGCCTCCAGGGCGTCTGCCAGGATGGATTTCCGCCTGTAACCACCGGATTTCAACTCGCCTTCGCCAAGCTTGATGTAATCCCCCAACTTCAGGCCATTGGCCAGTTCAGCCAGCGTTTCGCCACGCACCACGCGCGCCCGCAAGCGGCTCAAATCGCCTTCATCCTCGGTGGTTTTGAGTTCGAATAATCGTGCGGATACAACAAAATTTAATATGCTGTCGCCGAGAAACTCCAAACGTTCGTTATTGAACCGTCCCAGGCTGCGGTGAGACAAGGCCTGGGTCAGCAAGTCCGGATCTTTGAACCTGTAGGGTATACCGGGAATTTCCCTCATTGCTTGAACATGCAGGCGCAGACCGTTATGTGAAACCCGGGTCAGTTGGCCAATCGCACGGACCTGTCAAATTTTGCAACCACATCGAGATTACCGATCACCGGCTTGCGGACTTCATAGGCGATGCGCAGGTTAACCCCGTTATTACGGGTGAGCTTGATATGCTTTTCCTTGACGTTTTCGGCCGAGTAACTGACATAAAGACGGTTCAAAACTTTTACACGAACATCATAAGGGGAAAGATTTGCGCTGCCTCTTTCCGAGGCCACGCCGTTCATCGCACTGACGACAGAATAATATTCCATGTAAATCGGTCCGATTTTCATGCCGATATAAGATACGAAGATCACGAATGCGAGCACAAAAATAAAGCTGATCAGGGTTAGTCCACCTTGCTTCTGGGTTTTCACAGTTGCCATCCTTTTTACTATGTCAGTACTCATACTATATCGCGTATCGCGGCAATCACAACCGTTACGTTACGCTACTTTATGCCATCGCCAACGCGCGACAAATCGGCACAGCCTTTTTCAAAATCAAAGTTGAGCCAGATACCAACTGCCCGGCCCAGCAGGTTCTCTTCCGGAACGAAGCCCCATTCGCGGCTGTCGTTGCTGCGGTCACGGTTGTCACCCATCATGAAATAATGCCCTTCCGGCACAATCCATTGTCCATCGCGGCCCCGGCTGCTGTCGTGCAAAAGGATGTCGTGGTTCACACCTCCCAGTTTTTCATCATACAGGGCGGCATCGGCAGCGGGCGTGGAGCATTTGACGTCACCGCTCTGAAAGCGTCCCGCGGAGGTTGACTCCACTAATTCACCATTGACAAAAAGCTGCTTGTCGCGATAAGTGACGGTATCTCCCGGCAGGCCCACGGCCCGCTTAATGAAGTTGACACCAGGATCAAGCGGGTAGCGAAAAACCACGACGGCACCGCGCTCGGGCAAGCCGATATCAATGACTTTCTTATTCAATACAGGCAGGCGAATTCCATAGGAGAATTTATTGACCACGATGAAATCGCCCACCAGCAATGTCGGGATCATTGAGCCCGAGGGGATTTTAAAAGGCTCAAACAGGAAAGACCGGAATACCAGAACAATCAAAAGTACCGGAAACAGGGAACGGGCGTACTCCACCATCACCGGCTCGCGCGGCGGTTCGATGCTCCTTTGCACTGAACGGTCCATGCGCCTTTGTTTGAACAACAGGCTGTCCACCAGCCAGATCAAGCCGCTCAGTGTCGTAAACACCACCAGCACTAATGCGAAATCAATATTCATTCGGTTTACCTAATTCAAAGTGAATCTACTTTTTTGCGTCCTGTTGCAATACCGCCAGGAAAGCCTCCTGTGGAATCTCAACGCTACCGACCTGTTTCATACGTTTTTTGCCGGCTTTCTGCTTTTCCAATAACTTACGCTTGCGTGTCGCGTCACCACCATAACACTTCGCCGTCACGTTTTTGCGCAGTGCCTTGACCGTGGTCCGTGCAATGATCTGCGCACCAACAGAGGCCTGAATCGCAACATCGAACATCTGCCGCGGAATCAGCTCCTTCATGCTGACAGCCAGCTCACGGCCGCGTCGCTGGGCCTGGTCACGGTGCATGATAAGTGACAATGCGTCTACGCGCTCCCCATTGATCAGGATATCGACGCGGACAAATGGCCCGGTGCTGAAACGCAGGAAGTGATACTCAAACGATGCATACCCCCGGCTGACGGATTTCAGGCGGTCAAAAAAGTCCAGGACCACTTCCGACAGGGGTAATTCATACTTGATGGAAACCTGTCCACCCATGTAGTGCATGCCGATTTGCCGGCCGCGCTTTTCCTCGCATAAACCAATGACAGCGCCGACATAGTCCTGTGGCACGAGGATATTGGCCTGGATAATGGGTTCACGCACCTCTGCGATCTTGTTGACCGGCGGCATTTTTGCAGGGTTTTCGAGCGTCACGACTTCGCCATCGGTCATCTCTACCTCGTAGATGACCGTGGGCGCCGTGGTAATCAGGTCAACGTCGTACTCTCGCTCAAGACGTTCCTGGACAATATCCATGTGCAGCAGGCCAAGAAAACCGCAACGGAAACCAAATCCCAGCGCTTCTGAGGTCTCCGGCTCGAAATTCAAAGCTGCATCGTTCAACTGCAGTTTTTCCAGCGCTTCGCGCAAATCCGGGTAGTCATCCGCGTCGGAGGGAAACAGGCCGGCAAATACCCGCGGTTGCATGGTTGCAAAACCCGGCAGGGCTTCACTCGCCGGCGTCTTTGCGAGCGTGATGGTATCGCCAACGGGCGCACCATGGATGTCCTTGATTCCGGCGACCAGGAAACCCACTTCCCCGGCTGACAACGTCTCACGAAGTTCACGTTTTGGTGTAAATACACCCACCTGATCGACCAGGTACTGGTCACCGGAAGACATGAGCGCTATCTTTTCACGCTTGCCAACAGTTCCGTCGACGACACGAATCAGCGATACGATACCCAGGTAATTGTCAAACCAGGAATCGATGATCAACGCTTTAAGCGGTGCATCAGGATCCCCGGCCGGCTGTGGAACATCCCGGATCAGGCGTTCCAGCACCTCCCTGACACCATCGCCGGTTTTGGCGCTGACCGCCAGCGCGTTGTGCGCCTCGATACCGATGATATCTTCGATTTCCTGCTTGACCCGCTCCGGCTCGGCCGACGGCAGATCAATCTTGTTCAATACCGGAATGACCTCCAGTCCAAGCTCCACCGCGGTGTAGCAATTCGCCACGCTTTGGGCCTCAACACCCTGGGCTGCATCTACCACCAGCAAGGCACCTTCACAGGCGGCCAGGGAACGCGACACCTCGTAGGAAAAGTCGACATGACCGGGCGTATCAATAAAATTCAGGTGATAAACATGGCCGTCATCCGCCTTGTAATCCAGCGTTACGCTCTGGGCCTTGATGGTAATGCCCCGCTCCCGCTCTATGTCCATGGTATCGAGTACCTGGGCGGACATTTCGCGCTCGCTCAATCCATCACACAACTGAATAAAGCGGTCGGCCAGCGTCGATTTGCCGTGGTCGACATGGGCAATAATGGAAAAATTCCGGACGTAATTCTGATCCATTTTTAAATTCAGCCGTGAAACTCCGTAAGTGTTCTCTAGCCAGAACAGTCGAAGGCCATCCGTTATCAACAACGGATGGCCTCCTTGTCATCAACCCGTCATTATAACTGACTGGCGATCATTGTTCGGCTTAATTGCGCGTAAATTGTATAATCACGCAATCATCCCGTTGCAATGATTATTCTTTTTCCTCGACACGCGGCGTGTAAGCGATAAAATTCGCGGTGCCGTTTCGCCATATACGCAAAGCCACGGCGCGGCCCGGCTCAATTTTCTCGACCAGTGCTTCAAAGTCGTCCATGTCTTCAACGTCGCGATTGTTGATCATAAGGATCACGTCGCCCGGCCGCAGACCGACACGCCAGGCATCGTCACTTTCAATTTCGGTAATCACGACCCCGCCTTCGGGATCGCCCAGTTCACGCCGGCGGTCGCTGCTGATACTTTCAACCACGAGACCAAGGGCATTGGCCGGTTGTACATCCTCTTCATCTTCAGCGACAGCAGTGCCGCTCTCACCGCCGAGCGCATCCAGGGTCACGTTAAATATTTTTTCCTTGCCGTCACGGCTTACCATTACCCTGGCCTTGGTTCCCGGCGGATTTGCGCCTACCAGCGGCGGCAAATCATTCCAGGTTTCCACCGCGTCACCATTGAAGTCAAGAATCACGTCGCCCGGCTCTATCCCGGCGCGCGCGGCCGAACCATCCGAAGTAACATCGTTGACCAACGCTCCGACAGGACGGTCAAGTCCCAGGGCTTCGGCCATCTCACGGGTAACTGCTCCCACCATCACACCCAGCAGGCCACGCTCCACTTTGCCGGTTTCACGCAGTTGTCTCGCAGTGCTGATAGCGACTTCAACAGGGATGGAAAAAGACAAGCCAATGTAACCACCGCTGGAACTCAGTATCCATGAATTGATACCGATAACCTCACCGTCCATATTGAGCAACGGACCGCCGGAATTACCACGGTTGATGGCAACGTCAGTCTGGATGAACGGCACGTACTGCTGTGCCTGGTTGCTCCTGCCCTTGGCACTGACAATGCCTGCGGTCACGCTCTGCTCGAAATTAAAAGGCGAGCCAATCGCCGCAACCCATTCACCGGCCTTGAGTGACTCAGATTCACCCAGGCGCAAAAACGGCAGATCCTCATCCACCTCGATTTTCAGAACGGCTATATCGCTGGCATCATCTGAGCCAATGAGTTCGGCTTCGAACTCGCGGCGATCGGCCATGCGTATGATGATTTCATCGGCATTTTCAATCACGTGGTGATTGGTAAGAATGTAACCTTCCTCATCATAGATAAATCCGGAACCTGCACCCTGCCGGTCGGGCTGCTGGCCACGTGGTCCCTCGGGTACATTGAAATAGCGCCTGAAAAATTCAGGAATTTCCGGATGACCCTCACCCAGTTCATCATCCTGCCCGGAACCTCTCGGGCCGCGTGAGCCAAACTGGGTGACACGGATGTTGACAACCGCGGGACCCGCTTTTTCCACCAACTCCGTAAAATCCGGCAACCCGGTGACTTTTGCAGCCAGCGGCAGGCTGACAAAAAACATCAGCAGTACTGCTATCTGCACCCTTATCCTATGTTGCATGTTTTTCCTCCGACATAACATAAAATGACTAAACGGTATTTTCGCTGTTCCGACTCTCATTGCACATATTGGGGTTGGCCGCCGGATAATAAACCATCGTCCGCAAAGAAGCGGGCACGAGACCCTGGTTAGCGTTGTTCTTTACCAGGCGTATGGCAATAAATGCCGTCAGTAAGCCGGCGAACAATGCGCAGACATCAATCACGCCGGGGCTGAACTGTAACCAGCTACCCAAACCGTTACCCGCCGCCGCCCCGGCCAATGCTGCCAATAACGGCCACCCGTAACTATTCCAGACCAGCTTGAGGTAGATACGTTCCGGAAAGGCCAGGACCAGCATTTGACCTCGTTCCACACGCGTTTGGTTGCGTGGCAACTCCAGAACTACCGGCTTACGCCTGACTAACCTGGCAAAAATTCCGGCACCACAACCCTTGCCATTATCACAGGCTGTGCAACCGGAGCTGGAACCCAGGCGCACCCATATCCGGTCGTCCTGGCAGCGAATGACCTGCACGTTCTGCTCGATCATCCGAATAATGACCCCGACTGCCCCCGGCTATGAGCGCTATTGGATATGTCTGGCCGACAGGTCATGGTCTTGCAGGTGATTTTCCAGCTAGTTGGAATTGATTGCCAACGCCATTTCCTTGGCAATGGACTTAACCGTAATTGCCGGCACCTCACCGATAACCGTGATTTGAATATCACCCATTGTATGGGTGTAGGCGTTATTTGTGCCCAATTGGCTGCCCCCCGGCTTGACCGTCATACCCTTACCCTGCTCCTCCACGTAAACCGAAACCGCCGCCAGGCCATCACTGTAAACCATGTGTTCGTAAACACTATCGGCTTCCGCCTTGTGACTGTGGGAAGTCAGTTGAAAGCCGGGCGGTAATTTTGCCGGTTGCCAGCGCGGACTGGACTGGGTCACCACGGTCTTCTGCAGGCTAAAGGTTTTCATTTCAACAAAATCTTCGCTGCGTGAACCCGACTCAATCTCCGCAAGGTCGATGGCGGAACCCATGGCAAAATCGGTAAACATAAGTTTGGCTAAAGCATTGTGGCGGGAATCGAACAATACCCATTTCAATAACAATCCGGTTTGTTCCTCCAGCCAGAAATCATAGCCATATCTGAAGTCATCCCGCGGAGAAATGGTGACGCGGCGGGCTTTCTGGCCGGCGATTCTTGCCTCACCACCTGTTTCAATTTTGTATCCACTGTTATCGCCGTCAATGATGGTGAGGGGTAACTCGGGAAAGTAGGAGTTTGAAACGACCTGGTCTTCCACGACGGATGCAGAATCCTGCAAGAAGCAACGGACACCCTTGCGGTCGCGGATAACCTCCCGGTGCGGGCCACTGACGGAATACAAGCGCTCACGAACGCCCGTTTCATCAGTCAGATGCGTAATACGCATGGTTTCCACTACATCGTCGCGAACATAAACAAACGTTCCCTGGTAACTCATCTGGCTCATCGCCGTCGTCATTTTCTCCAGCAATTCGCGGGCCTCGCCGGAATCACCGGCCGTAACGGCTCCGCTGATGCCAATCAGGAAAACAAGTACCTGGAACTGACGCGACAAAACTCTCATTTATTCTTCTGGTGTCTGTAGCTGACTGTCCGTTTCTACAGGAGCTGCTTCATCCCCGGGGGTCTCTGCCACTGGCGCCACCTGGGTGGCCACGATGGGCACGAATGATACGAATCCCTGCCTGCCCGCGGTTCTGGCCATCTGGTTATGACGCAACAGATAAGCATTCAAAGCATTCGAATTTGCCTGCCCTGCAGGGTCATAGCTGGCCGCTTGCGACACCGGCGCAAGTGGCAAAGTATTGGGACTGACAAACGGTTCGACAGCTGGCGTTGCAAGCGACGTTTCACCATCGCCGGGCGCCTCGACCGATTGCGGTGCAGTGACCACGATAGCCATCAGCGCTACGCTGGCGGCTATTGCCAATCCTGAAACCGGTTTTAACCAGGCCCTGGCGCTCCTTTTCGAAGTTAGCGGCGCCGCCTCAGCCTCCAGGGAAGTGTTCAACTTTCCGGCGAAGCCGGTGACCAGGTGCTTGCCGCCGGGTTGGCGAATGCAGTCCCGGATCAGATGATAACGCTCCCACGTCTCGCAC
>JABDPJ010000291.1 GCA_013042835.1 Lysobacterales bacterium
CCCTGGCTCAGCTCTTCCGCCTGTTCCGCCAGTTGCGCCAGCATGGCCGGCATATCTACGTCAACATGGTCGTCCTGCTTTTCTACATCCTCGAGGCGGGAGAGTTCGAGCAGGTCTTCAATCAGGTCTTTCATTTGGCCGGCTTGCTTGAACATCCGCTCAATGGCCTCGCCACTGGCCTCTTCCGGCTGTGATTTCAAAACTTCCAGGTAACCCAGCATTACGGTCAAAGGTGTCCGCAATTCGTGGGAAACGTTGGCGACCAGGTCGCGCCGCATCCTTTCAAGGTTGCGCACATCGGTTACATTCCTCAGAATCAGCATGCGCTGATCTTTGCCGAAGTGAACGGCACTCAATTGCAGGATGATATTGTCATCGCCAGGGCAGGTGATATCCAGCGTGCTGGTCAGTTTGTCCTGTACTGCCAGCCAATCCGAAAATGCCGGGTCGCGTATCAGGTTGGTCACTGTTTGTCCGCGATCAGCAGGGGCTTTCAGGTCAAGTAACCTGACCGCTGAGTCATTAAACCAGTTGATGATGTCATGGCGGTCAATGACCAGCGTGGCGTCCGGAAACGCGTCGGTCATTCCGGTGAAATCGTCAATGACCTGTTGATATTGCCGGCTGCGTTTCCTGTTCAGTTTTTGCAGGCTGGCGATGCCTTCAAAAATCTCAGCCCACATGCCGATGCTTTCGGGGGGTTCAGTATCCCAGGATTGCAGCCACCTGTGCAGGCGGAAACCATTGAAAAGCTGCCAGGCGACGTAACCGGCAAGAAAGATGCTCGGCACCAGTAACCAGTGACCGGCCCACAGGCCCAGCAACAGGGCCAGCAACACCCAGAGGAGCAAGCGGCCGAGGTGGTATGTCCAGTTGAGCTTGATCATTCAGCGTCGGTGACCGCAAACCGGTAGCCGTGGCCGCGCACGGTCTGAATGTAGTGCTGTAAGTCTGTTTTTTGCAGGATTTTTCTCAAGCGCCTGATATGTACGTCAACGGTTCGTTCCTCGAGGAAAACATTGGTGCCCCAGACGTGGTCCAGAAGCTGTGAGCGGCTGAAAGAGCGGTTTTCGTGGGTGATGAAGAACTCGAGTAAGCGGTATTCCGTGGGGCCGACATGGGCAGCCTTCCCGGCAAGAAAAACCTGCCTGGACTGTGTGTCCATGGTAATTGATCCTGCCGTGATTTTACCGTCGGCGTCACCGGCATCAGACCTGCGCAAGACGGCGCCGATGCGGGCGACCAGTTCGCGCGGGGAGAAAGGCTTGATGATGTAGTCATCCGCGCCGACGTTCAGGCCGGTTACCTTGTCGTCCTCCGAGACCCTGGCTGTCAGCATGATGATGGGAATCGTGCTTGTTACCTGGTTCTTTTTCAAGCGGCGGATCAATTCAGGTCCGCTCATTTTGGGCATCATCCAGTCGAGCAAAATGATGTCTGGCAGCTTGTCGTTGATCTTCTCCAGTGCCTCGCGCCCGTTGGCGGCACAGCGCACCTTCATTCCGGACTTGCTGAGCGCAAATCGGATCATTTCCCGGATCGCGGATTCGTCATCGACAACCAGAACTTTGGTTTGTTTTTTGCTCACAAGCCTTCCTGGTAAAAATGCAAGGTTTCCAAGCTGTCCATTATAAGGTGGTATATGACAAATTGATGACAATAGAATGGGTGAATACCAGTTGCTGCCGGCCCGGAGGTAAATCCCGATGCTCTTGGTCCTTAGCGGCGGTTAAATGCCTGGGGCTCGGTATCGCCCGCTTCGATACGCAATTCCATTAACCTGGCGCTAACCCTGGCCCGCTGGTAGTAGTCCAGGTCCGAGCGCCTCGTGAGGCTCTCAAGTTGCGTTATCGCTTCCTCCGTTCCGCCACGCTGGTAATAGGATTCGGCGATGGCCTCGGTTGCCTTGATGTCATTACCTGACAGGTTCTCAGCCCTGGCGTAGAGTGCGTACAACGCAGGATCGTTTTTTCGCTTGACCAATTGTTGCTTGAGAATTTTACTGGCCGTTTCAGCTTGATCGGGTTTTTCCTGGTCCAGCAGTGCTTTGCCATACTCCAACGCTATGGCCTGGTTGCCCGGAAACGTATGGTAAAGCTCGGCCAGGGCACTGATGGCCATTTCATTCTGGCCTTTTGCCAATTGCAAATTGGCCATTTGCAACTGGAATGCAAGCCGTAAGGGTTCTGCTTCAAGCAGGTCACTGAGCAGGTTTTCGGCCTTGTCGTACTCGGCGTTCTTCTGTCTCGCGATGGCGAGGCCGTAAAGATTGCCGATCCTTCTTGCCTCGCTCAGTGGTTTCTCCAGTTCAGTCTGGAAATGATCAATGGCTTTTTTAGGGTCATCATCCAGCAATGCCCTCAGCCTCGCCTGCACGATGTAAAACTGGCGGCCTTCCCTGGGCTCGACCGGCGGCAGATTTTGAATGCGGCTCTTGGCTTCAGCAATGCGGTTGACCGATACCGGGTGAGTGCGCAAAAACTCGGGTGGGCCTTCACCGTTCGCGCGGCTCGTCTGCCCCATCTTTTCGAAAAAATCTGCCATACCCTGGGGGTCATAACCACTGGCGGACAAGGTACGGATGCCAACGCGGTCGGCTTCAATTTCATTGTGCCGGGTAAAGTTGATCTGCGCCTGTGCTGCCATTCCCTGGGCGCCCAAAACGGCCCCGGTGATCACTTCGCCGTCACCGCCACTGGCCAGGATCAAGCCCATCATCGCCAGCAGGGCAATAATATTCATGCTTTTGCCCTTCTCAAATGCGCGGTACATATGCAGCTGGGTGATGTGGGCAATCTCATGTGACAGAACACCCGCCACCTCGTCCTGCGTGTCCGCCAGCAGGATCAGGCCGCTGTGCAGGGCAATCACCCCGCCCGGCGCGGCGAAAGCATTGATCATATCCTGATCGAGCACCACGAAGGTGAACGCTGCTTCGGGCTGGTCGCTGTTGGAGGCCAGGTTGAAGCCCATGTCAGAAAAAAAGTCACTGATAAGCGGGTCTTCAACCAACAGCTCATAGGCCCGCATCTGCCGGATCAGGCTTTCGCCATACTCACGCTCCTCGCTGGCAGACAGAACATTACTCGCGGAATTACCCAGTTCCGGGAGATTTACCCGGCCTGACTGTGCAATACTCGACAGGCTGACCACGCTGACCATCACTGCGATCAACAGCCGTCCGACTAACCCATGTTTTTGCTTGACCGAAATCATGCTTTCCCTGAGACTGATTACTTCGTGCCTAAGACACTTTTTGCACCCGTTTGTTCGACGTGTGTGTAACTGGCAATCTGTTGAATTCAAGTTGAACTACTGTAGACAAGCGTAATTTATCATGCAAATCAAGATGTACACCAAGAGTTATTGTTCTTACTGTCATGCCGCCAAGAACCTGCTGTCCAAGCGTGGCCTGAATTTCGAGGAAATTCCGGTACTGGGTGACCCTGTCGCGGAGCAACAGATGAGGAAGCTTTCGGGCAGGACGACCGTGCCCCAGATTTTTATCGATGGGAAACCGATCGGCGGTTACACGGAGTTGGTGCAGTTGGATATGGACGGTGAACTTTGAGTACAAAAATTACAGTCATTCCGGGCGACGGCATCGGTCCGGAAATAATGAAAGCAACCTTGAAATGCATGGATGCCCTGGATTGTGACTTCGACTATGAATACAAGCAGGCGGGACTGACAGCGCTGGATGAAAGTGGCGAGTTGATTCCGCAGGAAACACTGGATTCAATCCGCGAGAACCGTGTTG
>JABDPJ010000301.1 GCA_013042835.1 Lysobacterales bacterium
ACCTGGAACAGTTGGAGGCGGAACTCTCAGCCGCAGGCGCACCCAGTTGGCGTTAAAAGGCAGTTGGGCGCTGTCGTTTGGTCAGAGCAGAAGGGACGAGATACCCCGGGAGTGATTCACGGTGTGGTCAGGCCCGGCGGCGTGCAATTCTTCCCTGCTTCCAAAACCGTAGGTGACCGCCACGGAAACCAGTCCGTTATCACGGGCTCCGGATATATCCTGGCCCCGGTCGCCAATCATCATTGAACGCGCGGGATCCAATTTATACTTGTTGATGGCGTGGCTGATGATGCCGGATTTGTCACGTCTCTCATGACCCATACTGGCGCCGGATACCCCTTCAAAGTACGGTCTCAACTGCAGGTCACTGAGTACCTTGTCAGCGATCGACGTTGGCTTGACCGTGGCGACGAATAGCCGGTACCCGGCATTTCTCAGATCTGCCAATACGTCCTGGATATCCGCGTAAACCTGCGAGTCCGCTTGTCCCAATGCATCAAAATGATCGCGGTAATATGCGATCGCTGCGTCTGACTGCGTCTGCGACATGTCAAACTCATTGCGGAATATATCCAACAGGGATAAACCGATGAACGCGTCCATCCGTGTACCGGGTGCAGCAGGCACGCCCACGCGCTCCAGGGCATGGTGGATACAGGTTGTGATTGTTCCGCTGCTATCGACCAGGGTGCCGTCAAGGTCGAACAGGACATTGTCGATATTGGAAAGTTGTTCGTTCATTTTAAAAGGCGTATCCAAAGCGCTCGATGTCTTCGCTGTACCAGCGCTCTACGAGCTCGCGGGTTTCGTCATCGTAGTAGGAACGGTAACCTGCTCTCCTGCTGGCGTTGAGGTGGGGCAACTCGGCATCCAGGCCGATAACGGTCCTTACGTGATTGAAACTTTCGTTAATGGATTCAAACTGGCCAACAAAATCAATCGAGACTTTTCCATTGGTGTCTTTCAGCCACTCCACCTGCGGTTGAAATGACTTGGGATTGTCGTAGTAACGGGTATCCCGGCCGGACCCGTGGGTCATTTTCACCCAATCGGCAAACGAAACGTTTTGTGTGGCAATCCGGTTTTTGTCCTTTTTGCGGCGATATTCATAGAGAGAAACCACTTTGTCCCAGGGATTCCTGACCAGCGTGAACTTATAGGCTTCCTGCCACTTGTCTTCACCAATTTTGGCAATAATCTCTTTTGCTGTCAGGTGATCCTTAACAGGCAGACCGATGGCCCGGCCGATGCTGGTGCCGGCTGTTTTGTTTATATGGATGAATATGTAGGGCCCGTTCTTGCCTTGCCTCAGTGGCGAGGGCTTTATATGCAGCAGCCTGTAAAAGACCTTTCTTGAACGTGACAGTTGTTTCACTCAAATATCCTTGTGCTTCAAGTCTTGCGTCGTGGTTGTTAGCATCGCATCATGTAGCCAATTGATTAAGGAAAGTGCAATTTGAGCGCAATTTTACCATTTGTTTACGTTGGACTGGGCAGCATGCTGGGCGGGGTCAGCCGTTATGGAATGACGCTTGCTACGCAAAATTTCGCGATAGTGAGCATTCCCTTCGGCACACTGATATCCAATATCGCCGGTTGTCTCCTGATCGGTTTGATTGCGGGTATTGGCGCCACTTCACAGGTACTGTCAACGGAGATGCGTTTATTGCTGGCAACCGGGTTCTGTGGAGGATTCACCACCATGTCCTCATTCGTGTACGAGCTGGGGCAATTTGTTCAGGATAAGGAGTATTTTTACGCCTCGTCCTATTTTGTCGCCACCCTCGCGGGTGCCGGGTTGGCCTTTGTGTTGGGTCTGTTGTTGAGCGAATGGGTATTGAGGTAAATATGGAGATTTCCGGTCAGGCCGTACTGCTAAGGGTGTTTGTCGGGGAGAGTGATAAGCTGGGGCATGCTCCCTTGTATGAAGTCATTGTCAAACAGGCACGTGACGCTGACCTTGCTGGCGCAACGGTGCTGAAAGGTGTCCTTGGGTTTGGCGCGACCGCGCGCATACGCACTCAAAAAATACTGGACCTGTCATCGGACCTTCCGATGGTGGTAGAGATCGTGGATCAGGAAGATAAAATTGCCGCGTTTCAAACTGTCCTGTCAGGGCTGTTTGAAAAAGCGGGTTGCGGTGGGCTGGTGACCCTGGAAAATATTCGCATCGTCCACTATCTGCCCGCAAGATAATCCGGAAGGCACTCCCGGGATAAGGCCTGTTCGGAGTTCACTTGGCCAATGAATAAGGTTTCGAAGCCCGAAACGAAAAAGCCGCGCTTGAAGCGCGGCTTTCTCAATCTGCAATTTCTTGAAGAAATTATCCGGTTGCATCCGGTGGTGTATTGGCTTTGAGGATTTCATCCACATCGCGCGCTTCCAATTCAGGAAGCTTTTGTTCCAGCGTATCGCGACGACGGATTTCACTATCCACATACTTGATCCATTGAGCGGCAGCGCGCTTGCTGCGCTTGTCTTTGCCTGCTGCCTGGAATGCTCTCCTGGCTTGTTCGAGCTTCCTCTGGTTAAACAGGGCCATGCCATACATGATATTGGCAGTATCCTGTCGTTTCAGGTCACCAACGGCCAACCCTTTCCTGGCAGCATCGGCGGCGTTGCCCCACTCTTCGAGGTTCAGGTATGACTGGGCCAGGCGAATAAAGAGTTCACCCTCTTCGCCCACGGCGGCGGCTTTTTGCAAGGGTGGAATAGCCTTTCGGTCTTCCCGCGCTGAATACCAGGACTGTGACAGCAGACGCAGGTTCCTGACATCTTCTGTGATGTTTCCCGCGTCCATTTCTTTTTCCAGCAGCGTGGCGGCTTTATATGGCATGCCATGCAGCAAGTAGAGATTGGCCAGGTTGACTGCGTGTGATTTGCCTTCGATGTAACCTTTTTCATACAGTGCTTCGGTCAGCGCCAACTGCTTTTTAGTGTCACCCAGTTCGCTGTAAACACCGGCAAGCGTCAGCACGTAAGTATCCTTCGGATAAAGCTCGATCAACTCCTCAATGACCAGCAACATCATGGGGAAATCTTTGAGTTCCCAGTAGCAGACTCGCAACAGCAGCAACCAGTTCTCCCTGGGTGTCCTGCCCTGTTCCTTGAACATATCAATGGCGGTCTGAATGGGTGGGATTGCTTCCACATACTTCTGCATCTGGAAATAGGCCTGTCCAAGCAGCATATAGACATCGGCAGCAGGTTCGGCAACCACGGCCATCAGGCGCTCGACGGTTTCCAGTGCAAGCTGGTAGTTTTCCACCGTGAAGTGCAACTGGGCCAGGGTTTTGAGTGTACTCTGTTGCAGGGCCTCGGGTAACTCGGGCTGTTTCAGCACATTTTCGTAGGAACTGATTGCGGCGTCATAGTTTTCCTGCAGGTAATAGGAGTAACCGGACAGGTTCCATATTTGAGCGGCCTCATAGGGAGACAGCTTCTTCTTATCCTGTAATTCCCTGATTTTCTGCTGGGCATTGACAAAGTCTTCGGCTTCCACCAGTTCCTGAATTTCCATCAGGGCTTCGTAAACCGGTTGACTCATTGCCACCGTCTGCTTTGTCTTGCGTTCCTTGTCGTCACTCTGCGCATAAACAGGTGATGCCAGGAGCACCGACAATGAAACAGTCAAAACACCCGTCAACAGGAATTTCCAGGCGGAAACCCCTGATAACGGTCGTACTAGCCGGGTTCTATTCAGTAATTTCATAAGTAAATTTGTTCTGTACGCCAGGCACTTCAACGGCTTCGCCGTCCATGATCCTTGGCTTGTATTTGAATTTCAATGCAGCGTTGATCGATGCTCGATGGAACAAACTGGAGGTACACTGCGATTCGATCACCACTGGATCTTTGGTCGTTCCCTGCTTGGTCGCCGTGTATTGAACCACACAGAATCCCTCGATACCCCGGGTCAACGCCCTGTTGGGGTAAATGGGTGCAACCTTTACGATCGGCAGGTAGTCACCTTCACCGACACCCAGGCTGAACCCACCGGTCATTTCAATGTCCGTTTCAACCGGCACCTCGGAGATGGCAATCTTTTCAGCATTGGCATCAAGGTTATCC
>JABDPJ010000308.1 GCA_013042835.1 Lysobacterales bacterium
GGTTTACGACTACGTCAATGACCTGATGGCAAAAGCGGCTGAGCCGCTGGGTGAATCAGAACCTGCATTCACCCTGCCGGAAAACGTTCTCATGCCGGAGGCGCTGGCCTGGGATGAGAGCCGGCAGAAGTTCCTCGTGGGCACCGTTGCAGAGGGCAGTGTGCTGGCGGTAGACAAGGACGGCAAGGTTACCGAGTTAATTTCAGCCAACGACGAAAATGGCATGTGGTCTGTTTTCGACCTTCTTGTCGACCCTGCCAGGAATCGCTTGTGGGTCAGCAGCGCAGCAACGCCGGTGTTCTCACGTTTCAGCGCCGTAGATAAAGGTCGCTCTGCGTTGTTCGAGTTCAACCTTGAAACACTGGAGTTGATCCACCGCCACCCGGTGCCGGTGGATGGCAGGCCGCATATTCTCGGCAGCATGGCGCTTGGGCCTGAAGGGGATATCTATCTCGCCGACCGTGCTTTGCCAATCCTCTATCGCAAAGCGGCGGGAGAAGCGAAGGTGGAAGCGGTCATGGCTTCTGCGGATATGGTTAGCCTGCGCGGCATCGCCATGCAACCGGACGGCGGCATCATCTACCTGGGCGACCGCGAGATGGGCATCATGGTGGTGGACATCAAGGGCAGCCGTGCGGTCAAGCTGGCCACGCCCGCCACACTCAACCTCGGCGGCATTGATGGCATATACCTGTGGAATAACAACCTGATCGTGATCCAGAACGGTATCAGCCCGCAGCGTGTGATGCGGCTTGAACTCGACCAAAGCGGTACACAAGTGGTTTCCGTCAGGCCGCTCGCGGTGGCCCAGCCGGAGTTCGACTTTCCCAGCTTCGGCACCGTGGTGGATGACGATCTTTACTATTTCGCCAGCAGCCAAATGGTGGCTGGTGCGGAAGATGTGAAACCGGTCACTGTTTTGCGTACAGCGCTTGATGCCAGCGACGACCTGGTCAAACCGGACATGAAATGGTTCCTGGAGCAGAAGGCCAAGAATGCTGAAAAGGGCGACAAGTCAAATGAAGACAACCAGCCCTAAACCCAGCAAAGGCAACCAGACCCGGTTAATTTGCGGGACAGGTAGCTGGTCTTGGCATGCCCGCCCGGCGCCGGACAGCAACGCGATTCATCGCATCGGAGCCGATCAGGCGATAGCGGTGAAACCGGAGCCTAGCCCGTCAGCAAGCAACGTTTTCTCAGCATTCCGCCGAACTCCATTTCGTCGAAGAGCCGGTTGAGGCGGGCTTCGTCCAGTTCACTGCGGTTAATGCCGGGATTCTCGAGCGCCGATGGCACACGGGTTTCAATAATGGTCAGGCGGCGCGCCAGTTCAGCCGCATCACGATGGTCAGACAGCTTCTTTTGCAGCGATTTTGCACCCCGGATGCTGAGGTGCTGGACCTCGTCCAGCCGATCCCACAGCTTGTCCAGGTCATCGAAGTGATTTAACAACGCCGCCGCGGATTTTGGACCCACGCCTGGAACACCGGGAATATTGTCCACGCTATCGCCGGTGAGCGCGAGATAGTCGGCGATCTGTTCCGGGAATACACCGAATTTTTCCTTGATGTTGGCATGACTGAGTTTCCGGTTGCGGGTGAAATCCCACCAGGTGTCGGTTTTTTCAACCAGTTGTGCGAGGTCCTTGTCGCTGGTGACGATACATACCGGGTGTCCCCGGTCCCGCCAGTGCCTCGCCAATGTGCCAATCAGGTCATCGGCCTCGTAGCGCTGGTCGGCAAAACAACTCAGCCCCATTGACTCGGCTACGTCCCGTGCCCACCTGAACTGGCGCTTAAGCTCTTCCGGTGCCGGGTCACGGTTGGCCTTGTATAGCGGGTAAATGTCATTGCGGTAGCTCTTGCTCAACGATTCATCAAAAGCGATGCCGATATGTTCGGCGTTGGTCTGTTCAAGCAGGCTGCATAGAAAACCGGTAAACCCATAAACGGCATTGGTTGGCTCTCCGGCCGAAGTGCTGAATTCATCCGAAATGGAAAACCAGGCACGAAACAGGTAGATACTGGCGTCAATCAGGTATACGGGTTGCAGGCTCATAATGGGGGCTCACGAATTTCAGGCTGTCAATCTTACACCAGCAGGGCCGCACATTGTCCACGCGCGAAGTGTCGCCGCCGGTAGAAATCGCTGGTGAAATTATGAAGTCACTGCCTGGTTAAGAGCATGCTGTTGTGCAGAAAGACCTACACCAGTAATGAATCACCCTGTTCGACCCGCCTTCTCAGGACACTGTTGCGGGGAAAGTGCGCCAGCAGGAATTCCATCTGGTCATTCAGGATTTGCCGTCCCTGCAGGTAGA
Organism: Lysobacterales bacterium; assembly: GCA_013042835.1. GTDB lineage: Bacteria > Pseudomonadota > Gammaproteobacteria > Xanthomonadales > SZUA-36 > SZUA-36. The sequence continues at coordinate 2,321 of JABDPJ010000308.1, forward strand.
CATATTCTGCGTGCGTCGGGCAGAAAGGAATGGCCAGCAGTTGCATGCCAGCCTGCTCCGGCGTCCTGCCTGCTTTGTGGTTATTGCATCGTTTACAGGCGGTAACGACGTTCACCCAGCGATCCTGCCCGCCCTGGCTCAACGGATGAACATGATCCCTCGAAAGCATTGAGTTGGGAAACTGCTGGCCACAATACAGACAAAGGTTCTGGTCGCGGCGAAACAGGGACTGGTTACTCAGGGGCGGAACGTAGTTTTTGCCAAACAGGTGCTTGTGGGGATGTTGGCCCTGGGTGGCGATGATGGCGTTGACGCTGACCATGCTCTGACAACCACTGAGCGCGTTGATGCCGCCGTGAATGTGGTAGAGGGTTTTTCCGAGGGAGTAAGATACCTGGTCAAGTGTGATCAGCCTGACCGCTTCCTGGTACCCGACCCACTCCAGCGGCATGCCGGATACATCAGTGCGTAGAACGCGTTGTTGTAAATCCATAACCTCTCTTGTCGAACCGGTTCAAAACACCTTATGGCACAAGATGTAGTGTCATTTCCATCCCTGTGGCTACAGGTGTTGTTGTATATTGTTTTGCGGATGATCGCAAGTAAAAAATTTACTTCGCGCTGTGAATTCGCGAATACCGCGATCGCGGCTTGCAGCGAACCAGTTAACGGGTATCGTTGTCAGAAACGCATCCCCTGACAATGGAGTTGAAAGTGAAAATGTTTTTGCGCCGTATTTTTCTCGTTTCTTCCCTGGTCTTTTTCGCCAACCCGGTGACGGCGGCCCTGCCGGTCGCAGTGGATGGAACGCCCTTACCGTCATTGGCGCCGGTACTCAAGGAAGTCACTCCTTCGGTGGTCAATGTTTATACACAAACGCGTGTGCGCGTGCGCAGCCCCTTGTTGGAAGATCCGTTTTTCCGACGTTTTTTCAACGTTCCCGACGTGCCGCGAGAGCGGGTTTCACAGAGCCTGGGCTCAGGCGTGATTGTCGATGCTGAAAACGGCTACGTGCTGACCAATTACCACGTCATTGGCCGCGCCGATGAAATTGCCGTGGGCCTTAAGGATGGCCGCAGCCTCGAAGCAAAACTGATCGGGTCGGACCCCGATACCGACCTCGCCGTTATCCAGATTCCGGCCGAAGGCCTGATTGCACTGCCGCTGGCGGATACCGATGAGCTGCAGGTAGGGGATTTTGTCGTTGCCGTAGGCAACCCTTTTGGCCTCGGCCAGACGGTGACTTCCGGAATCGTCAGTGCATTGGGGCGTACCGGCCTGCGCGGGCTTGAGTATCAGAATTTTATCCAGACCGACGCTTCCATCAATCCCGGAAATTCCGGTGGTGCGTTGATCAACCTGCGCGGTGAACTGGTGGGGATCAACAGCGCAATTTTCACGCCCAGCGGCGGCAACGTCGGTATCGGTTTTGCCATTCCTGCCAGCATGGCCCGCTACGTCATGGATCAGCTGATACAGTTCGGCGAGGTACGGCGCGGAACGATCGGCGTTTTTGTTCAGGACATGACTGCCGCCCTCGCCGGTGCGTTCGATGTCGATACCGGCCAGGGTGTTCTCGTCGCGGAGATTGCTGCCGGTTCGGCGGCCGAGGAAGCGGGTCTGCAGCCTGGCGATGTCATCCTGCGCATGGATGGACTCAAGATTAACAGCACACAGGATTTTCACAATGCCGAGGGTGGCCTGGCGCTGGGTGAGTCATTAGAGGTTGAATACCTGCGCGATGGCAAAACCCGCAAAACCCCGGTGGTTATACAGTCCATCCCGATGCTCAACGGCGCCGATATTGACCGCAGGCTGGATGGTGCGCGTTTTACTGAATTGATGGCGAGACACAAACAACAGAATATTTCCGGGGTTTTGCTTGACGAACTTGCCCCGCGCAGCCGGCTTGCCCGCGAAGGGCTGGCCGAGGGTGACATCATCGTCGGGGTGAACCGTCAGCGGGTGCGTAGCCTGCTCGATTTCAGCCGGGCGCTTGAAAGCACCCGCGGCAGTATCCTGCTGCAAATCAGTCGCAGCGGCAGAACCTATGTCGCGCGAATTGACTGATCAGGCGGCCGGGCCGGTGAAAACAGAATTTTGATGCTTTTCGGCCTTGTGCGTTTGGCATAAACTGGATTAATTAACCAACAGGATTTCCCAGATGAGCTTTGCAAAAAACAATGATGGTATACCGCTGTACCCGGTTAGTTCTTCGAATTTTGAACAATGGCTGACCAATCTGCCGGGCTTGCAGCAGAAATGGTTGAAAGCGGCGGGTTTCAGTGCAAAAGCTGGCGAGTTGTGCAGTTTGCCGGATGCCAACGGTGAACTGCATGGGTACGCGTTCGGCATGGCGGAGGAGGGTTGGTTGTATCAACTGGCGCCGCTGCCGGCAAAACTGCCCAAGGGCGTTTACCGCCTGGCCTCGGACTGGGATCGCCAGCAGCGGCTGCAGGCGAGCCTTGGCTGGGGTCTGGCCTGTTACCAGTTTGACCTCTACCGCAAGCCACCGAAAGAGATGCCGGAACTGGTGTTGGAAGACGATATTGCCGCCGATGCCGGGCGCCTGCTGGCAGCGCAGTCGCTGGTGAGGGACCTGGTCAATACGCCAACCGAAGACATGGGGCCGGAACAGCTGGCAGCCGCTATGCGGGCCGAGGCGGATGAATTCGATGCGAGCATGACGGTTGTCCAGGGCGTCGAGTTATTGAACTCGAACTTTCCCGCCATTCATGCGGTGGGCCGGGCGTCGGACCGCGAACCACGCTTGCTGAAAATGGAGTGGGGCGATGATGAGCACCCCTTGTTGGCCTTATGCGGCAAGGGCGTGTGCTTCGACACGGGAGGCCTGAACCTGAAACCGGGATCCGGCATGGCCCTGATGAAAAAAGACATGGGTGGTTCTGCTCACGTCCTGGCGCTCGCCAGGTTAATCATGCAGGCCGGCTTGCCGGTGCGCATGCTGGTGTTGATCCCCGCCGTTGAGAACTCGGTGTCCGGTAACGCCTACCGCCCCGGTGACGTGATCCCCACGCGTAAGGGCTTGAGCGTTGAGATTGGCAATACCGATGCCGAAGGGCGGGTGGTGTTGGCCGATGCGCTGACCTACGCCTGTGAATCCGGGCCTGACCTGGTTATCGATTTCGCGACCCTCACGGGTGCTGCAAGGATTGCGCTGGGTACCGATATACCACCCGTTTTCAGTAATAATATCGACATCGCCAAGCAGATGATGGCCGCAGGCGAAGAGGAGGAGGACCCGTTGTGGGTCATGCCGCTTTACCAGCCCTACAAGGAACTGCTCAAGAGCCCGATCGCCGACTTGAATAACATGGCCAGCACACCGTTTGGCGGTTGTATCACCGCCGCCCTGTTTATGGAGCATTTTGTTTTGGAAGCGACCGACTGGGTTCACATCGATACCTGGGCCTGGAATCAGGGTAACCGTCCCGGCAGGCCGGCGGGCGGCGAGGCGGAAGGGCTTCGGGCGGTGTTCCGCTACCTGAAAGACCGTTATGGTTGATTGCCAATGCAGCAGTGTCGAGGACGACAGTGTCTGTCAGAGTCTCAGCTATTCAAAGCTCTCAGGTACGTCACCAGTGAATTAAAACGTTGTTGGGCAGCTTTCTCAGCGCCCGGATAAAGACGCTTGAATGGCTTCGCGATAATCAGCTTTTTGTGCCCCAACACCTGGATTTCGAAGTCTACCTGGTCTTGCGACCAAAGATTGCCGGGCAGGCTTTCCAACTGAGTTGACTGCAGTTCTGCCAGTAAACCCGGATATTGGTCAGGGCTCAGTTGACTCCATGCCTGGCTGTCAACGGAAATGCCGGGGGAGTAAGCCTGGTGCGACATTTTTCCGCCACGGATTTGCAGTATGGAGCCAGTTGTATTGCCGCCTTCTTCGGTCAGGTCCACGAGGCGCAATTGCAAAACCTGCGGGGCCAACTGGCCGGAACTCAGTTTTGCCAGCGCGTCCTGCAGGTTGTCCGGCGTCACCCCCATGACTGCATGTTTTTCCGCCTCGTCAAGCAACGCCGTGGCCAGTCCGGCAAGCAGCGCCGATTGTTCGCCTCCACCTTGCTGCACGGAGCTTTTCTTCATCTCTGCGATTTCCACGTGGATCCGGCAGGTCACCCGCGCCGCTGCCTCGGTTTTTTCGAGACGTTCAGAGCCGCCGTAACGGTCTTTAAAGCCGGAAAAACGTTGCGAGACAAGGGTTTCCATTAGCGCGAACCGGGTTTTGGCCGGCAACGTGACCTGTGTGCGCCTGTTCCAGATCGTGGCTCCACCGGAAAACATCTGCATTGATCGAATGCCTTTCTGATCGATGCAATTGACCTGCAGCTGGAAAGGGATTTTCGGATCGCTCAAGCCACGCTGCAGGGCGGCATCAAACGTGGCTGCATCATACCCCGGGCCGTCAGAAGTACCGGCCCCGTTAGCATTAATGGCAGCGCTAAGAAAACACAAAAATGACAATAAAAAAATGCGCTTGGTGTGCATGGCGCTAGTCTACCAGAACATTACGTTTTTAGAATTTTAACCTTACATTAAGGTTGGCTGTTTTAAATTAATTGAATACAGCCACTGGGAGGACTCCGCATGTTACGTTCACAGAGAATGGTACTCGTTATTTGTTGTTTTTTGACCGCGTTTTTTCTGACGCCGTTACTTGCCCAGGCACAAAGTGACGTTGCCAGGGAAAAAATTGCGATCAAGGCGCAAAACCGGCCATTGACCTCGCTGAGGGACGCTGCAGATAAAGCTAAAAACCGGCCCGTCGTACCGGGCAAGGCGCGCGAAGTAGTCAACTACCGGGGTAAGGGTAAACCCGCTCCAAGTGGCTCGACGGCCCAGGCCGATGTCATATTACAGGCTTCGGCCGGTGATCAGATCACCGCTGTTAACAGCGGTTTCTACGGTGCTTCAAACAATGACAATGCGGCCTTGTTGGGTACCATGATTGCACCGCCCGACACCGATGGGCAGGTCGGGCGTACGCACTATGTCCAGATGATCAATCTCCTGACAACCGTTTTCGATAAGTCCGGAAATATCGTCACAGACGGTCAATTCGCGAGCAACGCGTTCTGGGACGGCCAAGGGGGTAATTGCGAAGCTTATAACCAGGGCGACCCGATCGTTTTATATGATGATGTGGCGGATCGCTGGCTGGTCAGCCAATTTGCCTTTCCCGATTCCATGGGCTCGTATTCGCAATGCGTCGCGGTTTCCACTGGCGGCGACCCGATGGGAGGCTGGAACCGTTACGAGTTTCCCTTTGAAGCTTATGGGCTGAATGATTATCCGAAACACGGCATCGTCAGCGATTCAATTACCATGATGGCCAACCTGTTTTCAAAGCGCGGGCGCAATTTCAATTGGGCCGGGACATTTCTGGGCGTGATGGACAAGGCCGCCATGTATGCCGGCGCTAGCGAAGCCAGCCTGATTGGCTTCAATATCGGTACCAACGAGTGGGGTTTTATCGCCGGAGACCTCGATGGGCCGAGTGGTGTCGATGTGCCGGCCGTGTTCGCAACGGCTATGACTAATGTCAATTCATTTGATATCTGGCACGTTGACGTGGACTGGGCAACCGAAAATGCCAATGCATATAGAGTCGCTGCGGTGCCCGTAACACCATTTGATTCCGAAATTTGCACCGCGTCGCGTGGTGCATGTATCCCGCAACCAGAAGGCGGCCCGCTACTGGAATCGCTTTCGGATCGCCTGATGCACCGCTTGCAGATTCGTGATTTCGGCGCTTACCGGAGCATGGTGACTACGCACACGGTCGATGTGGGTAGCGGCCGTGCGGGTATCCGCTGGTATGAACTTCGCGAGACCACTGGAAGCAATTGGACACTTCACCAGGAAGGCACTTTTGGACCTGCGGATGGTGAGCATCGTTTCATGCCCAGCGCTGCAATGAACGCTGCTGGCGATATAGGCATCGGTTACCTGCTTTCAAGTGATGTAACGTACGTATCTACCGCGGTCGCAGGCCAGACGGCCGCGGCTTCCGGCAGCGGTCTACTGAACTCTGAAGAGATCATATGCGCTGTGGGCACCGGCGTTCAGCTGGATGTTGCCCGCTCCGGTGACTACTCTTCGACTTCTGTCGATCCGATTGACGACAGCTTCTGGCACACCAATGAAGTATTTACCCAGACCGGTGGTTACCAATGGAATACTTACGTCTGTGAGTTCGTGGTGGCCGATAGCGGTGGCGGCAATATCCCACCGGCGGCGGGCTTCAGCTTCAGCTGCGACGAACTGGCCTGCGCGTTCACAGATAACAGCACAGATTCCGACGGGTCCATCGCATCGTGGGACTGGACGTTTGGCGACGGTGACAGCTCAACTGCCGAGAACCCGGGTCATATCTATGCAGGCGATGGTGACTACACCGTGACCCTGTTGGTAACGGACAACGAGGGAGCGACGGATACCGACGCGCAAACCGTTTCTGTGACGGGCCCGGTGGCTAACGTTCCACCGACCGCGGATTTCAGCTTTACCTGCACCGAACTGACTTGCCAGTTCACAGATCTTAGCGTTGATAGCGGCGACGGCTCGGTCGTTTACTGGCACTGGACGTTTGGCGAAGGTGGCAATAGCTCAACTGCCGTGGACCCGAGTTATACCTATGCCGTTGATGGTGACTACATCGTGACCCTGTTGGTCACGGATAATGAAGGCGCCACGGATTCGGTCGCGCAAACGGTTACTGTTTCTGCGGATAGTGGCGAACCGGACCTTCTCGATGGCGCCGTTTGGCTCAACAAGAACAGGTGGGAAGCTACGGTGGTTGACCTCAATGGAGGTGATTTGCAGGGCACATGGTCTGGCAGTGGTACCGTGGTGCCGTGTGCAAATTCAGTCTGCAAGCTGACGAATATCCACAAGAGAATAACCTCAGTGACCTTTTCGGCTGACGGGTCGGCTGCGCAGATCACGGTCGATCAACCCCCAATCGAGTAAATAGGTGGCGGCTCTCCTCCAAGGGGGAGAGCCGCGATCGGTTGATCCAGATCAGCAGTAAAAACCTGCAATGGATGGTTTAATGGGCCGTCAATTTTGTCACTGGCGGCCCGCCATGGCGCCTTGGTCAAAGTTGGGCACGCAAACCGATTTTTGCTGTTGAATCTGGACGAAGCATGAAGCCATTATCACTGCGTCAGGTACTTGTTGGACTTTCAGTGTGCACCATTTCTCTCCTGACAGCCTGCTCACCCATCGCTGCACAGCAGGAAGCACCAGCCGATAGGGCGGAAGTACCCGCTGCAAAGAACGTGATCCTGTTTATCGGTGACGGCATGGGGGTTAGCACCGTGACGGCGATACGTATTTTTGACGGCCAGCAAAAAGGCATGCTGGGCGAGGAAAACGTATTGCCATTTGAACGATTTCCGCATATTGCCTTATCCAAGACCTACTCGGTTAACCAGCAGGTCGGGGAATCCGCCGGCACGGCAACCGCGATGATGACAGGCCAGAAAACCCGGGCGGGCTTCATTGGAATCAGCAGCAAGGCCACGCGCGGTAATTGCGCCTCTTCAAAGGATCATCATTTGCCATCATTGTTGGAACTCTCAGAGTCAGCCGGTAAGTCCACGGGTATCGTGACGACCACCAGGTTGACGCACGCCACGCCCGCAGCCACTTATGCGCATGTACCTGAGCGGGACTGGGAAAATGATGCGGACCTCACGGAGGAGGCCAGGCTGAACGGCTGCAAGGATATAGCTGCACAGTTAATCGAGTTTCCCTATGGTGACGGCATCGAGGTTGCACTGGGTGGGGGACGTAACGAGTTTTTGCCCCATGAAGTCGCAGATCCCGAGGGCGCCGACACCGAAGAGGGGCGTCTGGATAATCGCAACCTGGCGCAGGAGTGGGTGGATAAGTACCCCAACTCAGCCTATGTATGGAACCGCAAGCAATTTGAAGCGATTGATTCGGGATCTACGGATCACCTGCTGGGGCTTTTCCAAAACAAACACATGCAGTTTGAAGCAGACCGCGCCGAAGACGTGGCCGGAGAGCCTTCACTGGCGCAAATGACGAAGCTGGCAATCGGCATTCTCGAGCGCAACCCGAATGGTTACTTCCTGATGGTGGAAGGGGGACGCATCGATCATGCGCACCATGACAACAACGCCTACCGTGCGTTAACCGATGGTATCGCTTTTGCCGATGCGGTGCAGGTGGCGGATGAAATGACAGATGAGGGTGACACGCTGATCATCGTCACCGCTGACCACTCGCACACATTCGTCATCGGTGGTTACCCGACGCGGGGCAACCCGATGCTGGGCAAGGTCATAACCAATAACTCAAGAGGTGAGGCCAATTCCTCCCACGCCACCATGGATGATGGCAAACCCTTTACGACCCTGGGCTACATGGTTGGCCCCGGCGGCGCCTGGGTCGGTGGGCCGCGGCCAGACCTGTCGGAAGTTGACACCGGCGGCGACAAGGACTTCATCCAGCAGGCTGGCCTGCCGGCCGAAGATGACACCCATGCCGGTGAAGATGTTGCAGTCTACGCGCGCGGACCCGGCGCGGAAAGAATCCACGGGGTCATCGAGCAGAACGAGATTTTCAATGCCATGGGTGCGGCCAGCGGCATAACCACAACGGTTCCCGAGTAAAGCAGCAGTCTCTACAAAAGCACAAAACTGGCGATGGCAACACCGGAAGTGACAAACGTCAGCAAGGTCAGATAACTGATTCCGATCACGCTGAACTTACCGATAGTCATGAACCAGTTCTGCTGATAAACCACTCTCAGCGATACCAGCAGATATAACGGAATCCACACACTGATCACGATGACCAGCCATTCCATGCCGGTCGCGGCAGCACTGTCGCCAGAATTGTTGAGCATGGAGATGGCCACGTTCGCCAGCAATATAAGGAACAGGCTGACAAACACGAAAGAGTGGTTGTGCAGCGAAAAAATCAGGTGCTCGACATAATAGCGTTTTGCGAACAGGTACCAGAACTTGAAGATCAGGGCCACGACCGGCAGCAGCACAAACATGGTCGCCGGCAAAATATCGAAAACCTTGTCGATAATCAGGTTGGGATTCTCATTGATCTGTTCAGCCTTCTGCGGCGACTCTTCGATCTCCTCGTTGATGCGGTCATTCAGCCAGCCGGGCAGCCACTTGATATCCACCGGGTTGGTCTCGCGATCCCAGGGTTCTTCATTGAATTGAATGTCGTCAATTTTGAATGCCCCTGAGTCATCGTCTTCCTGGCGGCTTTCTTCAAGAACCTCTACCACATTAACTTGCGGACGGATATTTTCAGGCAGCTTTTCCAGGGCCTCTTCGACTTTTTCCTGCTGTACGGCCGTTTCGGTCGTTACCTGGACGATGTCGCCATCGTTTTTGACAGACTTTATCGATACCGCATCGCTGGAGAGAAACGCGGCCAACAGGAAAAATACAATGCTGGAGAAAATATAAAGCCGCATAGGGGGCGTGTAACGGAACCGGCGCCCTTCCATGTAATCCCTGGTCAGGCATCCGGGTTTGAACAGCAGGGGCTTCATGGTGCGCATGAAACGGGAGTCGAAATCCAGCACGTCTTCCATCAGGTCGCGCAGGAGCGCGGGGAAAAAGCGCATGAAATTGCGGTCGGGTTGACCGCAGTAATAGCAGAAAGGACCCTTGAGATCCGTGCCGCAATTGAGGCACTGCCCAGACCCGGCGAGCTTTTTCGCCGCCAGCGTGAATGCGGCACTCCTTACGACGGGTAGTGCTTCATCTTGCCTGTTGTCTTCAGTGGTGTTTTCCGGCTTCGAACTCATGTCAACACACCTCTGTCCCCGCTCAATTTGCCCATGTTGTGGCCACCCTCATGTACTACAATGCCTGATCAGGCCAGATTGTAGCCAATGACCAGTAAAAGAATACATAAAAAAAATCATCCCGCGGAAATCCTGCGAACAATGCAACTGGCCATGCCAGTGGTCATTGGCATGGTTGCCAGTTTCAGCATGAATTTTGTCGATACGGTCATGGCCGGGCGCCTGCCGGACAAGGAAATCGCCCTCGCCGGCATCGCCACCGGCGGCGCCATTTGGTCGGCAGTGCTGATGTTTATGCTGGGTGTTTTAATGGCACTGCAGCCGGTGGTTGCGCAACTGGATGGAGCCGGCGACAGGGCCGCCGGGGGAGCTGCGGCCCGCCAGGGCATGTGGATTGCGTTGGCTGTGTCAGTTCCATTTGCCTTCATTTTACTGTCGAGTGGGCCACTGTTGAGGATGATGGCAGTAGGTGAGGATATCGTTCCGACTGCCATAAGCTACACGGGCGCACTCAGCTGGGGTGCACCGGCCATCTGCCTGTTGCTGATGCTGCGTTTTTTCAGCGAAGGAAGCGGTTATACACGCCCCACTATGTACATGGGTTTATTGGGCATAGCCCTGAACGTGCCGCTCAACTACATATTGATGTTTGGCAAGCTGGGCTTGCCAGCAATGGGTGCGCAAGGTTGTGGCATCGCGACCTCGATCGTGATCTGGTCCCAATTGCTCATGACCTTCCTGATTATCCGCCTGCATGGGCATTTCAGGGAATTTGAATTGTTCAGCCGCTGGGATTGGCCGCAGTGGGAGCCGATTTCGAAACTCCTGAGGGTTGGTTTACCCATCGGCACCGGCATATTTGTCGAGGGCAGCCTGTTCGTCGGGGCGGCCTTGTTGATCGCGCGCCTGGGTGCGCTACCCGCTTCCGCGCACCTGATAGCAATCAACTTTTCCGCACTGATGTTCATGGTGCCGTTGGGGGTCGCAAGTGCCGTGACCACCCGCGTGGGCAACGCCTTGGGCAGGGGAGAACCGGATGCGGCGCGTTACGCAGGCCTGGTAGGTGTTGCTATCGTGCTTTTTACGCAGACAATCAGCGCGTCAATCATGTTGCTGGCTCCGCAGTTTGTCGTGCGTATCTACACCGACGATGCGGCCATCACGGCCATCGCGGTGTCTTTGCTGTTCTACTCGGCGATTTTCCAATATGCCGATGGCATCCAGATCTGTGCAGCAGGTGCGCTGCGCGGCCTGAAAGACACGCTGGTGCCGATGTTTATCAACATCTTTTCTTTCTTTCTGATCGGCCTGAGCGTGGGTTACTACCTGACGTTCAACCAGGCAATGGGTCCCGCCGGCATGTGGATAGGAATGATCGTGGGCTTGTCATTCGGCGCAGTACTGTTAATGAGCCGCTTCCTGTTCAAGAGCAGCCAACTGATCCGTACATTTGATTCAAAAGCCCCACCTGCAACCATCAGCGGGTAAATTGCACCGTCATCCCCGCGCAGGCGGGGATCTCCTTAATTCAATCGTAAGCTTAGCAAGGCTCCTTCTGACCTCAATTCTCCGCCTTGGTCTCGCT
>JABDPJ010000309.1 GCA_013042835.1 Lysobacterales bacterium
CAGCGACTTTGACCACGTGTTGTTCAGTTATCACGGCCTGCCGGAATCACATCTCAAGACAGCTGATCCGACGGGCAACCACTGCCTGCAGAGTCCCGATTGTTGCCAGGTCGCTTCGCCGGCGCACGCGACCTGTTACCGGCACCAGGTGTTGCGCACAACGGAGTGCTTCGTCGCCAAGGCGGGCCTGCGGCCGGACCAGTACTCCGTGGCATTTCAGTCCAGGTTGGGCAGGGCCAAATGGCTGGAACCCAGTACCGTGGACACCCTTGAGGAACTGGCGCAGAAGGGCGTGAAGAAGTTACTGGTCATGTGCCCGGCATTCGTTACCGACTGCCTGGAAACCCTCGAAGAGATCGAACTGCAGGGCGCCGAGGAATTCAAGCAGGCGGGCGGTGAGTCGCTGACATTGATACCCTGCCTGAACGACCACGAGCAGTGGGTTTCAGTGCTTTCCAGGTGGTGTGAGAAATACCCCGTCTGACCGGTAAGCAAGCTGAAATGATCATCGGACATCCCAGTATCAACTGCGAAGAAAATCGCCAATTGTTGTCGGCGAACATTATTGTTGAAACCCCGGGCATTGAATGCCCCCCGAGCCTCTGGTTCGCTGCCGGGGGAGAAAAAGCGCTGTTTCAGCCCGGCCTGGCGGACGCCTTCGTTGTCGGGCTCGTCGCGTCTGCCATGTACCAGGGCGAAGACATTCGCGTTGAAGGCCCGGTCAGCACCCGCCTGGCGCATGGGCTTGAGACCTACCGCAATATTCTCAATACCTGGTGGCCGGATAAATTCAAGTGCATCGACATCCATTACGAGATTCTGCTGGATCGACGCGAGGAACTGCGACCCGAAGGCGTCGGTTGTACGTTTTCAGGCGGGCTGGATTCCTTTCATGCTGTTTTGCAGATGTTGCCATCCAACCTGAAATACAACGGCTTCGGTATCACCCATGCCCTGATGATCAACGGGTTTGACCAGTTTTATGACCCCGGGCGGCACGGTGTTGTGCAAAAGATGCATGGCATTTACCAACCCATCCTGAAAGAGTGGGGCGTTGCTCTGCAGATGATCGACAGCAATATGAAAGCCTTCAGGAATGCCATGCTCCCCAGGCAGGAGCAGGTGCATTCCTACAGCAGCGCACTGGCGTCCTGCGCGCACGCGCTGGCAGGATTATTCGGCAGGTTTGGTGTTTCCGGACACGCCACCTACGCCTATAACCAGCTTGAGCCTGATGGTTCACACGCGGCGCTGGACCATCACCTGAGCAGTGATCAGCTGCAGGTCATTCACACCGGCACCAGCCATCCGCGCTCCAGGAAAACCGAGATGCTGGCCGATTTTCCCAACGTCCGTAAAAGCTTGCGGGTGTGTTTTGGCGCCTTGATGTTTGACCCCCAAAGCGGGATGCCCGTCAACTGCTGCGAATGTGAGAAGTGTGTCCGCACCATGGTTGCGCTATTGATCATGGACAAACTGGACCAGTTTCCGACTTTTTCAAAGCGCCGTTATCCCCTGGCAGCATACCGCAACCCCAACAACCTGCGGGTAATCGACGATCATCACCTGGTCGATATGACTGAACTGGCCGGGAGGTACGGCAAGCCTGACTGGGTGGAGATCCTCGGCGAGGCCAGGGCCAAGCGCCGTGACATGGAAACAAATGACGGGGCTGGCTGAGCAGGTGCTGTTCAGCCTTTAACTGCCTTGTGACCAGCCGGCAATCTGCCTGTTTCAGTCGCTGGAATTGCGGCTGAAAATTCGTTTCAGTAATCCTGCGGATTGACGCGGCCCGAGGATGGCGGAGGCGGTCAGCAGGCCTGCCATCATCGCACCGGTTACGCCGCAGGTCAGGACATCCTGCCCGGTTAGCCATAGCCCTCTGAAGCGCGTGCGCGGCCCCAGCCAGGTCTGTTGCAGGCGCACCGGGTCGTGGTCCAGGCCGTAAAGTTCGCCGTATTGGTAAGCGCAGAAGTGATCGGTGGAAAGCGGCGTGGAAACTTCGTAATAATCGACCTTGCCCTCCAGTTGGGGCAGTTTTTCGTACAGGTGCTGCATCAGGCGTTCGCCCAGCCTGGCTTTGAATGCATCGTAATCTTCACCGCGCTTGCCCCAGGTGGTTCCCTGCCATTTTTCAAACCACGCAAACGGCGCCGGGGCGACGATTTCGATGGTCGCCGTACCGGGTCTTCTGCTGGCGTAGTCCGGATCTTTTGCCGACGGAAAAGATATGTAAACCACGGGGAAGGGCGCATCAGGATCAGCCATGAAGGTATCGACGGCGCTGTCAAAATCGTTATGCGGATAAATCCAGAAATTGGTTTTAGGCAGGCCGAGTTGTTCGGCGGTTTCCTGCAGACCAATGTAAACACCCAGGTGCGCCATGCTCGGCGTGACCCGTTCCAGCAGTGGGCCATAGCCGGCCTTGCTGACTGCTGCAGGTGGCAGTAGCCGGTTAAAGGTATTGTCGATACCGGCCGAGGAGACCACGCAAGCACAGTTAATGATGTGGCCATCCGCCATCTCGACGCCGGTGACCTTGTCGCCGTCCAGCACGATACGCTCGACCAGTGCGTAGGTAAAAACCTCGCCCCCGGATTTTTGAATTTGTGGGATAGCGGATTCGGCAATTTTCCAACTGCCGCCGACAGGATAATATCCACCGTGCATATAATGGCGCGCGATCATGGCATGCACCATGAACGATGAGCGCCTGGGGGGTAACCCCATGTCCCCCCACTGACCGCAGAGTACGGCGATGAGATCCCGGTCATCTGTCAGTTCACTGAGTACCTCGTAGGTATTGCGAAACATCAATGCCGGGATTTTTAGTTTCAGGTAGGGCCACGCTACCAGGCGTTGCCAGGGCTTCAGCAATTTGGCCATGCTGTACGCCGACAGGGCCTTACCCACCTGGCTCAACAACTGCAAATACTCGTCGATGGCCCGTTCTTCGGTGGGAAAGCGCTTGACCAGGTTGTCGCGGAACTGCTGTTTGCCGGCAATGGCTGAAAATACCTTGTCGCCGACGAAGAAACGATCGTACTCCTCGTCCATCGGCGCCCACTCGAGCTGGCCGCCGGAAACGAAATCAAACATCTTCCGTGTGCGTGTGGGAGCGCCGACGTCGCCGATGTAATGCACGCCGACATCCCACTCGTAACCGTTGCGGTCGTAGGAGTGCGTATAGCCGCCGGCGGTGTAGTGCTGTTCAAGCACACAGACCTTCCAGCCGAGTTCGCTTAAAAGTGCCGCCGTAGTCAAGCCGCCCATGCCGGAGCCGATGATCACCGCATCGTACGGTTCGTCCAGCCGGTTGGCCCGGTAACGCCGGCCGATCCTGATGGTGCTTGGCTTGAGTTTTCCCATGCGCGATAGTCTACTCATGTTTTGCTGGAAATGCGCTAAACTAGGAGTATTCCATCAAAACCAAAGCCCACCAACATTCGAGGTTTGTTATGAGTCATACCATTACGATCAATGGCCAGGTCCACGAGGCCGATGTCAACGGCGAGATGCCACTGCTCTGGTACCTGCGCGATACGCTTGAATTGACCGGCACCAAGTATGGTTGCGGTATGGGGTTATGTGGAACCTGTACCGTACACCTGGACGGTAGCGCAGTCAGGTCCTGCGTGACGTCGGTTGCCGAAGCGGACGGTAAGCAGGTCACCACCATAGAAGGCCTCTCCGAGGATGGCAGTCACCCGTTACAGATTGCCTGGCTTGAAAACAACGTGCCGCAGTGCGGTTATTGCCAGCCCGGACAGATCATGGCCGCGGCCGACTTTTTGCAGGAAAACCCGGCGCCGAGCGCTGAAGATATCGACAATGCCATGCGCGGCAATATATGTCGGTGCGGTACCTACAAACGCATCCGCAAGGCTGTCGCAGACGCCGCCGTAAAGATGCAGGAGGCCTGAGATGAAATTGTCACGAAAAGAATTGAGCAGCATCAGCCGCCGGGATTTCCTGAAAGCTTCGGGTTTGTCCGCTGGCGGGCTGGTGATCGGCGTATCACTGCCGACGGGTGTGCTGGGCTCGGTGCATGACAGCAGTTTTGAACCCAACGCCTTTGTCTATATCGCTCCGAACGGTGATACCACGATCCATTGCGGACGCTGTGAAATGGGACAGGGCATCAGCACCGCGCTACCGGCGGCGGTGGCTGACGAGCTGGAAGCAGACTGGAGTCGGGTCAGGGTGCTGCAGGGCGATGCAGACAAGAAGTACGGTCCGCAGGCCACTGGTGGTTCCCAGAGTATCAACACGATGCTGGGGCCAATGCGTAAAGCGGGCGCCGCCGGCAAGGAAATGCTGATTGCCGCCGCCGCCGCGCAATGGGGTCTGCCGGCCGGAAAGTGTTACGCAAAATCGCATGCCGTTCATAACAAGGCGGATGAGCGCACGCTGCCTTACAGCGAACTGGTTGCCGCCGCCAGTCAAATGGAAGTGCCGGCAGAGCCGGTTTTGAAAACCAGGGACCAGTTCCGCTACATGGGTAAACC
>JABDPJ010000317.1 GCA_013042835.1 Lysobacterales bacterium
ACCCCAGGGCGTGACCAACGGATCAAAAAAACCATCTTCGTAAGCCGCTGCCGCTTTTTGATGACTTTCGAACGCCAGTTGATCCTGGTCCTCGCGCTTGATGTGCCACTCCTGCGCCATGCGCTCACAGTGCTGGCCCATGGACAAGCGGGTACGCATCTCTCCATTGGTAGGCGAAACCGGTTTGAGTTCACCAGGTCCAAATCCCTTGAGGGCGGCCAGCCTCTGTTTCATGGTCCTGGCCTGGCTGAGGTTGATCATGCGGTGCGAGAACTTGTCACTGAAAACGATCGGTGCATCCGAGGTCGTGTCGGTACCTGCCGCGATACCGCTCTCTATCTGACCTGTCGCGATCTTTGCTCCAATACTCAGCGCCGCCTGCAGGCTGGTGCCACAGGCCTGTTGCATCGTGATGCCCGGAGTCAACTGTGAAAGCTTGCTTGACAGCACCGCCTCCCGCGCCAGGTTGAAATCCCTTGAGTGAGTCATGACGGCGCCAGCCATCACTTCATCGAGTTGTTCGCCGGCCAGCTTGAAGCGGTCCACAACGCCGTCGATGGCGGCGGACAACATGTCGAGGTTGCTCTTGTCCGCATACAACGTGTTAGAGCGGCAGAAAGGAATACGGCTACCGCCGACGATGGCTACTTTGCGTAGTGATTCGCTCATTGGTCTGCTCCTTTTTGTTTCAGATAATGTAAAGGACCGCCACGGAATGGCGCGAACCCGGTGCCAAAGATCATGCCGGCATCGAGGACATCCGCGTCTTCAACGATGCCGTCAGCCAGCGCAGACTCACAAGCGTCGAAATATGGCTGCAGCAATGACTCGGTAATCTCATCGAGGGCGTAGCTGCCGCTATCTGCGTCAGCCCGCTTGGGCTTGCCTTTCTCCCAAGTGTAAAAACCCTTGCCGGATTTCTTGCCGAGCTCCCCGGCATCAACTTTGTCCTGTAACAGCGCTGCTTCTCTCTGGGTTGACTCTCCGCCCAGCATTTCTACGACTTTCATGCAGACATCCAGACCCACGGTGTCAGCCAGCTCAACCGGCCCCATGGGCATGCCAAAAGCGGTTGCTGCCTTATCCAGTACTTCAATGGGAATATTGCGCTCGAGGTGCATGCTCATTGCCTTGGCCATGTAACCGGCAAGCACCCGGTTGACAAGGAAACCCGGCGAGCTTTTGACCGGCAGTGGAAAGCGGTTGATCGCACTGCAGAATGCCGCACCCCTGGCAACCTGCTCGGCATCGGATTTTTTGTCGTAAACGACCTCGACCAGGGGCATTTTTGCCACCGGGTTAAAAAAGTGAATGCCAATCAGTTGTTTGGGCTTTTTCAGCACCGAGGCAATATCCGCCAGGGGTATGGCCGAGGTATTCGTAGCCAGCACAGCGCCGGCTTTCATACGTGGCTCGATGTCCGCGAACAGATCGCGTTTTGCGTCCACGTCTTCAAAAATGGCTTCGATGATGACATCGGCCTTGGCGACGCCCTTGCCTTCAACGTCCGGCACCAGGCGGCTGACTGCGCCCGCTATTTTGCTGCGGTCCCTGAGTTTTTTTGCAAACAGGGATTTGGCGCGCTTCAGTGCCGGTTCGATGTACTTGAGTTCACGGTCCTGCAAGGTGACGTCCATTCCCTGCAACACGCACCAGGCGGCAATATCGCCACCCATAACGCCTGCGCCGATCACGTGTACCCGGCGCACCTTGGTATCGGTCTGTTTGCCAATCCCTTTCAAGCGTTCCATCAGGAAGAACACGCGGCGCAGGTTCTTCGAGGTATCCCCTGTAATAAGTTTTCCTACCCGTTCGGATTCTTCCGCCATCATCCGCTGGGGGTCGTCGCCGTATTTCTCCCAGGCATCAATCAGCTCGAACGGGGCAGGGTAATGCTCAGGGTTGGCCCGGGCGGCCACCTGCTTGCGCATCATTTTTGCCAGCAGTGGGCGTGCCGGAGCAATATTCTGCAAGCGCTTTAACTGTCCCGGCGGCTTGCTCTTACGGCCTTGTTTGATTGCCCGGCGGGCAGCCCAGCGCAAGGATCCGTGCCGGCCGACCAACTCATCGACCAGGCCCATGGCCCTTGCGGCTCCGGGGCGCAGGTTGCGCGTGCTGAGCATCAATTGCATGGCATTGGACGCGCCGGCCTGCTGGACACTGCGGGCACTGCCACCAAAGCCGGGATATATACCGAGCTTGATTTCCGGAAACCCCAGCCTTGTATGCTCGACATTGGTCGCAATCCGGTAGTCGAACGCCAGGGCAAGCTCAAGGCCGCCACCGAGACAAATTCCATCGATTGCGGCGACAGTGGTGAACGGCAGGGCTTCAATGCGGTTGAACAGGCGGTGAACCTGGTCGATTCCATCGCTGGCCATCTCCGCGTCGTCGTAGCCATCAAACTCCCGCACGTCGGCACCGACGATAAACGATCCGGTTTTGCCCGATAGCAGCACCAGGCCCGCCGGCGCATCCGTTTCCAGACCATCAACGATCGTGCCGAGCTCGCTCAGGACCTCCATGGAAAGGCTGTTGGCACTCTCGCCTTCGCGGTCGATGCTGAGCCACAGCACGTTGTCGATATCTGTCGAGAGTGTCCAGTGTTTGTATTGGGTATCGCTGGTTGCTTTATCGTTCATCAGGATTCCGTAATTCCGATCAGTGGGTCAATATAAAAAGATAAGGGCAGATGTTGCGCTTGCAAGCGCTGCAAGAAAGTTGAAGTATTGAATTCGCTGCATCATGGCAGCTTTAGCCCTGCTTCGCGCAACATGGACGCCGTGCGAATCAGCGGCAGGCCGATTATGGCAGTGGGGTCGCTACTGCTGATACGTTCAAACAGGGTTATACCGAGTGATTCGGCTTTGAATGCACCGGCGCAGTCAAATGGCTTTTCCTTGTCCAGGTAACGCTCGATCTCGTCTACCTGCAGATTTCTGAAAAATACCTGCGTGCGGTCGGTATGCAGAGCGCAAAAATTGCTTGCTGCCGATTGCACGGATACGGCGGTCAGGAATTCAACCACTTGCCCGCTGAATGATGCCAGCTGCGCCTGCGCGGCGTCATAATTGCCGGGCTTGCCGATTATCCGGTCGTTGAAAACAGCGATCTGGTCAGAGCCGATAACGATCGCGCCGGAAAATTTCCTGCTGATGGATTCGGCTTTACGCAGCGCCAGCCGTTCGACCAGGTCAAGCGGCGGTTCGCCATTTTCGGCGGTTTCGTCTATCGCGGGCGATTGACATTCAAAGGGTAAATCGAGCCTTTCCAGCAGCATCCGGCGGTATTTGCTGGTAGATGCAAGAATTAAACCCGAAAATAGTGACTTGTCTTTCATTTATGTAGTAAAATTGCCGGTTAAGTTTATTCGTTATCAGTTGTTTACCAGGTTATTGGTTCGAAGCTTCAAGTGCATTGGACAGGTAATTTTAAGTCTTTAGGAATTGTGAAGCTATGTCACGCGAATATCCAGACTGGGTTTCGCCAGTTCGTGCCGCTGAAGGCAAACGCATATACAGTGGAACCATTGCCCTGGCCCGATTGAAGCGTCTGGCGCCGTTGTTGGTGGATGCGTCGGGACTGGCAACTTTTACGGCGGCTTTCAGAACGGATCTGGAAAACCGGACGGTAATCGAGTTGCAGGTCGAAGCAGCATTGCCGCTGATCTGCCAGGCGAGCCTCGATGTTTACGACGAGCAGGTCAATCGCCAAAGCGAACTGGCTGTTATCGAAGACGAGAGCGAGTTGTCGAACCTGCCGGAGAATTACGATCCGGTGCAGACAGAAAACGGCAGGCTGGCTATTGCCGCCCTGGTAGAAGACGAGTTGTTGCTTGGTTTGCCGCAGATTCCGCGCAAGCCCGGCCTGGAAAGTGTGGAATATTCGACCGGCGGGCCGGAGGTCAAGCGCAGGGAATCGTCGCAAGGGAGCAGGAAGAATCCCTTCGCGGCCTTGCAGGACCTGGTCAAGCGGGACGAACAGGATTAACGTAATTATTTTAAATCAGGAGTAGATCATCATGGCTGTACAAAAGAGCCGAAGAACACCATCAACGCGCGGTATGCGGCGCTCGCACGATTCGCTGAAAGCGCCCACATTAAGTGTCGACCCAACGACGGGCGAAACACACTTGCGACACAATGTAAGCCCCGAGGGGTATTACAAAGGCCGCAAAGTCATCGATACCAAGGTAGTTGAGTTCGACGACGACGAAGAATAAGCAATATCCATTGCATGGGGTTCAAGTAATGAACAGACCGCCGGCCCGGGTGACCAGGCCGGCGGTTTTGTTTAACGGCTGAAGATTGATGAATAATTCCGCAAAGGTTGCTCCTGCAAAAGTTGTGCTTGCACTTGATGCACACGGCGGCGACTTTGGGCCGGGTGTGACCGTGCCGGCCGCATTGGACATTTTGCAGACTCAGCCAGACCTTGAGATTCTGCTATGCGGGATCGAGGATGAACTCCGCGCCGAACTGAAGCGGCTCGGGTCGGTTGGCGGTTCTGAGCACTGCCTTCAACGTCTTGGTATCGTGGCGGCGTCACATGCACTTGCACCCGATGCACGGCCGGTGGCTGCCATAAGGCGGGGTAAGGGCAGCAGCCTGTGGCTGGCGCTCGAACAGGTTGCCGGTGGTCGTGCGAACGCCTGTGTCAGTGCTGGAAGCACCGCCGCGATACTGGCGCTGGGTGTAAAATTGCTGGGTCTGCTGCCCGGCATAGAACGTCCCGCGCTGATGTCGCGCATTCCTTCCGCCTCGGGGCATACCAGCCTGCTGGACCTTGGTGCCAACCTGCATGTCAGCGCTTACCAACTGGTTCAGTTTGCCATCATGGGTTCGGTGGCATGCCTTGTCGACAGCAATAAAGACATGCCCAAAGTAGCTTTGCTTAACGTTGGTCATGAAGATAGCAAGGGCGGCTCCGTGGTCAGGGAAGCGCACACCATGCTCAAAGAATTACCCATTAATTACACCGGTTTTATCGAAGGCCATGATATTTTCGCTGGTAAAGCCGACGTCGCGGTTTGTGACGGGTTCTCGGGAAACCTGATCCTGAAATCCGGAGAGGGTTTGGCGTCGATGTTCTTCATGCATCTTGAAGAGGCTCTGAATTCGGGTTGGCGCGCGAAACTCGCAAACCTGCTGTCGGGGGTGTCATTGAAACGGACACTGGAACGATTCGAACCTTCCAAGCATAATGGTGCGCCTTTACTGGGGTTGCGGGGTGTCGTTGTTAAAAGTCACGGCAATGCAGACCGTGCGGCCCTCCGACATGCGATGCTGGAAGCGGTTGCAGAAGCAGAACGCGGAGTTCCGCACCTGATTGAATCCATGGTTAACGATTATTCCATCGAGGTAGACCTTTGAAATATTCAAAAATAGCGGGAACCGGAAGTTATTTACCGGAAAAAATTGTCACCAACAGTGATCTGGAAAAAATACTGGATACTTCTGATCAGTGGATACGCGAACGCACGGGTATTTGTGAGAGAAGGGTTGCGCACGAGGGCGAAACGAGTGCCGATATGGCTGAAGTAGCCGGCCAGAGGGCGCTGAATGCGGCCGGAATCAATCCTGAAGAGGTCGGTTTACTCGTGGTCGGCACAACCACACCGGACCTGGTATTTCCAAGTACGGCCTGCCTGTTGCAGGCGCGCCTGGGCTTACCCGATTGCGGCGCCATGGACGTCAACGCCGCCTGCTCGGGCTTCATGTATGCATTGTCGATCGCGGACAAGTACGTGCGCTGTGGCGACGTCAAAAAAGCGCTGGTCATCGGCGTTGACAAGCTCACCTCGATGATCGACTGGAATGATCGCGGAACGGCGGTCCTGTTCGGTGACGGTGCCGGTGCTGTGGTCCTCGAAGCCGCTGACGAGGGTGGTATTCTGTCGACCCACATCCACGCGGCCGGCAGGCACAGCGACCTGCTTGGTGTGGACGTGGGGGTGAGTACGGGTTTCAAGGCGGAAGAGCGTGGTGGTGTGCGCATCAAGATGAAGGGCAACGAGGTTTTCAAGGTTGCCGTCAGGACCCTGGGCCGGATCGTTGATGAAACGCTGGCCTATAACGAGATGGAAAAAACCGAACTGGACTGGCTGATTCCACACCAGGCCAACCACCGGATCATTTCCGCGACGGCAAAGAAGCTGGGCATGACCATGGACCAGGTTGTCGTGACGGTCGATAAGCACGGTAACACCTCTGCGGCCTCGGTTCCCCTGGCCCTGGACGAGGCCGTACGCTCTGGAAAAATCAAGCGTGGCGACGTTATGCTGCTCGAGGCTTTCGGTGGGGGTTTCACCTGGGCTTCCGCACTCGTAAGGTACTAAATCAAAAACCACCTGGAGTTTCATGATGAATAATGGATTGCACGACAAGGTGGCTTTGGTTACCGGTGCCAGCAGGGGTATTGGCGCAGCCATCGCCGATCAATTGGCCGGCGGCGGTGCGCGGGTCTTTGGGACAGCGACATCGGACGCCGGCGCAGCAGCCATCAGCGAGCGAAACGTCGCCGGGTTGTCAGGATTCAGGCTTGATGTCAATGATGCCGACGGGATCAAGTCCGTGCTGGGTGAAATCTCAGCCGAGGCAGGTGCGCCGACCATACTGGTCAACAATGCTGGCGTGACTCGCGACCAGCTTCTGATGCGCATGTCGGAGGATGACTGGACAACCGTTCTGGATACCAACCTGCGCTCGGTTTACCGCCTTTCAAAAGCCTGTTTGCGCGGCATGATGAAGGCCCGCGAGGGCCGCATCATCAGTATCGCATCGGTGATAGGCGCCATGGGTAATGCTGGTCAGGCAAATTATGCCGCAGCCAAGGCCGGTATGATGGGGTTTTCCCGCTCGCTGGCAAGGGAGGTCGGTTCAAGAGGCATTACAGTCAACGTGGTCGCACCCGGTTTTATCGATACGGACATGACCCGCGAACTGAATGATGCGCAGCGCGAGGCCATGCTCAAGGACATTCCCTTGAAGCGCCTGGGTGAGGCAAACGACATCGCCGCAACGGTCAGCTTCCTTGCCTCGGGGTCCGCATCCTACATCACGGGTCAGACAATTCACGTCAACGGTGGCATGTACGTTACCTGAGACAGTTTTGGTTGCTTGCAACTGCAGGCAATATTAATTTGCAGCGCGCCATTCGGACTACATACGGTGGCGAATAGTTTTAAACTGGCAGAACAGGCGCAGATTCTTTAAAATTGCGTCTCTTGAGTCAAATCTTTAGGAATCAAAAAATAATGAGCAGCTATGAAGAACGCGTTAAGAAGATTGTTGTAGAGCAACTTGGTGTAAAAGAAGAGGAAGTTACCGCCAATGCATCTTTCGTTGACGACCTCGGCGCAGATTCGCTGGACACCGTCGAACTCGTGATGGCGCTTGAGGAAGAGTTCGAGTGCGAAATTCCTGATGAAGAAGCGGAAAAGATCACCAGTGTTCAGCAGGCAATTGATTACGTCAATTCCCAGAAAAGCTGAATTTGAAGTTATGAAATCACCGTTTACGGCCGGCTTTTTGCCGGCCGTTATTCATTACAGCCATTTAATAACGAGGTTCTAAGAAATGTCGCGACGTCGTGTTGTAGTGACCGGTATGGGTATTGTCTCACCCGTAGGCAGCACTGTTGATGGTGCCTGGGACGCCATATGTAATGGGCGCAGCGGTATCAGGACGGTTGCCGAGTTTGACGCCAGCCACATGAAGACCCGCATTGCCGGTGAAGTGACGGGTTTTGATGTAGCAGATTACCTGAGCCCGCGGGAAGCCAAGCGTTTCGATGATTTTGTCCACTATGGCTACGCAGCCGCCGTGGATGCGCTAAAAGATTCCGGTTTACTGGACGAGGATTCAAATCATGACCCGGAACGTGTTGGTTGTGCCGTGGGATCGGGTATCGGTGGTTTGAAAACCATCGAAGCGACCACGGAAGCTTACCTCAAAGGCGGGCCTCGCAAGGTCAGCCCGTTCTTTATTCCGGGCTCGATTATTAATATGATCGGTGGTCATTTATCCATCGTTCATAACCTCAAGGGTCCCAACCTGGCCATCGTGACTGCCTGCAGTACCGCGACCCATAACATTGGCTCGGCAGCCCGTATGATCCAGCACGGCGAGGCCGACGCCATGGTTGCCGGAGGCGCAGAATATGCAACGACACCTACCTCGTTGAGCGGCTTCATTTCAGCTCGAGCCATGTCCACGCGGAATGATGAACCCGAGAAGGCCAGCCGGCCCTGGGATGAGGACAGGGATGGCTTCGTGCTGTCAAACGGTGCAGGTGTGATCGTTCTGGAAGAACTGGAGCATGCCAAACAACGCGGTGCAACGATCTACGCGGAAGTGATCGGTTTTGGCATGAGCGCGGACGCTTATCACATGACGGCGCCCCCCGATGACGGAGAAGGTGCGGGCCGGTGCATGCGTGTGGCCCTGCAAGATGCGGGTATCGCCGCTCAGGACGTGGATTATATCAACGCCCATGGTACCTCGACGCCACTCGGTGACCTGGCAGAAACCATTGCCACAAAAACCGTTTTTGGCGATCACGCCTACAAGCTTGCCGTCAGTTCCACCAAGTCCATGACCGGGCACTTGCTTGGCGCGGCCGGAGGTGTGGAGGCCATATTCAGTCTGCTCAGTGTTCGTGACGGCATCATTCCGCCCACGATTAATCTTGATACACCGGGCGATGGTTGTGACCTTGATTATGTACCGCACACGGCACGTGAGGCGAACCTGAACATTGCCATCTCGAATTCGTTCGGTTTTGGCGGCACGAACGGCAGCCTGGTGTTTCGCAAATTCACCGATTGATTGCATAATCCTTGCATAGCTGTACGCTGAAGACTTCGGACGACCTGTCAGTCGTTGCGCATGCGTTACGTGCGCAATACCCCTTCCTCCTCGACAGTGCTGCGCCTGGCCCGCTGGGTAAATACAGTCTGCTGATGCGGTCTGCGGGTCAGCAGTTGTGCCTGCACGCAAATGGCGAAATTAGCGGACCTGGAGAGGGAAGTAGTTTCCTTCAGCGGCTGGAAGGCTGGTACCAGCAGGAAAAATCCAGCGCTGCTGCAGCATCCGGGTGGCCGTTCACCGGTGGCTGGTTCGTTTACCTCGGTTACGAACTGGCTGCTGAAATTGAACCGGTAGTTGATTTTCCCGCAGCGGAAGACGGCTTTCCGGTTGCATTTGCCTGCCGTTGCCCCGCGGTCATTTATGCCCTTCCGCAACAACCGGGTATTTTTCACCTGGTTGCCGAAAATGAATTGTTGCTTGGCGACATGCTGGACGAGCTAAGGGAATTAGATATCTCGCCACCCGCAAGGGCGCAGGCCATAGCAGGTCTAGAGGCTGAATTGCCCGCAAAATTTACGCAGGCGGTTGCAAAGATTCACGAGTATATCCTCGATGGTGACGTTTTCCAGGTTAACCTTTCCCGCGGCTGGCATGGCTGGTTCGACAACCCGGTCAATACGCAATCGCTTTACCAATCCCTGCGAAAGAACAACCCCGCACCTTTTGCCGGCAAGGTTCACTGGGGTGATTACACCTTGATGAGCTCATCACCTGAGCGCCTGGTCAGTATCGCCGGTGAGCTTGTCCAGTCGAGACCCATCGCGGGCACGCGGCCTCGCGGCACGGACAGCCATTCCGACCGGGCCCTGAGCAGTGAGTTGCTGGCGCATCCAAAAGAACGCGCCGAGCACATCATGCTGATTGACCTGGAACGCAATGACCTTGGCAGGGTCTGTCAGACCGGTTCGGTGGAAGTCGATGAATTGATGGTTGTAGAGACCTATGAACATGTCCATCATATCGTATCGAATGTGCGCGGACTTCTGAACCCCGGGGTCTCGCCGGTCGACGTCATGCGCGCGGTTTTTCCGGGCGGTACGATAACCGGGTGCCCAAAGGTTCGTTGCATGGAAATAATCGCCGAACTGGAGGGCAAGGGCCGCAGCTTTTACACTGGGTCTTTTGGCTATATGGGGCTTGATGGCAGCATGGATTTGAATATTCTGATACGTTCCATGTTATTGAACGGCAAGCGGGTCAGCTTTCGCACCGGTGCCGGCATCGTGGTCGACTCCGATGCGGAAAGGGAAGTGACAGAGACTGAAGACAAGGCCCGCGGACTGTTGAAGGCCCTGGGACCGGTCGGCGAAGCTTGAGGACGACAGCATGATTGAATGTTTGGTGAACGGCGAAATCTCGAACTTTGTTGAGACATCCAATCGCGGCCTCAACTACGGCGACGGCATTTTCGAAACGCTGTCGGTCCATAACAGCCGGCCGCGAAGGTGGCAGGCGCACATGGATCGCCTCGGTGCGGGTTGTGAGCGCCTCGGCATGACCATGCCGCCCCAGGCCGTGTTGCTGCGCGAAGTCCAGACGGTCAGTGCGGGGCTTGCGGATGCCGTGGTCAAAATTGTTCTGACCCGTGAAGGCCAGGGCCGGGGTTACATGCCGGTCATGGATGGCAGTTGCGTCCGGATAGTTAGCGCGCACCTCTATCCAGACAATATGGCAGAGCTTGCCCGGGATGGTGTTGAGGCGCGTATTTGCGAGCTGCGACTGGCTATCCAACCTGCACTGGGTGGCATAAAGCACCTGAACCGGCTCGAACAGGTGCTGGCCAGCGCAGAATTGCAACGGTCAGGGGCCTCTGAAGGGCTGTTACTCGACCAGGAAAATTATGTCATCAGCGCAATAGCGGCGAATATCTTCCTCGTCCTGGAAGACCGCCTGTTGACGCCGAGACTGGATCGCTGTGGTATTCGGGGCGTCCTGCGCAGCCAAATACTGCTTGGTTTCGGCGCCCGTTGTGAGCAGCGCCGCGTCACCATGGATATGCTGCAGGAGGCTGATGAGGTATTCATTTGCAATACCGTCAGGGGCATCGTGCCAATCACCGCAGTCGATATGCAGAACTACCCGATCGGCCCGGTGACCCGTGAACTACAGGCATGGTTGCACGAGGGTTCCAGGAAGCAATGAAACGCCTGTTGCCAGCTATCCTGATTTTACTGCTGCTGGCAATGGCCGGCACAGCGGGCTTGTGGAATCACTACCAGTCTTTTTTAGACACGCCATTGGCGGTGGAGAAAACCGGGCTTGTTTTCAATGTTGAACCCGGTGGCAATATGCGCTCCGTGATCACCGGGCTGGAAGGCCATGGCGCGACCCGCATGGACTGGCGCTGGCGTCTGTTGGGCCGTTTGCATCCGGTGACGATCAAAACGGGTGAGTACAGGCTGCTGCCCGGTACAACGCCTGCGCAACTGCTGAGCCTGCTGAACTCCGGTAAAGTGGTCACTTACCGTTTTACGATCGTTGAAGGCTGGTCGGTCAGGCAATTGCTCACAGCGCTTGCACAGGACCCCGTATTGGAACATCGGGTTGAAACCGTTGAAGTCCTTGCCGGCCTGGAAGGGTTGCCGGCAGGCAACCCGGAAGGTTGGTTTCTTCCGGAAACCTATGTCTTTGTCCGAGGTGATGCAGACCTGCAGATTCTCAGACGTGCTCACACGGCCATGCAGGAAAGCCTGGCAATGGCCTGGGCCGGACGGGATACGGGGCTGCCTTATGAAACACCGGAGGAACTGCTGGTCATGGCATCCATTGTTGAAAAGGAAACCTCGCTCGCCGGCGAGCGCGCAGATATCGCGGGGGTTTTCGTACGCAGGCTGCTCAAGCGCTGGCGGCTTGAAACCGATCCGACGGTCATCTATGGCATGGGTGAATCATACCAGGGCAACATCCGCCGTAAGGACCTGAAAACTGACACCCCCTACAACACGTATACCCGCCATGGCCTGCCACCGACACCAATCGCACTGCCCGGCCTGGCGTCGATCCAGGCGGCGGCCCATCCGGCGCCGGGGGAAGCGATGTTTTTCGTTGCGGACGGGAAGGGCGGCCATACCTTTTCCACAACGTTGGAAGCGCATAACAGGGCCGTCAGAGAGCTGATCAAACGCAGCAAAGACACTTCAACTCGCGCCGCTCAAAAGGAACAGGGAAAATGAGGAGGGGATTATTCATCAGCCTTGAGGGCGGCGAAGGCGCTGGCAAGAGTACACAAAACAGGAACATCATCGATTGGCTCACAAGCCGTGGCAAAACCGTGGTTGAAACCCGTGAGCCCGGCGGCACGTTCGTATCCGAGCAGATACGAAAGGTGCTACTCGATACACGAAATGCAGGTTTGAATGCCACTGCCGAGTTACTGTTGATGTTCGCAGCCCGTTCGCAATTGGTCGAGGAAGTCATATTACCGTCGCTCGAAGCCGGTAAAGTGGTCATCTGTGACCGCTTCGCCGACGCCAGTTACGCCTACCAGGGCGGTGGACGTCAACTCGGCGCCCATACGGTCGCGGCCGTCGAACAGCTGGTGTTGAAAGACCTTCAGCCAGACATAACGTTGCTGTTTGATATTCCGGTCGAGCAGGGCATGCAACGCGTCGCCGGAAGGGGTGCAGCAGACCGTTTTGAGGTTGAGTCACTGCAGTTTTTTGAACGGGTCAGGAGCGCATATCTCGAACGGGCGGCAGCATTTCCCGAGCGTTTTCGAATAATTGACGCCAGCAAGGATGAGGCGCAGGTCTGGCAGCAAGTGAAAGATACCCTGCAAGCGGGGTTGGGATTATGACCTGGACAGGCGGCATGGCGTCCCCGGAGGACTATCCCTGGCTGGGCGCCCACTGGTCGTTTTTCAAGCGCAGGCTCGATGCGGGAAGGCTGGCGCACGCACTCATGATCGAAGGACCTGCGGGTAGCGGAAAAACAGTCCTGGCGAGTGCCATGGTCGCCCGTCTTTTGTGTGCTGAAAACCAGGACTACGCCTGCGGGCATTGTCGTTCCTGCGAATTGTTGTCAGGCGGCGCCCACCCGGATTTTTTTAATCTTGAGCCCGAAGAAGGCAGCGAAGTGATCAAGGTAGACCAGGTACGGGGCATGATTGCCAGGCTGGATCTCACGACCTCTATCAGTTCCGTGAAAGTAGCTTACATCCGCCCGGCTGAAAGTATGCACCCAGCGGCAGCCAATGCCTTACTCAAAAGCCTCGAAGAGCCCGCCGGGGATGCGGTCCTCATCCTGGTGAGCCATGATACAGGCAAACTGCCGGTTACCATACGTAGCCGCTGCCAGAGTATTTCCGTCAAACAACCGGAGCAGAGGATCGTGCTGAACTGGCTGGCGAAAAACAACAGTCAACCCCCGGATGAGCTTGGTGCAGCTCTGCAGGCGGCCGGGGGCAGCCCGTTAAGAGCCTTGCGCTACCTTGACTCCCCCGAGCTGGATGCCTATGCAAAAGTGCGTGAAGCGCTTGCGACACTGCTCGCCCGGCCGGCCTCGGTGTCAATGGTCAGCAGCCAGCTTGACGGGTTGGAGCCGGAGGAGTTGTGGCGCTGGATATCCATGTGCACGAGTGAGATGGTCAAGACGCAGATGGCCCACCAGCCGTTGAACTGGTTGCAGAAGAATGTGGCATTATGTGATAAAACCTTACTACAATTACAAAAACAGGCGGATATTAACCGCCAGTTGTCAGCGACTCCGGTGCGCGGGGACTTACTTCTGCAGGATTGGCTGATAAAATGGGCGGAACAGGCTGTCTGAAAATCTGGCAGTCAATCAGGGAAGACACGGGCTTAAAAGAGGACTGAATAATGACGCAGCAGGGCATACTTTCACTATCCATCAAGGACCGGCAAACGTTGTATAGCGCCTATATGCCATTCGTGCAGGGCGGGGGACTCTTTGTGCAGAGCACCAAGCGTTATGCGCTCGGTGATGAGGTGTTCCTGTTACTGACCATCATGGAACTGGAAGAGCGTCTGCCCATACCCGGGAAAGTCGTCTGGGTCACGCCACCGGGTGCACAGGGCAACCGGCGGCCAGGCATCGGCGTGCAGTTTGGCGATACGTCTGACGGCGCACATGCCAGGACGATTATCGAATCTCACTTGGCGCAGTTACTTAAAGCAGAAAAACGCACGCATACAATGTAATATAAATCAGATAGATATATAATATATTTAATCTGAATTATCGAAAGATAAATCCTCCAGAATATTGAGCATCTGCGCAACAGGCTCACCTGCCTGGTAAAAATGCGGAGACAGCCGTATTGCGCCTCCGCGTATAGTGCAACTCAATTGACGGTCAGTCAGGGCCAGGTAGAAACGGGTCAAATCCCTTTTCAGTGGTTTGAAGCTGACGATTCCGGACACTCTCCCGGGATCAAACGGGCGTGCCAGCTCCAGGCCGACGATATCTTCAACCCCCGCGGATAATGCGCGGGAATTATCAGTTACCAGGGCTTCCACGTTTGCCATGCCTACCTGTTGCAGAAGACCGACAGAGGCGTGAAAAGCCACTTGTCCCAGCGTGTTCGGGCTGCCGGCTTCAAAGCGCATGGCTGTCGTACTTGGTTGCCACTGCTGGCGGTCAAACTGATAGGGCTCATCCACCATGTGCCAGCCATGCTGGTATAACCGCAGCTGTTCGCGCACACCTTGCCGGCAGTAGAAAACGGCGATACCTTCCGGCGCCAGTAACCATTTGTGGCCGTCTGCAGCCAGGAAATCGATTCCGCATGCTTCCACGTCAATCCGCAGGGCCCCCAGGTGCTGGATGGCGTCGACGAAAAACAGGACACCATTCTCCCGGCAGGCCTGACCCAGCGTTTCAAGACGCAGGCGCAGGCCGTCAACCCACTGCACGGAACTGACCGACAACAGCCGGGTCCGCCCATCCATGTGCGCCAGCAGGGCCTGTTCAGGCTCATCCGCGGAGCGGATATCGACCTCGCGAACCTCCACACCCTGGCGCTGTAAGGCAAGCCACGGCAAACGATTGGATGGAAACTCGTCCTGTGGAATAACCACGTTGTCGCCGCGGCGCCAGTCGACGCCATTGGCAACCGTGCAAATGCCTTCCGTGGTGTTTTTGAGTAGTGCGATATCATCTGCTGACTCAGCGTTGAGGAGGCCAGCAAGCCGCTGTCGCAACTGTGACTCACGCTGCAGCCAATACTTGTAAGCTGCCGAGCCGTTCCTGCAATTCTCCGTTGCAAATGCCGCGACCGCACGTGATGCTACCCGCGGCCAGGGGGAGATTGCCGCGTGGTTGGCATAAAGACCGTGTTTGAGAACGGGAAACTCTTCGTGCGGAACCGCCTGTCCGGATGGTGACGCTATGGTGGTACTGTTCATGCCGATATAATGAACGCACTGTGACACCTATCGCAACCTCAGAGCCAGATACCGGCAGGCAACGCGCCATAATCCACGTGGATATGGACGCGTTCTATGCGTCCGTCGAACAAAATGACCATCCGCAGTACCGCAACCGTCCGGTCATCGTTGGCGGCACCGGTAACCGCGGCGTAGTTGCAGCAGCCAGTTACGAGGTGCGCCAGTTTGGTGTATTTTCCGCCATGCCTATCAGCCGAGCGCGCCGCCTGTGTCCGCAAGCCGTGATCTTACCCGTCAGAATGGCACGCTACAGGGAGATTTCTGCCCAGGTGTTCAACGTATTCCGGGAATTGACCCCTGAAGTGGAAGGTCTTTCGCTGGATGAAGCTTTTCTTGACGTAACCGGTAGCCTGGCCCTGTTCGGCAGTATTGAGACCATTGGCGCCAGTTTGCGCGAGAAGATACTGAAGCGGACAGGATTGCATGCCTCTGTGGGGATGGCGCATAACAAGTACCTGGCAAAACTGGCGTCCGATGCGGGCAAGCCAAAAGGTTTTGTCCATGTTCCCCGTGATGGGGTGCGTGCTTTTCTCGATCCGATGCCGGTCAGCCGTATCTGGGGTATCGGCAAACGGACCCTGCCCGGGATTCGCAAACTGGGGATCCTGACCATTGGCCAACTGCGCAAGGCGGACCCGGCCATACTTGCGCCGGTTCTGGGTAAGCGAACCGGGCATTTTCTTGCCCTGGCCCGGGGCGAGGATGAGCGTGAAGTCGTCGCCAGCAGGGGGGACAAATCACTCAGTCGCGAGGTGACTTTTGCGCAGGACATCGTCAAGTCCAGGGAACTGTTCGCTGAATTGCAACGTCAGGCAGAGTCGGTAAGCGGCCGTTTACGCGCGCATGGCCTGCGGGCAAGAACCATTCAGATCAAGGTCCGTGACACGCGTTTTCGCACCGTTACACGCAGCCATAGCCTAAAGGCGCCGACGGCCAGCACGGAGGTCGTTTTCAAACATGCCCGTAACCTGCTGGCAACGTGGCTGCAAAAACATATCAATACACCAGTCAGGTTATTGGGGCTGGGGGTCAGTGGACTTGAAAAACGCGATATGCACGGAATTGAATACGATACGGCCGCGCAACAAGCCCTGGACCGGACCGTGGATGAGATCAAACGTCGCTATGGGGATGAGAAAGCCATCCATGCGCTGGCAATGCGTTCGGCCAACAAAAACGGCAAGCAGTAATGATTGCGCCACTGTTTGCTGTCAGTGGTATTCCATGCCTTTGTATTTCAACCAGCCGCCGACGTGGCGGTTATCCGGGTCGTCGTGCGTCCAGTGCAGAACTCCGCCTTGTGAATTCCACTCATATTCACCATTGAATTCCACCACATCGCCCTTGGCCAGGCCCTCAAGCCGGCGGGACAGGTCAATGTTATGCGCCACCAGCAGCGAAGGTCCCCCACTGAGTTTCAAAATGAATTTCTGGTGACGTGAACCTTCGAGGTCATCGGGGAGAATTCTGACCACGACGCCCTTTCCCTGTACCTGGATATCACTGAGTTCATTGACAAAGGCTTGCTGGATCGTGTTCCCGACGCCGGTCGACCAGGCGTTTGGCGCCGAAATCGATTCGTCCTTGATGTCAAAATATGCATACGCGAGCAGGGCCGCGAATAACGGAATAATCAGACTTTTCCGCATATGAACCCCCTTTGAATTAGCTTTTTCCTAGGACTTTCTCAACTCCCTGCGCAGGATCTTACCCACGTTGCTTTTCGGCAGTTCGTCCATAAATTCCACGTAACGCGGACGTTTGTAGCCGGTCAGGTTCTCTTTGCAAAAAGCCTTGATTTCCTGCTCGGTCAGTGACGGGTCTTTCTTGACGATAAACAAACTGACGACTTCACCGGACTTCTCATCCGGCATGCCGACCGCAGCTACTTCCAGCACCTTCGGATGGAGCGCCACAACGTCTTCAATTTCGTTCGGGTATACGTTGAACCCGGACACCAGGATCATGTCCTTTTTGCGGTCGACGATCTTGAAGAAACCAGCGTCTGACATGCAGGCGATATCACCGGTGTGTAACCAGCCATCCGGGTCTATTACTTCATCGGTAGCTTCCTGCCTCTGCCAATAGCCTTTCATGACCTGCGGGCCGCGGATACAAAGCTCACCGGCTTCACCTGCCGGCAGGAATTGACCATCATCGCCCTTGATGGCGCCTTCGGTGGAGGAAATAGGCAAACCGATGAAGCCATTGTATTCCTCTAGCGTCACCGGGTTGATACACGCAGCCGGGGAGGTCTCCGTCAGGCCGTAAGCTTCGACCAGCGTCACGCCCGTGACTTTCTTCCATTGTTCAGCAACTGCTTTTTGCACCGCCATGCCGCCGCCCAGGCACATCTTGACCGTCGAGAAATCAAGTTCTGCAAATCCATCCGTATGCAAGAGTGCATTGAACAGGGTGTTGACACCGGTTAAAGCCGTAAAAGGATGGCGGTTCAGCTCCTTGACAAAACCGGGCATGTCGCGCGGGTCGGTAATCAAAATGTTACTGCCGCCAAGATAGATAAAAGTAAGACAGTTCGCGGTCAGCGCAAAGATATGGTAGAGCGGCAAAGCCGTGATGATGATCTCCTGGGAATCATCCAGTTGAGCCAACCAGGCCCTGGCCTGTAACAGGTTGGCAACAATATTCCGGTGGGTCAGCATTGCACCTTTTGCGACACCCGTGGTGCCGCCTGTGTATTGCAGGAAAGCCACGTCCTCAAAGGCAATATTTACCGGCCGCAGAGGCAGTTTTGAACCCTTGTCCAGCACATCCTGAAACTTTTCAGAGCCAGGCAGCTGCCAGGCCGGAACGCCTTTCTTGACGTATTTGACGACAAAATTGACCAACAAGGATTTCGGGAAGTCCAACAGGTCGCCTACGCCGGTGGTAATAATATGCTCCAGCGGAACATCGTCCCGGACGCTTTCCAGCACCGAGGCAAAGTTTTCAACCACCACGATTGCCTTGGCGCCGGCATCGACCAACTGGTGACGAAGTTCACGGGCCGTGTACATGGGGTTGGTGTTGACAATAACCAGTCCCGCTCTCAGTGCGCCGAAAAGCGCCACCGGATACTGCAGAATGTTTGGCATCATCAGGGCAATGCGGTCCCCCTGTTGCAGGCCCATTTCCTGCAGGGCGGCGGCAAAATTTCTGGTCAGGTACTCAAGGTCGGAATAACTCAGTTCCGCGCCCATGTTGTGATAGGCCATGCGGTCCTTGTACTTATCACAACTCTGTTCCAGGACGTCTGCTATTGAACTGAATTCACCCAAGTCGATATTTTCGGGCACTCCCGGCGGATAACTTTTTAACCAGGGTTTTTCCATCACTTGTGACACCTCTCTTTGCTACAATCAAAACGAAATAAACTGATCAACACTTACGTATTACCCCTGCATGATAAATGACTTGGCGCAGATGTTTTACAACTTTTGTTTGCCGACCAGTTTACCTGTGTTTATTATCATGACCCAGACAGCAGCTCAAGGCACCACCGGATGGGTGAACAAAATATAGAACAATTCGCCAGTGAATCTGATCGCCAGGCGTTCATGAAGTCCCTGCTGGAGGAGGTGAGAGCCCTGGAAGCGATGCTCGAAAAAGGCATGGTGGAGTCGGGGGTCAGCCGCATCGGGGCTGAGCAGGAGATGTTTCTGATCGATGAGGCTTGCAAGCCGGCCCTGACCGGACTTGATGTGCTGGAAAAACTTGATGACGACAGGTTTACCCATGAATTGGGTTTGTTCAACATCGAGGCAAACCTGTCGGTGCAGAAACTGCAGTCGGATTGCCTGAGTCGCATGGAGGCCGAAGCGCAGGAGGTGTATGCCAAGGCGCGCGAAGCGGCACACAAGTGCGGCAGTGAAATTGCCCTTGTGGGCATTCTGCCAACACTGACGAAGGAGAACCTGGGGCTGGATTCCATGGTTCCCATCCCACGTTACCACGCCCTCAATGATGCGATCATGGCGCTTCGCGGGCACGACCTCCAGTTCACTATTAACGGCGCTGACCAGTTGGTGGTTAAACATGACAACCTGATGCTGGAGGCGTGCAACACGAGTTTCCAGGTCCATTTTCAGGTCAGCCCGCAAGACTTTGCTCGCCTTTACAATATCGCCCAGGTCGTCACAGGCCCATTGTTGGCTGCAGCGGTCAATTCGCCCGTTTTGCTGGGCAAAAGACTCTGGCACGAAACACGGATTTCAGTTTTCGAGTACTCCGTTGATGCCCGTTCGACGACTCATCAGGCCCGGGGGCTCAAACCGAGGGTCCATTTCGGCAACCACTGGGTCGACGATTCGGTGACGGAAATATTCAAGGAAGACATTGCCCGTTTCCGGGTGATTCTGACCACGGAAACCGAGGACGACCCCCTGGCGATGGTGGCCCAGGGCATCGCACCCAAACTGAAGGCGCTGTGCCTGCACAATGGCACCGTATACCGCTGGAACAGGGCGTGCTATGGCGTACACAAAGGTATTCCCCACTTGCGCATCGAAAACCGCGTCATCCCGTCGGGCCCGACGGTACTGGATGAGATAGCAAACACAGCATTTTTTGTCGGCATGATGGCTGGTATGGCGGATCAGTACGATGATGTCCGCGAGTTGTTGACTTTTGACGATGTCAAGGCCAATTTCATGGCGGCTGCCCGGGATGGTATCCGCGCCCAGATGAACTGGTTCGGCGACAAGCACATGCCTGCACGAAAGCTGATTCTTACGGAGCTTTTGCCGTTGGCCGAGCATGGTTTAAACAAATACGGAGTGGATAAAAAGGATATTGACCGTTACCTGGGGGTTTTGCGCGACCGCGTGGCGACGCGCAGGAACGGTGCACGCTGGGCGCTTGAATCCCTCAATGAAATGCACGGGCGCGGGACGGATGATCAGCGCATGCGGTGTCTGGTCAGTAGCATGGTCGAACAGCAGACTACCGGGCGTCCAATTTCCAAATGGGTGTTGGCAGATTTTTGCGAACAACAGAACTGGCGCGAGAGCTACCTGAAAGTCTCCCAGTTCATGGCCACCGACCTGTTTACCGTGCGTCCGGATGACATCGTGGATTTCGCCGCTACCCTGATGGATTGGCGCCATGTAAGGCACGTTCCAGTTGAGGGCGATGACGGTGAACTGGTCGGCCTGGTGTCCCACCGGGCACTATTGCGCCTGGTCGCTGAGGGCCGGATCGGGCGTGAGCACAGGGTGACCGTCAAGGAAATCATGACCAAGAACCCGGTGACGATTGGCTCGGACGCAACGACCGTGGAAGCAATACGCCTGATGCGTAAGGCCAGGGTGGCATGCCTGCCGGTCGTTGATGATGGAAAACTGCATGGTCTTGTGACCGAGCATGACCTGATCGTGGTCTCTTCCCACCTGCTCGAGCGTTACCTCACAGAAGAGCAGTGAGTTAAGTATGAGGTTTGCTTTCTGCCTGCTATTGGTGGCCCTGTTATCTGCCGGTTGCAGTGAAGAACTGAGCGTGGAGCAACAGGTTATCGCCACGATCCGCAACATGGAATATGCTGCTGAAGAAGGGCTTCACCTTGAATTCATGGGCTACGTTGCAGATTCATTCGGTGCCCAGCATGGTTCAATGGATCGACGTGAATTCCATCGCTTCATGATATTCCAGATCAACCAGAACCGTCGTCTGCGGGCGCAGCTTTTTCCCATTTTTGTCAAGGAAACCGGCGCAGGCGCAGCGTCGGCTCAGTTTCGTGTGCTGGTAACCGGTGGCGGTGGTCTGTTACCGGAAAATGGCCAGTTGTTTGACGTTGAAACACAATGGCGCCGCGACGGCGGGGACTGGCAACTGGAGCAGGCGGATTGGCAAGCGGTAAATTTGCCCGTGCTGTGACATTTCCTTAGCCCAGTGCCTTAGATATCCGGCCAGGGCAATCCTGGCAGTCAGTAGAAGCCAGGCTGCAAACGCGTCGATCAACGCGTGTCGGTGCAGTAAAAAACAACTGTTGGTAGGGCCGTGTGCCTTCGCTTTTTCATGCTAATATTGCTTACGGTTCGGTCATTCCAAAGAGAGTCATGAAACTGTTGATTGCATTCAAATATTCCCATTGGCTGATTATATTGCTGTGTCTTCCACTGACAGTTACACCGGTCCGGGCCGCGGAGCCTGATCT
>JABDPJ010000318.1 GCA_013042835.1 Lysobacterales bacterium
AGTTGTCCGTACTGTGGTACACATTACGTATTGACTGATTAGGCCCGACAGGCTCCTGCCGCCATGCACGTAGTACAGGCCCTGGTGTCGCTCGGCATAGGCGGGTCCGAAATGGTCGCCGTCGAAATTACCGAGTATCTGCGTGCCGCGGGTCACCGGGTAACGGTCGTGGCTGCAGACGGGCCACTGGCAGATCGCGTTCATGCCGCCGGTGCCGAACTGCTTGACTGGCCAGTGGGCCGCAAGCGCCTGGGTACGCTGCGCTATATCAAACTACTGCGCTCGTGGTTGCTGGAAAACCCCGCCGACATCGTGCATGTTCATTCACGTTTGCCGGCCTGGATATGCCACCTGGCGATGCGTAAAATTCCAGCGGCCCGTCGGCCTGTTTTGATCACCTCCATGCATGGTCAGTACTCGGTCAGCTTTTACAGCGCGGTAATGGCGCGCGGGGATCACGTAGTTGCTGTCTCCGAACACATTCGTGATTACACGTTAAAAAATTACCTGCCTGCCGATTTTCCGAACTTGCACACGATTCACGGCGGCACCAGCCGCCGGGACTTTCCCTTTGGCTACCGGCTAGGTGCCCAATGGCTGCAGAAAACCTACAGTGAGTTTCCTGAACTCCGCGACAAGCGCATCCTGTTGCTGCCCGGCCGCCTGTCGCGCTACAAGGGCCATGCGACATTTATCGAACTACTGTCCGTGCTGCATGCTGAATATACGGACATCCATGCGGTGATACTTGGCAGGGCCAGGCCGGGGTCGCGCTATATCAATGAACTCGAAGGCCTCGCCGAGCGTTACGGGCTGGGTGATAAACTGACATTTTGCGGTGCAAGGACAGATATGCGGGACTGGATGTCGGCATCCAGCATCGTTTTCAACCTCTGTAGCGATCCGCCGGAAGCCTTTGGCAGGACCGTGCCGGAAGCCCTGTGCCTCGGCATACCGGTGATCGCCTGGGATCATGGCGGCGTGCGGGAAATTCTGCGCGAGATGTTTCCGCAGGGTGCCGTGGACCCGGATAACCTGCCCGCGTTAGTACAGAGGACACGGGATTTCCTGGACCATCCACCCGATGTTGAAAACAGTGACGCTTTTTCTCTGCAAAGCTCTATGGAGCAGACCATGAGCCTGTACCTGGCCGCACTGGAGAAGGAAGACGGATGAAACTACTGCTGAAGCGACTACAGGCTGACTGGCCGTGCTGGCTGGCCGTATCATTTTTCGCCCTCTTACCGTTCGGCAGGCTGGCCGAAATTCCCTTGTCGGCTTTCGCGCTCTGCCTGCCAGTTCTGGCCCGTAATAAAGAACACCGTCACCGTATCAAGCAGGTGTCGATTATCGTCGTACCCATTTTTCTGTGCTTCTGGCTACCGATGGTGGCTTCCAGCTTTGATTCCTTTTTGCCGCAAAAGAGCTGGACGAGTTCGATCGCCGCGCTGAGGTTCCTGGCCGCGGCCCTCAGCATGGCGGTACTTTTACACGCTGACTCAGCGCGCTGGCGGGTAATACGCTGGACATCATTCATACTGGTGTTCTGGGCTGTCGATGGTTTTATCCAGCTGATTTTCGGTACCGATATCTTTGGAATCGCCATGAACCCGGACCGCCTCAACGCCATGTTCATCAAGAAATACCAGTTTTTCGGACCGACGCTGGCCATGCTCTCGCCGTTGCTGCTCGAACATGCCCGCCGGCACTGGCCGCCTTGGGGTTGGGTAGCCGCCTTCACGCTGACGCTGGGAGCCGTGCTGATCGCCGGTATGCGCGCGGGCTGGCTGATCATGGGCCTGGTTCTGCTCGTGTATATGTGGTTGATGTTCAGGCGGGAAAACAGGGAGCTGAGAAAAGCGTCCCTTTCGATTCCCGTATTCGTCTTTACGGCCATCATAGGCGCATACCTGGTTTCGCCGCTTTTCCAGGCCAGGCTGGATCAGTCATTGTTGATAACACAGGGCTCGAAGGCTGCCGTGAGTGCCGCCAGTAGTAAGCGCATGCCGATTTTCAACACCAGTCTGAGCATGTACAGCGCCCACCCGGTTAACGGGGTCGGGGTCCGGGCTTTTCCAAAAGCCTACATGGAATATGCAGCGGAAGACGACGTACACATTCGAGCCTCGGGGGGTAAGTCCGGCGCGACCCATGCCCACAACCTGGTGCTCGAAGTCATGGCCGACACCGGCAGCATCGGTTTGCTGGGTATGTTGGCCGGCCTTGTGCTGGTCTTGCGCTTCTGGCGGGGTTTGACGCCCGCGCGCCGCACCGAAGCCTTTCCTTTTGCCCTGGCGCTGGCGCTGGTGTTGTTTCCGCTCAACTCTCACTTTGCACTGTATGGCACCTACATGTCGTCCCTGATCTGGATTTTATTTGGGTTGTGGGCAGCAGTCATTGACCCCAAGCCGGGCTAGACCGTGCGCGTTTTGTATTCGCTTGTCATTTTGCTCTGTACGCCATTCGTGCTGCTTTACTTCGTCTTGCGCGGTTTTAGAGATCGCGCTTACCTGGGGCGCTGGGGCGAAAGATTCGGCTTTGTTTCCGGACCGTTTAAACCGGGCGGCATACTTGTGCATGCGGCGTCTGTTGGCGAGTTCAATGCTGCCAGTCCCCTGATCAAGGCCCTGCTCAAGAACCACCCCGGGCTACCATTGACCGTTAGCACGCTGACCCCGACCGGTTCGGCGCGCGTAACCAGTGAGCTGGGCGACAGGGTGTTTCACAGCTATATTCCGCTTGACCTGCCCGGCGCCGTTACGCGCTTTTTTAACCGCCTGCAGCCACGCCTGATCATTGTCATGGAAACGGAAATCTGGCCGAACCTTTACCTGCAGGCAAAGCGCCGGCAAACACCACTGTTAATGGCGAATGCCCGCCTTTCGGAGCGCTCGGTCAGGCAGTTTCAGCGCCTGCCGGGTTTCGTTTCGGAGGTTTTGCAGAGTGTCAGCTGGGCCGGGGCGCAGAGTAGCGCTGACGCAGAACGCCTGGTCAAATGCGGCATCGAACCGCAACACGTTGATATGACCGGCAACCTCAAGTTTGACCTGGTCACTCCGGCCAGCCTGGAAGAGACAGCCAGTGCATTGCGGTCACGGCTTGGCAGTGAGAGGCCGGTTTTGGTGGCTGGAAGCACCCACGAAGCGGATGAAAACGTCGTGATCCCTGCGTTTGTGGGATTGCTGGCCAGTCTGCCGGACGCCCTGCTGGTGCTGGCGCCACGCTACCCGGAGCGTTTCGCGCGGGCCACCCAACTGGCAAAAGCTGCCGGTCTGCGAACCGCGTTGCGTAGCGAGGGTGAGGTCTGTTCCCGTGAAACCCAGTGCTTTGTCATTGACTCCATCGGCGAGCTCATGACCTATTACGCACTCGGTGACGTCGCCTTTGTCGGCGGCAGCATGGGTGATCAGGGCGGGCATAACCCGCTGGAACCTGCGGCTCTGGGCAAGCCGGTCCTGATGGGTCCAAACATGGTCAACGCAAAGGAAATCGCCAGCCAGCTGCTGCAG
Organism: Lysobacterales bacterium; assembly: GCA_013042835.1. Lineage (GTDB taxonomy): Bacteria > Pseudomonadota > Gammaproteobacteria > Xanthomonadales > SZUA-36 > SZUA-36. The sequence continues at coordinate 3,510 of JABDPJ010000318.1, forward strand.
TGCAGTGCAGCCCGGCAGGTCAAAGATCAGCAGGGTCTGAAGGAAACCGCTGAATCCATTCTCACCAAGGGCGCTCAGCGTGACCGCATGGGGCAGGCCGCCAGGGCGCTGGTTGATAAAAACAGGGGGGCGGTCGACTTGACCATGAAGGCAATCGAGAAGCTGCTTTAGAACTTCAATAAAAAGCTTGTTTCAACTTCATCCCCGCTTGCGCGGGGACGACGCTGCATATCGTAATGAAGGTGCTTGTGCCGTGCTTAGGGGCGCCTGCTTTACTCCAGGATTGCGTTGACCTTCGCCAGGTCATCAGCCACCAATACACCCGCGGCGGCTTTCAAACGCAAATGATCGACGACATAGGTATGGCGTGCGAGGGAGTTGTCCCGTTGCGCCTGGAAATAGCGTTGCTGGGCGATCAGGACATCCACGATGGTACGGGTACCAACCTCGAAACCGGCCTGGGTGGCCTCGAGCGCGCTCTCAGCAGAAACCATCGCCTGGTTGAACGCACCTACCTGCTCTATACCTGCAATGACCGCCCGGTAAGCATTGTTGGTCGCCCTGACAACGGCCCTTTGCTGTTGCTCGAGGTCTTCGCTAACCGCATTGAGTAAATCACGGGACTGCCGTGTACGTGACGAGACGACGCCGCCCTGGTAAATGGGCACGGTGAGTTGCAGGCCGATGCGCTGGTCCTTATTGGTCAAATCGGTGGTGGCGATCGGTCGTTGAAAATCATCCCTGAGAACATACTCATTGTTGGTGAAGCTGGTGTAGCCGGCTGTCAGGTCCAGGGTTGGAAAATGGCCAGCCCGGTTTAACCGGGTAGTCGCTTCAGCTATCTCAACACTTTTGTGTGCCGCCACAACCGACGGATTGTACTGCATCGCTATATCAACCCATTCTGCCGGGTTTTCCGGCAGCGGTTTTACCAGTGGCAACACTTCCTGTAATGGATCAATATCATCGAAATATTGCCTGGTCAGTTCATAGAGCGCCTCTTTGGTATCGGCAAGATTATTCCGCGAAACAATGGCTCGGGCACGGGCGTTGTCATAACTTGCGCGAGCTTCGTGCACGTCAGTAACTGCGGTTAACCCCACTTCAAAACGTTGTTCGGCCTGTTCGAACTGCCGCTGCAGGGCCTTTTCCTCAGCCTCGGCAAAAATGACGCCATCCTGCGCCGTCAGGACAGCGAAGTAGCTGCCGGCCACCCTGACCAGGAAATCCTGGTAGGCAATGTTATAAATCGCATCTGCCTGGCTTACCTGCCCGCGCGCGATGTCCAGTTGCTCATAGTTGCTCTGGTCATATAGCGCTTGGCGCAGACTGAAGCCCCACGACGAGTTGTCGGTGTCGCTGTCATCCACCTGGGTTCCGGAAACAGACGTTGTGCTGCTTCCCCAGGTCTGTGATGCTGAACCCGAGAGTGACGGTAAGAGGTTTGACCAAGCCTGGCGCTCGTTTTCACCCGTGGCTTCTTTACGAAAGGCAGCAGCCTGCAACGCGGGATCATTCCGGGCTGCGAGGTCATGAACGCCAATCAGGTCCACGGCAAAAGCCGGGGATGAAACTAAGAATGTTGCGGCCAATGCAAGCTTGTGCCTGGTTTTGAACTGCATAACTAACTCCTGGTATCCCTTAAAATTCAAATTCCGGCGCTTTACCGGCATTGATCAGTCTCGGCAGGTCTGTTTCAAACAGGCTTTCTTCGCGCCATTCCGTTGCATTCAGCTTCGTCAACAGTTTTGCCTCCATCGCCGGAGCGTCTCCGCAAACCACGAACATACGGCCACCCGGATTAACCCAGCCACGGAAATGATCCGGAACGTCATCGACAGAACCAGTCACGACCAGCACGTCATGCGCCTGCTCAGGCTGCCACCCGCTCATGGCGTCACCGGTTTCAAGTTCCACGTTGTGGATATCTTTATCCTTCAGCTTGGCTTCGGCCTCGGTGGTGAATTGCTCGTGGATATCGACGCTGACAACACGTTTTGCCATCTGTGCCAGGCAGGCGGTAATGAACCCGCTGCCGGTTCCGATCTCGAGCACGGTCTCATCTTCCTTGAGCTCCAGAGACTGTAGCAAGCGTCCCTCGACCACGGGCTTCATCATGCTCTGGTCATGGTCGAGCGGGACTGCAAAATCCGCGAAGGCCATCTTTCGGTATCTCACCGGCACAAAATCCTCACGGTGGGTTTTCTCCAGCAGTTCGAGTACGCGTGGGTCGAGAACCTCCCAGGGCCTGACCTGCTGCTCTACCATGTTGAAGCGTGCTTGTTCGAAATTCATACTCATCCTTTCTTCTCACCGGTGGGTTCTCTGTACCCAGATAAACATCGAGCCCGGCATTATAACCTGCCTTTGATGAGGCATGGCACAGACTGCCGTGTTTCGGGGCTGCAAATTAAGTGCCATTAGTCACAACGGGGCCACTAATCACCTTTGTCATGAATAAATTGACGCTTTTCAAGCCGATTGGGTTTCTTTCTACTTAGACTGTATTATCCCATATGAGACACCCCAAGGCGTGAACAAAGGTTTAAATAATTGCAATCGAGTGAAATAAAAACACGTGGAATCCGGTCATGATGACTGACACGGAACGTACCCGTCGTTTCAATGAACTGGCGGAAGCCTATTCGACTGATTTGTACCGGTACGCCATGTGGAAATGCGGCAACGATGCGCTGGCCAAAGACTTGGTCCAGGAAACTTTTCTCCGGGCATGGCGCGCGCTGGACAGCCTTAAAGACGGTGCTGCCGCCAAGAGCTGGTTGATTACGATATTGCGGCGGGAATATGCCCGCACCTTCGAGCGCAAGGTGCCGAAATTTACCGACGTCGATAAAGTCGTCGTCGTTGATGACGATGAACTGGAGCCTGATGCGCAAGCCGAACGGGAAGTGTTGCGCAAAGGTGTGTTGAAACTTGAGCCCAAATACCGTGATCCTCTTTTATTACAGGTGGTATTTGGACATAGCTGTGCAGAGATTTCTGAACAACTCGGAATTAGCAAGAGCGCGGTAATGACGCAACTGTTCCGGGCCCGGGAAAAACTGAAGGCACAACTGCAGAAAGATGGAGTAACGGGCAATGTCCATGAACTTTTCTGAGTTCAAAAAACTCATAGGCGCGGATCCCCTGAACCGGGAACCCGAGACGCTGCGTGCGCGCCAGTCTTCAGCTGAGTTCGAGGCCGCTGCCGCCGAAGCCGAGGCCTTTGAAGAAAAACTCCAGGGCGCGCTGAACATCGAAGCGCCAACCGAACTGCTCGCCGATATCAAGGCCATCAGCCGGCAAGCCCCCAAACAGAGACGCTGGATGCCCCTGGCCATCGCCGCCAGCATGCTGATCGCTGTTGGCGCCGCCGGCCTGGTGTGGAAACAATCCCACCAGTGGGACAGCGTTGAAGCTTATGTCGCCGATCACTATTCACACGATGGCAGTAAGCTCGTGGCGCAGGCCGACAGCCCGGTACCCGGCCAGGATGTTCAGAGGATCATGGCCAGGCTGGATGCAGAAGCGGATCAGAAGTTATTGGGCCGCGTTACCTTTATCAAGTTTTGTCCCACACCGGATGGGCGTGGTGCACACATGGTTGTGAGCACGGATCAGGGTCCAATGACCATCATTTTCATGCCCGAAACCCAGGTCGACGACGGGAACAGGGTCGAGTTCGAGCAGATGCATGCCCTGCTGGTCAGCCTTGAGCACGGCTCGGCAGCCATTATCGGAGAAAAGTCACAGAACGTTGAAAACCTGGTGCCATTGGTCCGGGAGTCAATTAAACCCGGCTTTGTCGGCGCCTGATTAAGTGAAAGCTTTCTGCTGTGGACAACAGCTTGCTAAGATCAGGTAACTTTCGGCACATTCTTCTGACTCAAAATCTGTTATCTTCAAGCCATGAAACAGAAACTACTGATTTGGATCCCGGTCGCATTGATCGTGATCTGCGCCGCCATGATGTTCTGGTACAACGACGAACCGGATATGTTCGATCCGATCGAGTACGCGCGCCTGCACGCTCAAGCGCACAATCACGCGGATGTTACCGGTGCAACCACCACGACTACCCTGATTGAAGTAGCCAACACCCTGCTCAGTAAACGCGGTGGCTACATGTCCAATGACATCATGCCGCCATGGGTATTTCTCGACAACGTCCCCAACTGGGAGTTTGGCGCCCTGACCCAGGTCAGGGATCTGGCCCGCACGATGCGCAACGACTTCAGCCGCTCCCAAACGCAGTCGACCGAGGACATCGACCTGATGGAGGCCGACCCGCTGTTCCACTACGCCAACGACCGCTGGTTCCCACCGGATACCGAAGGCCGCTACGAGAAGGCCATGACCAGGTTGGAAGCGTACCTGATGCGCCTGTCAGACCCTGCCCAGGCCGACGCCCAGTTTTATGCCCGCGCCGATAATCTCGCCAGCTGGCTCGGACTGGTTGAAAAGCGCCTTGGCTCGTTATCACAGCGGCTTTCGGCGAGCGTCGGCCAGGAGCGCCTGAACACCGATCTGTCCGGCGACAGCGCCGCGACGCAATCTACCGCTGCCCCCGGTGAGATGGATGTCAAAACGCCGTGGCTGCAGATTGACGACGTATTTTATGAAGCCCGCGGCAGCACCTGGGCACTGGTTCATTTCCTGAAGGCGATGGAGGTGGATTTCGACGATGTCTTGCGCAAGAAAAACGCCCTTATCAGTTTTCGCCAGATCATTCGCGAGCTCGAGTCGACCCAGGAGCCGCTACATGCACCCATGGTGCTGAACGGAGCCAAGTTTGGCGCGTTCGCCAATCACTCGCTGGTCATGGCCAATTACATCTCAAGGGCCAACGCGGCAATCATGGACCTGCGTTTTCTATTGCAGCAGGGCTAACCGAAAGTGTCGGCCTTGCGAATCACGTGGAAGCCCGTTAAACAGGCAGTCCCGCTGCTTTTATGCCTGGCGCTTTTGAACGGTTGCGCCAGCGATGATGTATCCAAGCGCCAATATGGCCAGCACCACGTCTGTCACAAGGGCCGCACCATGGCTGTGACTTCCGGCGACCTGATAATGCATCAGAACCACGGCGATACAATCGGTCCCTGCCCGAAGGAAAAATGACACTGAAAATTGTTCAACGGCCATTGCCTTACGTGCAGCGCCTCGAAAGCCGCTGCACGGACTGTATCAAGGTGGTGGTGATTCACTGCACTGAATTACCCGACATGGCCATGGCAAGGGTCTATGGTGAGAAAATTCATCATCTGGATAGCCAAACCGGTAACAGCGGGCATTTTTACATAGACCGGGATGGCAGCGTCGAGCAATGGGCACCCCTGGACAGGATCGCCCACCACGTCAGGGGCTTCAACGCCGAAAGCATTGGCATAGAACTGGTTAACCTGGGGCGCTATCCGCACTGGTACCAGTCTGGTCATCAGCAGGTGACCGACCCCTATCCGGGTCAACAAATCGACGCCCTGGCCAGTTTACTGAACCAGCTTGTCGCGCAACTGCCGGGACTGGAAGGTGTCACCGGACACGAAAATCTGGATACCGCGCAGTTAGCCGCTGAAGATGACCCCAGGGTTATGATCAGGCGCAAAGTTGATCCCGGGCCGCTTTTTCCCTGGGCCACATTAATGGATAAGATATTGCTGGAACGCCTTACACCCGAGGACCTGTAACGATGAAGAGAATATGCGTCTACTGCGGTTCAAGCCCGGGCAGGAACCCCGCTTATATGGAAGCTGCAAATCAGCTCGCGAAGGTCATGTGCGCGCGTGGAATCGGACTGGTGTACGGCGGCGCCGCGATTGGCGTTATGGGCGCGATCGCTGACGCCGTCCTTGCCGGAGGTCAGGAGGCCATTGGCGTCATACCAGAAAGCCTTGCGGTCAAAGAAGTTGCACACCAGAACCTCAGTGAGCTGCACATCGTCAGTTCCATGCATGAACGCAAGGCCATGATGGCGGAACTCGCCGATGGCTTCATCGCCATGCCGGGCGGCTGGGGCACGCTGGAGGAAATTTTCGAAATACTCACCTGGGCACAGCTGGGTTTCCATGAAAAACCCTGTGCACTGCTCAATGTCGAGGGTTATTACAACGGTTTAATTGACTTCCTGGAAGAGTCTTTTGAACAACAATTCGTCAAACAGGTTTGCCGCCCGATGCTCATGCATGGACACGATCCCGTGGACTTGCTCGACCGCTTCACCACCTATCGGGCACCAAAGGTCCGTAAATGGGTCGAAGAGGATGAGTTATAAGCCGGCATATCCCTGCTTGTTTTGAGAATCCGGAGGAAACATGAAGAACATTCAAGTCCTGATAATCAGTGCGCTGGTCATGGTGCTCTCGAGCCCCGCCCTTGCCAAGAAGGAAACGCGGAAAGAGAAACAGACGCGACTGGACGCTGCATGCGAGGTCGCCCGGGAGAAAAAGCTGGCCCCAATGAGAGCCCGTTTTGTCAAAGACTGCGTGGCCAACAAGGAGCTTCCCAGCCAAAAGGAGTGCGAAACCTTCTATGCAGATTATGGTGGTCGCATGGGTGGCCGCGCGCCCCTGTTTTACGATCTGCCTGAGTGCGTCACCGCATTCGAATTTGAGCAAGGGGTGCGTCAACCGGACTAACAATCCGTTGGTCGCTGGTTTGACCTTAATACCATGCGTTATTGACTCGATTGGTTAAAACGAAGCTCCCGGAGCCGGCGCGTGGCGTAAGCCCGGCCCCACCGTTTGGCTCTAACGGATTTATTTTTCGCTAAACCAGCCCGTCTTTCCGAGCCCCCACAAAAAAACACCTGCACCGGCGAGAAAAACACCGAGCCCAATCGGTGACGCCCAACTCAATGTCATAAATGAATCCATCTTGATTTACCTCCTTTTAAGAGTTGGAGTGGATGGCTGCATGCTGAGCAGCTTGCGGCCAAGGTCGGTAACTAACGGCTTCGTCACCTAACAATGACATAAAGAATGATGATCAGCGGAATGATGGCGATCAAACGATGTGCGTTTTCCAGCTGTCGCCACATCCAGATAGTCCAGATAAGCATTGCCACAAAAAGTGAAGGGAGTATCCAATTAACTACAGTTTCTATCATCGTGTCATCTACCATCCAGTAACTACGTTAAAGAATACACACGACGTGCCATCGCCGCTACCTGATAAGGAGGTTATTGGATTTTTGTTTATAGACCGTTATGAATAATTTTGCCATCAGGTAGCGCTCATTGACGCCATTGATAAGTATATGAGTACCCGGTAACACGCTTGTATGTGTGCGAATCATTATTTCAAGTGCGACTTTTCGACGATGAGCCCTACTGGAATGGCAACTTATGGAAGTCGTCATAAGCACTCGAGTTGGGCAGTAGTCCGCTCCTGAGCGCAGACATTCAGAAGGCATCATTTCATGCACTACGAACTTCTGCTAACGGCCAGGAGCTGCCCCTGAAACTGACTGGATTACTCTCAATCAAATAGCCGTACGTAGCGACTGGCATTTGCTAAACTTGGCTCCGTTATCCCCTGAATCGCGGGATTAACAGGGTCGAATCCCCGTTAGCACAGGGTTGATCAAGGTGTTAACCACCTGATAATAGTGGAAACATAATCGTCAAGTGGTCAATATTTACGCAGGTTTGCGTGTTATATCACTTTTTGAATATAAATGTAGTTATACAGCTATGGATAAACTGCGTTGGATAGTCACTGGGGTGCTGGGAGGCATTATGTATGCCTGGCTAGTCACACTCACTTTCGCAAAAACTTTTTCCATTGCATGGCCTGAGTGGTATCAAGTATTTGCCGAAGATCAGTTGCGCTTGGGTACTTTTCTATGGAATGTCGCTATGGAATTACCGGCAGTTCTTTTTGCGCTGTCGGTCGGCTTTATTCTCACGAAAGTCGTGGGCAAGGCAGCACTTCCGGCAGCATTTGTAGGTGCTGTTGTTTCGCTTATCTATGTGGCGTCTAGTTCAGCGAGTGGCGGCTGGATAAACGCGAACACCTTCATTATTGCTGGCCTATTGCCGCTAAGTGTCTTCGTGTTGGCGCCGTATAACAAATCATTAAACTCGGACGCCGGCGATGCCGGCGCCGGTTAATTCAGACGTTATGTTAATTGTTCAGCTTCAGGCTTAATGCATACATGAAAGCACCTCAAAGCCCCGTCGTGATCATTGGAGTTTTTCTCTCTCTGACAGTAGCCCTCTACACAATTGGGGTCTGGCTGATATTTCGCCTTAGCAGTGCGACTCCATTGATGTTATCTGTTGGGTTGGCCGCGATCCTCACATGCCTTTTAACACGGACGAATCTGCGAGGTTTGGGTTGGCATTGGGGGCCCTGGAAGTTTCACGGCCTCAGTTACTTTTTGCCTTTAGGCTATGCCGCTGTAGCCTACGGCCTCATCTGGGCTTCCGGTGTCGGTGGTTGGTACGACTCGGCGTTCGTGCTGGAACAAAAAGAAAGTTACAACTTGGGGACCTGGTCAAACGCTGCTGTAATTGCGTTTCATTTTCTGATGACAGCAACCGTCAGTTTTGTTTTGCTTCTGCCCTCAGTGTTGGGTGAAGAGCTGGGTTGGCGTGGGCTACTTGTTCCTGAACTGTCAAAGCTGATGCCCTTCACTGGTGTTGCTCTGGTTTCCGGCATGCTCTGGGCCGTGTGGCACTGGCCGTTGATGTTTATGGGATTGTATGGAAGTGAGGCTACCCCTTTTATTTACCAACTGGTGTGCTTCACGCTTTGCATAGTGTCTATGTCAATTATCATGACGTACTTCAGGTTGAAAACCAATAGCTTGTGGCCTGCAGTTATTTTTCATATGAGTCACAATGTCTTTCTGCAGAAGTTCTTTGGGCCGATAACAACCGAAAAGGACAACTCTGCCTGGTTTTTGGGTGAATTCGGTGCAGTCGTACCAGCCATTCTTCTGGTACTTGCAACCTTCTACTGGAGAAAAGGAAGCAGTGAGTTCGGTAAGACCCAAACATAACAAATCGTTCAAGTACGTTCCGCCAGCAAGCTGGCTCCACCGGACGCAGTTCCGCTGCGCCGCTTAACCAAGACGTTATGCTTCAATTGCGAAGGACAAATAATGCCCCTAATTCTCGCAGCATTACTAATTTTGGTGACTACCTTTCGTCACGAGGGTTCGCATGCATTAACCGCTTTACTTCAAGGCGTGGAACTCAGGGAGGTCCGCTTGTTTCCTGGCATCCGAGAGGACGTTGGCTTCTATTTTGGTTATGTGATCCGGGGCGATGGCGGTACATGGCTCATAGATGCCGCCCCATTTTTTTCTGCGCTTGTTTGGGCAACCGCCGCCTACCTCATCTTGATGAATATGAGCGTCCACCGCCGTTTGTGGCTACCCGCAGTATTCGTCGGATTAGTCTCACCCCTTGTTGATTTGGCATACAACTACCAAGGTGGGTTCTGGCGGGAAGGCACAGACGTGTCTGATTTGCTCGCGAGTCAACCGTCCGTCATTGTCCATCTGTACTTTATATTCTCCATAGTCCTCTGCATTTTTTTTCTACGCAGGGTGCTTAAACTCCGTAAAGCTGAAGCATAGCAATGCCTTCAAGCCGGCCCATTTTCCGCTACTTCGCTTCGGTCATTCGCTCCAAATAGGCGGCTGAAGGCAGACGCTATATTCACTAGTGGCTACTTTTAGCACCGATTTTTATACATACTATTATATGGTTAATGAACCATATTAGTTTTAGTGTAGTCTCATGAGTAAGGGGAGCTTTGAATGGGATGATGCTAAGGACCGGTAAATCAGGCAAAACACGGTCTTTCATTCTCAGAAGCTCAGTTTACATTCGCTGACCCAGATCGAGTTATCGCCCGTGACCTGGGACACAGTGATGAGGAAGATCGTTTCTATTGTTTCGGGCGCCTGGGTGAAGGTATCGCCACAGTGAGGTTCACTTACCGTGACGAGATTATTCGAATTTTTGGAGCAGGTTATTGGCGTAAAGGTAAACGAATTTATGAACGCGAAAATAAAATACACGGATGAACCATTAGGAAAGGTTGAGGTGGTGGCTGATATGCTGCCTTCACCGGAAGAATTGGCGTTCAAAGAGGATACTGTGAAAGTCACTATTTCTCTTAGCAAGTCCAGCGTCGACTTCTTCAAACAAGAAGCTAAAAAGCACGATACAAAATACCAGCAAATGATTCGGCGCCTATTAGACGCGTACACTCATGCGCAGAGTCGGCAAATAACAAATCATTCAACTCGGACGCGCTAAAGCGCGCCGCTTAACTAAGACGTTATATGCAAGGATACGAATGAACACCGATTCTAATTTAACATCAAAGCAAGTAGGTTCATTCCCACGTTGGCTTCGGGTACTCATTACTGTCGGCTTTATTTTGGTTGCTGTTGCGGGTGCGATTTCGATAACTCAAGGCAGCAAGCTCGGGTGGGTAGAGCTAGTTGCAGGGATAGTGGTTGCTTCTTGCTTCGCCGTGATGAAGCCCAAGACAAATAAAATATATTCATACCGTACGGCATTGGCTATTGCAGCAATCGTGCTGATAGTCATGTCTGGTGCAAGAATAGTCCTTCACGCAATATCGTGAGCAAACCACATAACAAATCGTTAAAGTTCGCTCCGGCGCTGCGCGCCTCCACCGGACCCAAAAAGGCTGCGCCTTTCTGCGCCGCTTTACTAAGACGTTAGCTTTGAAGGTCTCCTCCTGGCCGAGAGCCGACATTAGTCAGCCAGAATTATCCGAGAAACCGGGTTAGCCCACTCTGACCCCAATTATTCATTTACCAATTCAATTAATGGGTCTGACGCCGGTCAACGAAAAACGTATCCGGCCCCTTTTATTGATTAACCGCTGACGTCCGCCTATTTCTGCTTTTTCATACTCTGCTTTAACAACTCGCCGAAGCTGCCCATGGCGCCTTCTTCTTTCGGCTTCTGCTTGTACTGCTCGATGTTCACCCCAGCCTCGGCGGCCTTATTTTCATTCAATGAAAGACTGATGCGTCGCTTTTCGATGTCGACGCCAAGTACAGTCGCCTCGACTTTATCGCCGACCTTGACGACCTCACTTGGGTGATTCACGCGTTTGTCGGTACAGAGTTCGCTAATGTGAGCCAGTCCGTCAATGCCCGGGGTCAGCTCGACAAAAGCGCCAAAAGGTTCCACTCGGCTGATGGTCCCACTGACCTTGGTGCCGACAGCATAAGTCGCTGACGCCTCTTGCCAGGGGTCCTTTGTCAGGGCACGCAGTGACAAGGCAATTTTCTCCGGTCGCTTTGGGTTGTCCGTCTTCTCGATCCGCAATACAGCCACTTCGATCTCCTGTCCCTCGTGGAGCATCTCGTTCGGGTGGCCGAGCCGGGCGAAAGACAGCTCGCTGATATGGATCATGCCCTCGATACCGCCGAGATCGACAAAAGCACCATAATTCTGCAGCGACGTGACCTTACCGGGCAGGGTCGCTCCGACCTCCAACTTGGCTCGAATTTGTACGGCGCGGGCGCGCTTTTCCTCTTCGAGTATCGCGCGCCTGGATAGCACCAGATTCGGGCGCCGCCCACCCTCTATCTTCATGATACGGAAATCCAGCCGCTGACCGGTTAACTCAGCCAGATCTTCGACAAAGTGAATGTCGATCTGCGAGGCCGGGCAGAAGGCACGCTGACCGGCGATTTGTACTTCGACGCCACCCTTGGTGACGCCGGTTACCTGACCCGCGACCGGCAGTCCCTGACTGTAAGCGTCCTGCAGTCCTGATAGGTCGTGGGCCTTGAGCCCGTGTTGGGTGCCGAGGATCAGGGCACCGGTCTCTTTGTCCTTGCTCGTCACCGCGGACTCGACCTTGTCACCGATCTTCGCGGTCAATTCTCCCGCTTCGTTCTTTAACACGTCGATATCCATTACTCCCTCGGCTTTGAAACCAAGGTCGATATAGGCGTGCTCTTCGCCAATGCTAATGATAATGCCTTGCACCCTGTCCCCGACACCTGGCTCTGTCTGCTTCCGTGCCGGTTGGGATTCATCGAACTGGGCCAGTAAATCTTCGAAGCTTTCTGATTTGGACATGGTAAATACCGTACTAATACGCGCCCGTAAGTGTCCTCATCTCTCCCCTGGGAGGAGTCGGGATGAAGTTGATTGTGGCAGAAAATGCCTAAGCGCATTGTAGGCGGATTCATTGCTCAGCGAAACTTCGCTACTCATATCCGGCCAGCAGCGGAACTCTGTAACCAAGAGCTGAAAAAGCCGTCAGCAATCAATACTCATCTTAAATATCCCGGAGTTCATTGATCGTCATGCTCTGCATCTTAACGATGTCGTGGACACGGAACGCCTCCATGTTTTGCTCATGCTTGAAGAGCGCGACAGAGTATAAGTCAAGCGATGGCGTCACGAGGGCGATGCACTTAACGCCTGTAAAGTGGTCGCCGGGTTGCGCCTGCGGAAGATTGTTGTTCCACTGGGCCCAAGGATTAAAGCCAGCTAACAGTTGCACACCAGGCATCCGCGCAAATGCGTTCCAGGTATTTTTTGTCGAAGTACTCCTTGCAGCGTCACTGCCCGTCCCGATATGGGCAATAAATTTCCTGCCGCGATCGGAGTACACAACAACCCGACATCCCTGCATAAATCCAGTCAGCACGTCTACCCCTGACATGTTCATGTATGTAGTCCTGTAAACGATGTACCTCAAATACTGAAAGTTCCGATGGATCTTGGTGGCGACGCCTTCACTAACGCCGCTGTATCTGCCGCCCAGTCCGGGATTCCTGGTAGATTGCTCCAGGCGCAGCGGTTTGGACGTCATCTCCACAAAATCTCCATCATTTGTGCCGGCGGGGGGATTGACTTGGCCCGTCAAAGCGGTTGGGAGATTGATGTATCTGCCAGGGATAAATTTATCTTGAATCATTGCTGCTTCCCAGGAGGTGGTATTTGAGTGCGGAGAGTATTGGACATTTAAACACTGTAAAACTAGGAAAGCCCCAGATCCCTCTCGGCCACGATTATGCCGTTTTTATCTGCGTAGAGGTACTCGCCGGGTTCGAAGGCGACGCTGGCAAACCTCAGGGGTATGTTGAACTGACCGACATTGTGCTTGGTGGATTTTAGCGGATGACTGTTGAGCGCACGTACCCCGATGTCTATGTCCTGGAGGATTTCCACGTCGCGCACACAGCCATTGACCAGCACGCCCTGCCAGCCATTCTCCGCCGCCATGGCACCCAGCATGTCACCCAGCAATGCACACCTGAGGGAGCCGCCCCCGTCAACCACCAGGACTTTGCCATGGCCTTCGGTTGCCAGGGTCTGTTTGACCAGCGAGTTATCTTCAAAGCACTTAACGGTAACCATTTCACCGGCGAATTTTTCCCGACCGCCATACTCTGTAAATAATGGATCCAACACCTGTGTTTCAGACGGGAATTCGTCACTGATATCCGGGGTTGTAAAAGTCATCACTCACCTCATTGATTTTAATGGCTTTTATAGCCTGTTAGTTAACCTTCACCAGCACTGCCGCCCGCACCGGTGCCGGGTGCCCTTCCACGGTAAGGTGTGGATTCTCCCCGTCGAGACACTCTCGCAGTGACTCGAAGGTCATCCACTCCGTGCTGCGTTGCTCAGCCGTGGTGGTTTTGCTGATATCGAGCACCCGGGCGCCGGGCAAACCGGCCTCTTCCATCCAACCAAGCAACTCGCCCAGTGTCGGAATGGCGTGGACATTACGCATGCGTGCATAGCGGCCCTTCGGCTCGAGCAGCTTCTGCCCTTCACCCTCAAGTATCAGTGTTTCCAGCAGCAACTGGCCGCCTGGTCTGACCAGGGTTTTCAATTGTTCAAAGTGTTCCACCGGCCTACGCCGATGGTACAGAACACCCATTGAAAATACACTGTCAAATACCCCGGTTTCCGCAGGCAGGTCTTCAATACCGGCTGGCAGCACATAGTTGTTCAGGCCAGGGGCGAACTTTTGCATTGCCAACCATTGCATGACAAAAACCAGCGTCGGATCCACCCCCACCACCAGTTTTGCGCCGGCGCCCAGCATGCGTAAGCCGAAGTAGCCGTTACCGCTGCCGATATCCAGTACGCACTGCTCCCGGAGATCCAGGTGGGGCGCAATGCGGTTCCATTTCCAGTCGGATCGCCACTCGGTGTCAATGTGGATACCGCCCATCTCGAGCGGACCCTTGCGCCATGGGTGCAGG
>JABDPJ010000319.1 GCA_013042835.1 Lysobacterales bacterium
GCCTGCATCAGTTCCGCTATGGGGTATTGCGGTTGAGCGGGACCAACTCCGTCCGTCCGTCATCCACCGGTGCATGCAGCGAAACAGCGAGTGCCACATCAAGCGTATCCCGCAAACGATAGATACCGGGGACCAGACCCGCAGTACTCAAGGTAACCCGCTTGGCGGCAAAACCAAAGCCCAGGTCATTGCGCATCAACGACATCGCCGGCACGACCGCGTCAAAGTTGAGTAGCGGTTCGCCCATGCCCATCATTACGATATTGGTGATGCGGCGTTGGCCGTTGCGCTCATGCCCAAGGGCTTTGGCAGCCAGCCAGACCTGGCCGATGATCTCAGCGCAGGTCAGGTTGCGGGCAAAGCCCTGCGCTCCGGTCGAGCAGAACGTACAGTTCAGCGCACAACCGACTTGTGAAGATACGCATAAGGTACCCCGTTTCGGCTCCGGAATATATACGGTTTCCACCGCGTTGCCGCCCTGAAAGCCAATCAGCCACTTGACGGTGCCGTCAGCCGAGCGCTGCTCCCGGAGAATTTCCGGAAGTCGGATTTCAGCCATCAATTCCAGCTTCTGACGCAGAGCAATGCCGAGGTTGGTCATCGCGCTGATGTCGGTTTCCGCATGGTGAAAAATCCACTTCAGCACCTGCTGGGCACGGAAGGGTTTTTCACCGATGGATTCGAAAAAAGCGCGCAGACCCGCTTCATCGAAATCGAGCAGGTTTACACGGCTGGTCAAGACGCGAGCAGCCGCCTGGCCGTTGGAGTTACTTGGCGCCAAAAAAGTATTCTATTTCGGTTTTGGCCGTATCCGGACCGTCCGATCCATGCACGGCGTTGGCGTCGATGCTCTTGGCAAAATCCGCCCGGATGGTGCCCGGCTCAGCTTCTGCCGGGTTGGTCGCGCCCATGAGTTCACGATTCAGGGCAATGGCGTCCTCGCCTTCAAGTGCCTGGATCATAACGGGGCCCGAGGTCATGAATTTGACCAGGTCCGCAAAGAACGGACGTTCCCGGTGCACCGCGTAAAAACCCTCGGCTTCTTCGCGTGTCAGGTGCTGCATCCTGGCAGCAACAATCTTCAGTCCGGCCTTCTCAAACCGGCTATAGATTTCGCCGATCACGTTTTTCGCGACAGCATCGGGTTTAATAATTGACAATGTTTGCTCGACAGACACTTAATAACTCCATTTAATATATTGATATATAAGGAAATTAAAGATATATTATATTTATAATAATCAGCTCGAAACCAACCCGTTATTTTAAGCTGACACGGGCTGGCTTGCAAACAGGTATCCGGCTAAGCGGAGTTACCATCTTGGACCGGTTTAATCTATTATATTCACCTAAAAATGAAATTGATCCGGCGATCGGATTGACATCACGATTGTTTAAACCAAAGCGAGGATACGTATGACGGCTCTGTTTCTGGCGATACTCGTCTTGTCGGTGCTTTTGCTGGCGTACTACCGTATCCCCCTGCTGATTTCAATCGCGATACTGGCCGGACTGACATTTGCGTTCACCGAGCTGCGGCACTTTTACGAGATTCCCGCCTGGTTCAGATGGTCCTTTGGCATCATAACCGTGAGTCTCGGTGGTTTCGCCATCAAGGGCTTGCGGCGGCTGTTCATCAGCAACCGGCTCTTCAGCGTGTATCGCAAGGTGATGCCCAAGCTTTCTTCCACGGAACGCGAGGCACTCGAGGCGGGCACGGTCTGGTGGGACGGGGAGCTTTTCAGCGGCAAGCCGCGCTGGCGCCGCCTGTTGAGGCAACCTGCCCCTGCACTGACCGGGCGGGAACAGAAATTCATCGACGGCCCGGTCGAAGAGTTGTGCCTGATGCTGGATGACTGGGAAATCTGCGATAAATACAGGGACCTGCCTGAGCCGGTCTGGCAGTTTATTCTTGACAACCGCTTTTTCGGCATGATCATCCCGGAACAATATGGCGGCCTGGAGTTTTCCGCCCAGGCCAATTCAGCCGTTGTCTTGAAACTTGCAAGCCGCAATGTAACCGCCGCCGTCACTGTCATGGTGCCAAACTCACTGGGGCCGGGTGAATTACTGCTGCACTATGGCACCGAAGAGCAGAAAGACTATTACCTGCCCCGCCTTGCCAGCGGTGAGGAGATACCCTGTTTCGCCTTGACTTCTCCATTGGCCGGCTCCGACGCTGGCTCCATGCCGGATACGGGAATTGTCTGCAAACAGGAAGTTGATGGTGAAGAAGTGCTGGGTTTAAAGCTGACCTGGAATAAACGCTACATCACGCTTGCGCCGGTGGCGACGCTGCTCGGCCTGGCATTCCGGGCATACGACCCCGATGGCCTGCTGGGAGACGAGCCGGACCTCGGCATTACCTGTGCCCTGATCCCCGCAAATACAGAAGGCGTGGAGATCGGCAACCGCCACATGCCGGTCGGCGCTGAATTCATGAACGGCCCAACACGCGGCAAGGACGTGTTCGTTCCCATGGACCGTGTGATCGGCGGACAGGAACGGCTGGGACAAGGTTGGCGCATGTTGATGCAGAGCCTCGCTGCCGGGCGCGCTATCTCATTGCCTTCACTGGGCGTCGCGGGCGGTAAAATGGCTTCGATGCTCACCGGCGCTTATTCCAGGATCCGCACCCAGTTTGATGTGCCCATCGGTTACTTCGGCGGAATCGAAGAACCGCTTGCCAGGATCGGTGGCAGAACCTACCGCATGGATGCAGCACGTTTGCTGACGCTGATAGCGCTGGACCAGGGTGAACAGCCCGGTGTCCTGTCCGCCATCAATAAATACCAGTTAACCGAAGGCAACCGCCAGTGCATTATCGATGCCATGGACGTCCATGGCGGTAAGGGAATCATCCAGGGCCCGAACAATTATCTCGCCCACGGCTACCAGGCGCTGCCGATCGCGATTACCGTCGAGGGCGCCAACATCCTGACGCGTTCCCTGATCATTTTCGGCCAGGGCGCAATTCGCGCGCACCCTTGCCTGTTGCAGGAAATGCGGGCGGTGACCGGCATTGCCAACAGCCAGGCCAGGCGCGACTTTGACAACGCGCTGTTCACGCACATCGGTTACTCCCTGAGCAACATGGTGCGCAGCCTGTTACTTGGCCTGACCGGCAGCAGGATGACACCGTCACCGGTGCGTGGCCCGCATGCCCGCTATTTCCGTCAACTGAGCCGGATGAGTTCCGCCTTCGCCTTCCTGGCCGATTCGGTACTGGTGCTGCTCGGCGGCAAGTTCAAATTCAAGGAGAAACTGTCGGGTCGCCTGGCCGACGTGTTGATCCATTTGTACATGGGCAGTGCGATACTCAAGCGGTTCGAGGACGAGGGCCGGCCTTCCGCGGACCTGCCGCTTCTGCATTGGGCCATGGAGGACAGCCTTTACAGAATCCAGCAGGGCCTGCTCGGTGTTATTCAAAACTTCCCGGTGCCGTTGCTGGGGGGACTGGCACGATTGCTCGTCTTCCCCCTCGGCCTGCCCTATGCCGGGCCATCGGACAAGACCGTCAAGGCAGTAGCGGCCATATTGCTGAGTGAGAACGAAAGCCGGGAGCGCCTCACCGAAGGCGTTTTCATTTCCGACCGTGACGACGCCACCGGCCGCGTCAACAAGGCGTTCCACCTGGTACTCGAAGCCCAACCTGCTGAACGGGCGATTAAGAATGCCCTTAAGAAAACTGTCAATTTCGTCAACTATGAGGGACTGGTCAGGCGCGCGACAGAAAGCGGGGTTATCACCGAGGAACAGGCCACCACGGTGCGCCTGGCGCAGCAGGCCAGTGCGCAGGTCATCGCGGTCGATGATTTTCCCCGGGAGCACATCGAGCGATTCAAACACATGTCAACGCCATCGGACGAGACCGAAACAGCCTCGGAAGAAGCAGAAGAACGCGCCGGCTAAAACTTCAAAAAACGGATGATATCCGCTTCCGCCCGCATGCCGTCGGCGTAACCAAGATCGATCAGTTCCCCGCAGTAAGCTGATTCGAATAGCAGGTAACTGGCCATCCGCCAATCCCTGCCCCATCCGCCCAGCGTGCGCAGGAGGATCTGCACGCTGCGTGGAATTTCATGCACATGCGCACGGGTGACATGGCGCAGGTCGCGACTGGGTTTTATCACCAGGCTCTCGATATGCTTCATGCCGGTCTGCTGCCGCTTTTCTTCCGGGACCAGTGCCAGTGTTTTATTGATGCGCCGCATGCGCGCCAGGTCGGCATTCAGCGTGTCCATGAAAATGGTATCCATCAGGTAACCACCGATCTCTCCGGCCGAAGGGTATTGCGTGGGGCTTTGTGGAGGCGCATCCGGCTTTTCATCGCGCGTGCCGACCACCAGGATTTTGTCGGCACCAAGGTGAATGGCCGGGCTCAACGGGGCGACCATGCGCATACCGCCGTCGCCAAAATACTCGTTGCCAATGCGTTCAGCCGGAAAAAGGATTGGCAAGGCTGCCGACGCCAGCAAGTGCTGGACATTAAGGCTGGCCGGCTGTCCTTTGCGGCGAGCCCGCGCCCAACTCTCGACTTCGTCGACTGCCTGGTAGTAGCTGACAGCCGACGCGCTGGTATAGCCTGACGCCGTCACGGCCACGCCCCTCAGCGCACCTGTATCCAGTGCCGTCTTGATACCCTCGAGTTTCAAGGCACCCTGCAGGAAAAATCGCAATGGCGTGTTATCCAGGAATGCTTTCGGATTCGTTCTGATCAACCCGCCGGACAACAGGGTTGCCGCAAAACGCATGCCCGATTTGAACACCGTCCAGGCATCGGTGCGATAAACGCGGGCGCAGTACATACTGCGCCAGAAATGATCCAGGCGCTCAACACCGATTGAAAACTCATGTGCATGGCTGGCCAGGACGGCTGCATTAATGGCCCCGGCTGACGTGCCGCAAATAACAGGGAACGGATTGCTCCGATTACCGGTCAATTCATCGATGGCCTTGAGAACACCGACCTGGTAAGCGCCGCGCGCGCCGCCACCGGGTAAGATCAACGCCGCATTGGTTGAGGTTGTGTTTTGCATATTGAGTCTATTTAAGGCACCGGGGCTCAATGTCGGTATTGTCACCCTTAAACTTCAACCGACCCTTGGAAGGCACGATACTTCCATGAAATGAGTTTAATTGCCAGTAAATGTATACTGTGCCTCGACCGCCCGGCCACGACAACAGTAAAATCACATGACGGGCCCTGACCAGTCCAAGGAGCGGATTTGAACGACTTGACCAAAAAGCAATGTAAGCCCTGCGAAGGCGGGGTTTGTCCACTGGATGCAGAGCATTCGATGCAGCACCTTGAAAATGTGCCTGGCTGGCGCATCGCCGATGATCAAAAGAGTATTGCAAGAACCTTCAAGTTCGGGAATTTTCTGGAAACCATGTCGTTTATCAACGCCATGGCCTACATTGCAGAACGGGAAGACCATCACCCCGATTTCTCAGCCGGTTACGGTCATTGCGAAGTTAGTTACACGACGCATGCCATTGGCGGTTTGTCTGAAAATGACTTTATCTGCGCAGCTAAGATCAACCAGTTAGTGGAACAGTAAATAATGACTGAAATTTCGCTTCAGGAGACTTCCCTCAAGAACGACCGTTTTGAACGATTGCAGGATGCGGTCAACATGGTCAACCAGATCATCATGGGTAAGGAAGCGCAGGTCAAACTTGCCTTCAGCAGCCTGTTGGCGCGCGGCCACCTGCTGATCGAAGATTTGCCCGGTGTCGGCAAGACCACCCTGGCGCATGCATTGGCTGCGGTCATCGGCGTCCGTTACCAGCGCATCCAGTTCACCAGCGATTTACTGCCCGCCGATATACTGGGCGTTTCCATCTACCGCCAGGACCAGAAAAAGTTCGAATTTCACCCTGGCCCGATTTTCGCGGAACTGGTGCTGGCGGATGAAATCAACCGCGCCACGCCAAAATCACAAAGTGCGTTGCTGGAAGCCATGGCGGAAGGCCAGGTGACTATTGAGGGAGAGACGTATCCCCTGCCCAAGCCATTTTTCGTGATCGCGACGCAGAACCCGCTTGACCTGGTGGGAACATTTCCCTTACCCGACTCGCAGCTTGACCGTTTCCTGCTGAGCATTTCACTGGATTTTCCTGAGCCGGAAGTCGAGCGTGAATTATTGACGGCGCAGGACAGGGTCCTGATGCTGGAGGATACGAAACCTGTTATCAGCCCTGCTGATGTAATCAAACTGCATGCTGACTGCCAGCAGATACATGTCAGTGATGCCCTGCTCGACTATGTCCAGGCTTTACTGGCCGAAACACGCAGCAGCCGCTGGTTCGAGACAGGACTGTCACCCCGGGCCGGGATAGCGATGCTGCACTGCTGCAAAGCCTTTGCCTTCCTCGAAGGCAGGGATTATGCGATCCCGGAAGACGTCAAGGCGATATTTCCAAGCCTTGCCCGGCATCGTATGACCGTTCCGCATGGCATGGAAACCTCGGTCATGGAACAGATCACCGGCTTGTTGAACCAGGTCGCCATTCCCTGAACCCGTCAATGGCAACAGTCGCCGGATCACAAGCGCGCACATCTGTATTGAACGGCATTGTCAGCTGGGTGAAGCAACGTGTGCACGCCAGGCGCGGGCCGTTGACACCACCCTTTGAGCTGGAATACCGGCATATTTTTGTGCTGCCTACCAGCTTTGGCTGGGGTTTTGGAGCGATGCTGGTCTTCATGGCCCTGGGTGGCCTGAACTTCAACAACAATATGGCACTGATGCTGGTCTTTCTTCTGGGCACCATTGCCCAACTCACCACGCTGATCGCTTACCGTAACCTTTCGGGACTGAAAATCGACCGGATTTATGCCGAACCTGTTTTTACTGGTGAGCCGGCTCGTTTCCGCGTATTCATTTCCAACGACGACACCCGGCAACGCTTTGCCGTCCAGGCAGGTTTCAAGGATTCGCTGGATTGCCGTGACCTCGAGCTCAACGCAAATGAAACACTGGAACTGAAGCATCCCACTACCCAGCGAGGTTGGTTGGAGATGCCCTCTTTCCGGCTTGAAACACGCTTCCCGCTGGGTCTTTTCAAAGCCTGGGCATGGATTTTTCCGCAGACCCGCGGCCTGGTATATCCGGCACCAGCGAGGAAAGCCCCACCATTGCCCCGAACCGGCCGCGGCCAGGGCGGCCGTGCCACCCGGGGTGACGGCGACCAGGTGCATGGCTTGCGAAAATACCAACCCGGCGACTCAATTCAACGCGTCGCCTGGCGCGCCAGTGCCCGTCACAACGAGCTTTACAGCCTGGAAATGGAAACACCAAAAGAGGAAGCCTGCGAACTGGACTGGGACCTGTTAAAAGGCGGCGACACAGAAACCCGCCTTTCCATCCTGACCGCGTGGGTGATCGCCGCGGACCACAAGCAGTTGTCCTATAGCCTTAACCTTCCCGGTGAGTTCATACCGAGGGGTGATGGAGTCAATCATCGCCTGAAGTGCCTGGAAACGCTGGCCCTGTATTTGTTGTGAAACGCGCAAAACATATCAAGCTGAACCGGCAGGGAATCCTGTGGGTGGTTGCTGCGCTCAGTATCAGCATGTTGCCGCAACTGGCCGCCATGCCCGCGCACCTCATACCCATTACATTGCTGCCCATCGTCTGGCGGCTGCTGGCCGAGTTCCGTGACTGGAAACCGATGCCGATGGTACTGCGGGTTCTGGCAACGGGGTTTGCGGTTGCCGCGCTCGTCATCACTTACGGGGGGCTGATGGGCAGGAGCGCAGCGGTCAGCATGCTGGCCCTGATGCTGTCACTTAAACTGCTGGAAACCTTCCGCATCCGCGATGCGCGAATCGTGGTCAGCCTGAGCCTGTTCCTGTGTGGTACTCAATTTCTGTTCTCACAGGGCGTGCCGATGATTATCTATATCACCGCCTGTGTGCTGAGCTCGTTGCTGGCGCTGATGTACCTGCACCGGGGTGAAGCTTATGGCAACCTCGGCAAGGCGCCTGATAATGATCGCGGTATTCTTACGGAACTGGGCTTTGGTGTGCGCCTGGTGGCGTTGGCTTTTCCCATAGGACTGGTACTGTTCCTGCTTTTCCCCCGCTGGAGCAGCCCGCTTTGGGGTATACCCGAGGACGCCCTCGATGCCCGCTCAGGCCTGTCAGACTCGATGACCCCGGGTAGTATCCAGAGCCTCTTCATGGATGATTCTCCGGCCTTCAGGGCCACCTTTGAAGGCGTCATACCCAGCCATGGCCAATTGTACTGGCGCGGCCCGGTTTTCTGGGACTTTGACGGCAGCACCTGGCAGGTCAGCTTCCTCAGTCGCAACCTGATGGCGGATACCAAGCCCGATCCCGGGCGGGCGCCGTTGCGTTATGAAGTGCAGATGGAACCGACCGAGCAACGCTGGTTATTCGCCCTGGATTACCCCGCGCTCGTGCCAAGACGCACACGCCTGACCATGGACTACCAGATACTGTCCAGGCGCCCGGTAACCCAGTTGTTCACCTACGCCATGGCCTCCAACCCCAATTTCCAGGATACACCGCAACTCAGGCAAACCCTGCTCCGCGCGGCACTTGAACTACCGCAGGGCTTTAATCCGCGCACCGCCGAAATGATGGCCGAATGGCGCACGGAGGCCAACAGTGATACAGAAATCATCCAGCGAACCCTGGCGCATTTTAACCGCGAAGAGTTTAGTTACACCCTGAATCCGCCGCTTCTGAGCCGCCATACCGTCGATGAGTTTCTTTTCGATACACGGGCGGGGTTTTGCGAACACTATGCCTCCGCTTTCACCGTCATGATGCGCATGGCCGGCATCCCGGCCCGCGTGGTGACCGGCTACCAGGGTGGGTATTACAACAATATCGGCTCCTACGTGCTGGTCCGGCAATCCGACGCCCACGCCTGGTCGGAAGTCTGGGTCAGGGGTTCAGGATGGACCCGGATTGACCCGACCGCCGCCGTGGCTCCGGAACGCGTTGAGCAGGGTGCTGTCGATTCGCTCGCACAGCGCCGGCACCTGTTCGATTTTGAGTGGTTGAGAAATGTCAGGAACACCTTTGACCTGTTTCAACGTGGCTGGAACAACTGGGTGGTCGCATTCGGCGCCGACTCGCAGTCGCGGTTGTTGTCAATTTTCGGCTGGGATGTCCTGAATTCAACAAAACTGGTGATCGTGATGATAGCAACCATAGCCTTCGTCGGGGCCATCACGTTCCTGCTGGCGCCCCTGCTGTTGAAGTTCCGTTCACCGCGAAAGCAGGACCCCGTGTTGCGTGCATGGCAAAAATTCAACAGGAAACTCGCCAGGGCCGGATTTGTTTCAAGTCCGTCAATGGGTCCGCTGGAACTCGCCGAGTGTGCCGGAGGTCAATTAAAATACAAGGATGACGCAATCCATCGCATCGCTGAGCTCTACACCTTGTGCCGCTATTCACAAGCTGATGGCGACGCGCTCAAACTGGCCGAATTGGTCAACGGCTTCAAGCCGGAGCCCGCGGTTCGATAACCCGGAGAAAATGGATTAGTATTGAGACAGGGATGAGACCACTTGAGCCTCGTGCTGACCGGAGCAAGAATATGAAGCCAATTACCCGCACTGGAATGTTTGGTGTTTTAACCGGATTACTGCTTTCTTCCTGCACCACCGTTCCTGAGCAGCTAAAGGGCGACTATGCCCCACTGACACCCAAAACAACCACCCAACAAGATCTGCAAACTCCGGTCCGCTGGGGAGGTTTGTTACTGGAAACCCGGCCTGAGGCCAACCACACCTGTTTTGAAGTCCTCGCCAAACCACTCGAAAAATCCATGCGGCCGGAAAAGTCTGACCAGGCCGACGGGCGTTTCGTCGCCTGTAAACCGGGCTTTTACGATCCGGAGATCTTTAAAAAGGGCCGTGAGGTCACCGTTACCGGCAAACTCATCCATATCGATGCGCGTAAGGTGGGCGAGTTTGACTACCAATTCCCGGTGGTGGATATCCAGTTTATTAGCCTTTGGCCCAAACGCCTAAGGCCGGTGTATTACGACTTTTATGGTCCCTACCGGCCATATTATTGGCATTATCCGTACTACGGCCGGTTTCATTACCGCTACCCGTATTGGTAGTGGCAAATTTCAATGGTTTTCCAGATGATTTTTTCAGCTTCTTCAAGGAACTGAAGGAGAACAACAGGCGCGACTGGTTTACCGTCAACAAGCCCCGCTACATTGAATCCGTCGTCAGGCCGATGAGCGAATACATTACCGCAGTCGGCCCCTTGTTGGAACGCATATCGCCCCATTACCGCGCCGACCCGCGGCCACACAACGGTTCGATGTTCCGAATTTACCGGGACACGCGTTTTTCAAAAGACAAAACGCCTTACAAGACCCATGCCGCCTGCCATTTCCGTCACGTGGCAGGCCGTGATGCCCACGCCCCCGGTTTTTACATGCATATTGAAACGACGGGAATCTCCATGGGTGGCGGCATATGG
>JABDPJ010000327.1 GCA_013042835.1 Lysobacterales bacterium
CGATCACACGGGAACGTGAGCAGGATATCCAGCCCCTGCGCATCGCGATACAACGCAACCTGGACAACAACCAGGAGCTGATGGAGCAACTGCGTGACACGGCGGTTCTTATGCTGGCGTCCGAAAAACTTGAACGGGCGCGGGATTCCCATCGCGAACAACAGGCCAGCGAGCTGGTGGAGAGTTATTCAAAACGTGCAGTGGTTGGAGCGCTTGCCGCGGTTGCGCCCGGATCGGATATCATCATCCAGGGCCTGCTCGCCACCCGCCTGATCCAGGCCCTGTGCAAGATCTACGATGTTTCCGTCAAGGACGTGGAGATCGAGTCATTCCTGCGCCTGGCGGGCGGTAAAGTCAGGAAAATGACGGCCATCACACTTGCAATCACCGGTAATGCGCTGAAGGCGTTTCCGGGCATTGGTACACTGACAGGCGGCCTGGTTCATGCCGTTGCTTATGGCATGATTTTCGAGAGCCTTGGCCGTGCCGCTGCACAAACGCTTGCCAGCCGGGGTGAGTTGCGCCCTTACCCGGCGGCAAAAGCCTTTGAGGAGATTCTGAATGACAATCTTGAAGCAGGTGCAGTCCGCTTTGCAAAGCTTGCCCTGGCTGAAAAAGTCAAGAAAGACCAACCCTGAGCGCCACCTGCAAAACGCCAACCAGCAAATCCAGACGATGCTGGCGGATACCAGCATACCCGCCGCCGTCAAACAGGAGTTATTCAGGGAGTTTGCCGAGATCGAGAGCATCTCCGAAAAACTGCAGAACGGTGAGATCCATATTGCCGCGTTTGGTCGTGTTGGTACGGGTAAATCATCGATCCTCAACGCGTTACTCGGCCGCGACGTGTTTTCCACCAGCGAACTTCACGGAGAAACAAAAACCCAGCAACGCAGTCACTGGGCGTCAGCCAACTCGGAGCACGCCGTGCTCATTGACACACCCGGAATTGATGAACTGGATGGTGAAGCAAGAGAGGAACTGGCACGTTCGGTGGCGCGAATTTCGGATATTGTACTGATGGTCTGTGAGGGCGACCTGACCGAAACAGAGTTTCAGGCGGTCAGCGGCCTGGTCAGGCGAAACCGCCCTGTCTTGCTGGTACTGAACAAGTCCGACCGTTACAGCAGCAGCGAACTGGAATCCATCCTCAGCCACCTGCAACAGCGTTGCGCGGGCATGATTGATCCCGCCAACATCCTCGCCGCCAGCGCAAATCCCAGGCCGGAGAAGGTCATCCGCGTTAATGAACAGGGTAACGAACTACCGTCGGAACGACCCAGGGAACCGGATATATCGCAGCTGAAAATCCGCCTATGGAATATCCTTGAAACCGAGGGCAAAGTACTTGCCGCCCTGAACGCCGCCCTGTTTACCAGCGAACTGGACAGCAGGATTGCCGGCAAGATTGTACAGGCAAGAAAATCTGTCGCCGAGAGAATCATCCACAATTATTGCCTGACCAAGGGCCTTGTCGTCGCCGTAAACCCAATTCCCGTAGCAGACCTGCTCGCCGCGGCAGGTACCGACATCGCGATGGTCATACACCTGGGTAATGTCTACGGCTTCCAGCTTTCGCGCCGGGAGGCCAGCAAGTTGCTACTGACCATATCCGCCCAAATGCTGCTCCTCATGGGCGCTTACTGGGGTGTGAACATGGTGTCGGCGGCGATGAAAACCGTCAGTGCAGGCATGTCGGCCGCCCTGACTGCCGGCGCCCAGGGCGCACTCGCATGGTATGCCACTTATGTCACCGGGCAGGCGGCGAAAAGCTGGTTTGCCAAAGGTAAATCCTGGGGTTCGCTGGGGCCTAAGGATACGGTGAATGAAATTCTTGATTCACTGGACCGGGATTCAATTCTGCAATCGGCACGTTCTGAAATCACCAGCCGGCTTAAAAAAGCCGCTACCTGAAAAGTTACCGCGCTGAGCCAAAGAACGTCAGCAATATCTCATCCAGCAAGGGTCCCCAGTTGTCCCAGTCGTGGCCCTTGCGCACCTTGTGATAAGTCAGGTCATAACCCTTGTTTTTTAAGGTGCGCCGGAACCGTTTCACGTCATCCAGATTGTCATTAACGGTACCCACGCTCAGGTAGATCTTCAGCGGCAACTTTTCCTTTTCGTCGTACAACTCCCGAACCACTTCCACGTGGCCACCACTTGCAGGGGATTGCATTGCGATGCCGGAAAACAGCTCGGATAACATCAGGCCGAAGCAGGCGCTGTTCAAGCCACCAAAGGACAGGCCGAGGATGACACGGTCTTCACGTGACTGGCTGACCGGATAATTGCGGTTTATTGCCGGCACGAGGTCGCCCGCGAAAAATTTGGCAAAGTCGGTATTGCACATGAACTGGGCGTGGCGGCGGTCCTCCTGTAGGTTGTCCGGGTTCCTGCTGTCCAGAAAAACCACCAGGACGGGTTTGATCGCGCCGCTGTCGATCGCGGCATCAAGTACCTGTTTGAAATTCCCTTGCCCAAGGTAAGCTTCACCGTCTGTCACGTAAAGGCTGGGTAACCC
>JABDPJ010000329.1 GCA_013042835.1 Lysobacterales bacterium
AGGCCAATATCCTCTACGACCCCGACAATCGTTCCATACCTGCAAAGATCCCCTACCCTGATCGGCGCCTGCGTAAACAGGGTCAAGGCACCCATCATGTCTTCGATCGGTTTTTGCAGGGCCAGCGCCAGCGCCAGGCCACCGACACCCAGGGTGGCCAGCACCGTTGATATGTTGACACCGATATTCGCCAGCCAGAACAATACACCGAACAATAAAACGGCCAGCTTGATGAGCAGCGTCATCGGATGCATCAACTTGGCCGCTCCGGGCCGGCCGAGACCTTCCAGTTTTGTAACCTGGTAAGTCTTGACCAGGTTCGCCAGGGACCAGAACAGCCAAATAAAGACAATCGTCATCAGGGTCCCTGCATCCATGATTACCTGGGCTTTTGCCCCTGCCCCCAGTTGTTGAATGACAAGCGATGCAACGATCAGCATGCCCAGCATGACCACCGGACCTGTCAGGGCCTTGCGCAAAACCGGATAGACGGGTCTTGACGGCGAACTGAACACCAAGAGAAATAGCCGTGCGAGGCCATAGAACACCGGCCAGCTTGCCAACGCAAAACCAATAACAATCAACCACTTGAAAGCCTCAATGCCCAGGAAGGACGCGTCTTCAGGTATGGCGTTTCGGAGTTTTTCTATCCAGTCGGGGTAGCTGAACTCATCGTAAAGCTTCGGCACAAGGGCCACACTGCGGTTGGAAACTTTCCAGATATCCTCGCCGTCGCCGCGTGGAACTTTCTGCATCCAGAGCGGCACGTCTCCATCCTGCGTTTTGATGACGACCAGCTCATCCCTGTAGTCCGGCAAGCCATCACCCTTGAGGCCCTCCGGGCTGTCACTGACCGTGTAATCATCCAGCCAGACCGCCCGCGATAAAACATGGTTCAACTGCCTGGCCAACTCGTGCCCACCCAACTCATCAACTTCATTGGGCAGGTTACGCAGGTCCAGGTACTGTGCTGCCATGTCAAAGTCAAATTGCGAAGAAGCATCGAGGAATCCCGAGATACTGCCGCGGGGCGTGCCGCGGTTTAACGCGTCTTCCGGTCCGGTTTCCACGGCTACCGGTATGACGACAGGCACCTGGGGCACCTGCTCTTGCGCAAGCACCGACGCTGATACGCCAAGCCAAAGAAATAGCAGCAAAAAACGTTTTAGGTGGCCGATTCTCATGTTCACTGACCTCCGTTGAACAAAAACGAGCTTGATTCATTTGACAGGGACTGGGGCTTTTTCATTTTCCAGGCGCGCCAACTGCATTATTTGAACTGATTTAGTTTCAGCAGGCGAGAGTATAACGAAATTCACCCCGCTGAACCTTCAAGCGCCGACCTGTTTTCATCGCCTTTGCAGCATGCAGGGCGTTAATCAAAGGGAGGCTTGTCACTAGAAAACCTGCAGGTCAACAGTTTGCGCTAGTTGAAAGTGCGGTTGTCGAATATGATCATAGCTGTACACCGGCATCCTTCTGCGCAACGCCAGTATTGAGATCGCAACCCATAGGCTTCCTGCCACGGCTGCGAACGCCGCAACAGGAATTTCAAAAGCCACACCTGAGAATGGAAACCGGTTGTGCCGTGTCTGAACACACGAAAAACACCACGAGTTTAAAGGAGAACCTGTCATGTCATTTAATCTGAAAGGCCGCAGTTTTCTGAAGCTGATGGATTTTTCCAAGCGGGAGATAGCCTACCTGCTGGACCTGGCTCGCGACCTGAAGCGCGCCAAGTATGCGGGCACGGAAGTCCAGCAACTTTGTGGCAAGAACATAGCGTTAATTTTTGCCAAGGCCTCAACCCGCACGCGTTGCGCATTCGAGGTGGCCGCCTATGACCAGGGCGCCCATGTCACCTACCTGGACCCGGCTGGTTCGCACCTGGGTAAAAAGGAATCCGTCAAGGATACCGCCCGCGTTCTGGGCCGGATGTATGACGCGATCGAGTACCGGGGTGATGCACAGGAAGTCGTTGAGGAACTGGCCGAATTTGCCGGTGTACCGGTGTATAACGGACTGACCGATGAGTTTCATCCCACGCAAATGCTGGCCGACCTGATGACCATGCGTGAATACACACCCCAACCGTGGCACGACTTTTCCTATGCTTACGTTGGCGATGCGCGCTCCAACATGGGCAACTCCCTGATGATCGCCGGTGTACTGATGGGTATGGACGTGCGCATTGGCGCGCCCCGGCATCTGTGGCCGAATGACGAACTGCGCGAATTCGCGCGCGATCTGGAAAAGCAAAACGGTGGCAAGCTGACACTGACCGAGGACCCGCACGAGGCTGTGCGTGGCGTCCAGTACATCCATACCGATGTCTGGGTATCAATGGGCGAGGCCGACGAGGTCTGGGCCGAACGCATCGAACTGCTGAAACCATACCAGGTTAACGCCGAACTGATGGCCGCCAGTGGCAACCCGCGGGTGCGGTTCATGCACTGCCTGCCGGCCTTCCATAACCTGGAGACGCAGGTGGGCCGCGACATCCACGAAAAGTTCGGCATGGAATCCCTGGAAGTCACCGAGGATGTGTTTGAATCGGATGCGGCCATCCAGTTTGAACAGGCGGAAAACCGGGTGCACACCATCAAGGCGGTAATGGTGGCCACGCTGGGGAGCCAGTAACTGGGTGCATACCCAGGCATTCGGCCAAACCCCGTGAGGAAAGAACTATGAGAGTAGTGGTGGCTTTGGGTGGTAACGCCCTGTTACAGCGCGGCCAGGACCTGAGTGCCGAAAACCAGCGCGATAACATTCGAGTTGCGGCTCAACAACTGGCCGAAATCCACGCCCACCACGAACTGGTCATCGCCCATGGCAACGGGCCGCAGGTTGGCCTGGCGGCATTGATGGACGCGGCATACACGGAGGTCGAGCCGTACCCACTGGATGTGCTGGGCGCCAAGACCATCGGCATGATCGGTTACATCATCGAACAGGAGTTGGGCAACATCATCCCGTTCGAGGATCACATCGTCACCGTCCTCACCCAGATCGTGGTCGACCCCGCCGATCCCGCTTTCAGCAAGCCGACCAAGCCGGTAGGCCCCGTGTACAGCAAGGCCGAAGCGGCAAGACTGCAAAAGGAAAAGGGCTGGTCGATGGCCGCTGACGGGGAATACTTCCGCAAGGTGGTGCCGTCCCCGTTACCGCGGCGAATCATCGAAATCGACACCATCAAGATGCTGGTGGATAACGGTGTGGTAGTCATCTGCGCTGGTGGTGGCGGAATTCCGGTAGCCTACGATGAAGACCGTAAGTTGTTCGGTGTCGAGGCCGTCATTGACAAAGACCTGGCCAGTGGCTTGCTGGCCCGCGACCTGGGGGCGGAAATGTTCGTCATGCTGACCGATGTTCCAGGTGTTTTTATGGACTATGGCACCCCGGTTCAAAGGGTCATCAGGGCCGCCCATCCGGATGCCATCGAGGCACTGGATTTCGCCGCCGGCTCAATGGGGCCAAAGGTACTCGGCGCCTGCCGTTTTGTGCGCGAAACCGGTAACATGAGCGCGATCGGTCGACTTTCCGACCTGAAAGAGATCATGGCTGGCCGGGCCGGCACGCTGATTTCAAATGATATCGATGGAATCGTTTACGGTGAATGAAAACCAGGACCAGGCCCTCGAATTCAGCCCGTTTCTGAAACAACTGGTCAGTCGCCATCCGGAGTGGCTGCAGGACCTGCGCCTGTCCGGGCGCCTTGAAGAACCCATACCACCCAATGCAGAACTGTTGGCAGAGGGCATCGCAGAATTCAGCCTGGATTCGGCGCTACGCCAATTTCGCAACCGCGAAATGATGCGCCTGATCTGGCGTGACCTGAACCTGCTGGCGCCCGTGGATGAAATTCTCGCCGACCTCAGCCTGCTGGCCGACATCTGCCTGCAGGCTGCCGTCGAACACCACACCATGAAGTTCGAAGAAAAGTATGGCACGCCACGGAACGCCGACGGCGAAGCACAGAAGCTCATCGTTATCGGCCTGGGCAAGCTCGGTGGCGGCGAGCTCAACCTGTCATCCGACGTGGATATCATTTTCTGCTACCCGGAGCGCGGCGAATGCGACGGCCGCCGCGGCCTCGCCAATGAACAGTTCTTCACCCGCCTGGCCCGCAGCATCATCCGCAGCCTGTCTGAAATTACGGCGGACGGCTTTTGCTTCAGGGTCGATACCCGCCTGCGCCCCTTTGGGGATTCCGGTCCGCTGGTCAGCACTTTTGCTGCGCTGGAACAGTATTATCAGCGCGAAGGCCGGGATTGGGAACGTTACGCATTGATCAAGGCCCGTCCGGTAGCCGGTGATCTGGATGCCGGACAACAACTCATGGGCTTGCTCAAGCCGTTTGTCTACCGGCGCTATATTGACTTTGGCGCCATCGAGGCGCTGCGCGAAATGCACGCCAATGTCCGTGAGGATGCCCTGCGCAAAGACCGCCTGGACGATATCAAACGCGGTCCTGGCGGCATCCGTGAAATTGAGTTTTTGGTGCAGACATTTCAGCTTCTGCGTGGCGGGCGGGAGGCGACCTTGCAGACACCTTCCCTGTTCGAAGCTGCAAGCCAGCTGCAAAATCTGCAGTTGCTACCCGCGGAAACCATCGGTGATCTGCTCACCGCCTACCGATTCCTGCGCAAGACAGAAAATCGCATTCAGGCCCTGCACGACCAGCAGACGCATAGCGTGCCGGCTGGCGAAGACGGGCTGAGGGTTGCGCAGGCCATGGGGTATCAAGACATGCACGGTTTTGAATCGGCCCTCAGTGATATCCGCAGCCAGGTACAAACCTTGTTTGAAGAGAGCCTGCCCGAACCATCGCAGCCCGTCGACACCCAGGATCCCTGGCAGGCGTATTGGAAAGCACTGCGAAACAATGCAGGTAAGGAGAGGCCTGACGGCCGTGGCTGGCAACCGCTGTCGGCTTTTGCCGGGCGGCTGAACCGCTTGTCCCTGAGCCGCCGGGCGTCCCGCCGGCTTGACGAATTCATGCCGGTATTGCTCGGGCAACTGGATGCCCTGGCACTCGACGATGCCATCGTCAACCGTGTGCTGGACCTGGTTTCGGCCATCTGCCGGCGCAGTGCGTACCTCTCATTGCTGGTGCAAAACCCGGGTGCCAGCAAGCGTATGCTTGAACTGTTTGCCGCCAGCGAGCGGATAGCCACGGCGGTAACCCGTCATCCGGCATTGCTGGATGAGTTGATCGACCCGAGCCTTGGCGCCTATCCACCCTCCCGGCAGGATATCCAGGCTGGTGTGCAGCGGGTTCTCGAAACGACTGATGACCCCGAAACGGCACTGCAGGACCTGAATTATTTCAAGCTCGTTATCAGCCTGCGGATCGCCGTTGCGGTTTTAAAGTCGACCATGGATACGCTCGAGGCAAGGTTTACCCTTAGCTGCCTGGCCCAGAACCTCGTGCAGGCGACCCTCGACCTGTCACAGCGGGAAATGGAGGCGCGCCATGGCCGCCTGCCCGGCCCCGGGCTTGCCGTCATCGCATATGGCAGCCTTGGCGCCTGCGCGCTTGGCTTCGACTCGGATCTTGACCTGATTTTTTTGTATCAACCCGCCAGCGGGCTATCCGATGGCCGCCGCGCGGTAAGCGCGGAACGATTTCACACGGGCGTTGCACGACGCTTGTTGAGCCTGATGTCGGCAACTACCCCGTCTGGCCGCCTCTACAGCACCGATGCGCGGCTGCGGCCCAATGGCCGCGCAGGCATGCTGGTCTCGAGCGTGGACGCATTCCGGCGCTATCAACTCGAAGAGGCCTGGACCTGGGAGCTACAGGCGCTGACACGGGCCAGGCCGATCGCCGGTGATACAGAAACAGGAGAAGTTTTCAAAGCCATTCGTCACCAGGTTTTGACCCAGGCGCGCGACAAAGACCTGCTCATAACCGAGGTTGCAGCAATGCGGGAACGGTTGCGCGACGCACATGGCGATGGCAACCCGCTCAAGCATGGCCGAGGCGGGTTGGTGGATGTTGAATTTGTCGTACAGCTTGGCATATTGCTCAACGCAAACGAGTTTCCGGAAGTCACAGCGTCCACGGATTTCAATCAGCAGCTCCGGGCACTCAGGGACTGCGCCTGGATAAACGAGCCTAATTTCAATGTGTTGGATAAGTCCTACGCCCACCTGACTCACGCCCGGCAACAAGCCGCACTGGTCGACAGGAGCGCCGAAATTGAAGCCGCCCCCCTGTTAAATATCGCCAGGCCATTATGCGAGGAGATATTGGGGTAGAATATGCCAACTATTTTTTGTGGAGATGGCTTGTGATTCATCGCACTGACGCCCAGGATGAAAACCTGGAAAATGCTAACACGCAAATGCAGGTTGAAGTAAGTCGCGCCGACCTGCCACTTTCATGCCCCCAGCCAAACCAGAAACTCTGGAATGCGCACCCCCGTGTTTATCTGCCCATCGAGGAAAGCGGCGAATGCAGTTGTCCGTACTGTGGTACACATTACGTATTGACTGATTAGGCCCGACAGGCTCCTGCCGCCATGCACGTAGTACAGGCCCTGGTGTCGCTCGGCATAGGCGGGTCCGAAATGGTCGCCGTCGAAA
>JABDPJ010000003.1 GCA_013042835.1 Lysobacterales bacterium
GTTGTACACCCGCCCGGAATACTGGTCAGGGAGCAGCCCCTGCAGGTCGATATGCAGCCCAGCGCGTTCATGCTCGATGACTACCAGGTTACCCGCAAGGCCCGTTTTGAAATTCGCGCCAGGGTCTTGTCGACAGAGCCCTACTACATGGGCCGGGGAGGGGACCTTGCCCCGATCGACCTGGCGCTGGGTTGGGGAGTGATGTCGGACCAGGCCGTGCTCGATCAAATCGATATAAGCCAGAGCAGCCGCTGGTACCGCACAAGGTATGAATTGCCGCCACCGGTGCCGGATCAACAGATAATTGCCAGCAGCAGCAATATGCACATGATTCCAGCCCGGAAAGACATCGAGCGTTCGCTTAAAAAACTGCGAAGCGGCGACATCATAAGGTTGAAAGGTTACCTTGTGGACGTCAACCACGACTCCGGCTGGCATTGGCGATCCTCCATGTCACGCACCGACACCGGCGGCGGGGCGTGTGAACTCGTGTATGTTGAGTCGCTCATGGTGGAAAATCCCCGCTGAAACGACCTTCAATGCGGCTTATGGAGTTCCCGGGTTCCGCTACTAGCGGCCCCGGGCTGACGGTGCATTCAATTAACTTTTGAGAGTGATACCGGTACACCGTTCAATGCCGCGTTGCCGGAAACTGAATCCAGAAAATGATCGTCGGTTAGGATGTTGGTGTTGACCCCGGCATGTTCACTCGCAACGCTGAGCTTGATTCCCTCCACCTGGTGCCCCCAGCCGTGGGGGATACTGATTACGCCAGGCATGATGTCAGCATTTATTTGAACCGGGATGCGGATGCTCCCCACGCGTGAACTGACCTGCGCCATATCACCGCTCTCAAGGCCGCGTGATTCGGCATCCTGCGGATGGATCAGCGCGATGCAGCGCTGTTTACCTTTAACCATTCTGCGGCTGTTGTGCAGCCAGGAATTGTTGGTGCGCGGATCCCTTCGGCCGATGAGCTGAAGGTCAAAACCGTTTGCAACCGGTTCAGCATGATCAGCAGGCGTTACATTACCGAGTTGTTTCAATTCAGCAACGAACCCGGCCGGGGCCAGCTTGATGGTTTTGTCCCGGGTGAACAACCGCCCGGGCAGACAAGGCCGCATCGCACCCAGGTCGATGCCATGCGGGTTCTGCTTGAGCTTTTTCAAAGTCAGGTTATGCGATTTGGCGTAGGGGCCCTGTTTCAGGCGCCGGTCGATAATCCATCCGCTGCCCAGCCGTTGCAGCGTTACCTTCTTGAACCAGCCACCCAGCTTGCTGAACATATTGCCCTTTTGCATACGCCATGCGAGTTCTGTAAATATCTGCAAATCGGATCTTTGCTCCCTGCCGGGAGTGAATACGGCCGGGGAAAATTTTGCACCGTTGCGGATGGCCAGGGCCTGGAAAGCCACATCGTAGTGGGGCCTTTCCAGGCCCATGACGGGTGGCAATATGATGTCCGCGTGACGGCTTGTCTCATTCAAATAGATATCAATCGAAACCATGAATTCGAGTTCGCCTAGGGCCTCGTCAAGGCGCTGGCCATTCGGCGTACTCAAAACGGGATTGCCGGCATTGGTGATCAACGCCCGCACCTGGCCTTCGCCTGTGGTGGTAATTTCCCCGGCGAGGGCAGCCACCGGAAATTCGCCATTGAAATTTGGTAGATTCCGAACCCGGCTGTAGTGGTCGGCAAAACCCTTTTTGCCCGGCGGGGCCGCCTTGAGGATTTCGAACGCCGGCTGGCTGAACATGGTTCCGCCCGGAATGTCCAGGTTGCCGGTGACGATATTGAAAACCGTGATCAGCCACTGTGTCAGGGTTCCATGGCGCTGGGTAGAAACGCCAATACGGCCATAGCAACTGGCGCCCTCAGCCTGGCAAAACTCCCTGACCAGTGACCTGACTGCCTGGGGGTCGATGCCGGTTTTACTTGCCACACTTTCCGGCTGGAAGTCTTTGACGAATGATTCGACGTGCTCGAGGCCTGCGGTGAATTCACTGGCGGAACCCAATGTTTGCAGGCCTTCGCTGAAAACGACATTCAGCATGGCCAACAGCATGTATACATCGCTGCCCGGCCGGATAAACAGGTGCTGGTCGGCCAGCGCGGCTGTCTCCGTCCGCCTTGGATCGATCACGACCAGTTTGCCACCCCTTTGCCGAATTGCTTTAAGGCGGCGTGTGACGCCGGGCGCTGTCATCATGCTGCCGTTGGATACGACCGGGTTGGCGCCGAAGATGATGTGGAAACGGGTACGGTCGAGGTCGGGCAGGGGTATCAGCAGGCTATGTCCGAACATCATCAATGACACCAGTTGCTCGGGCAATTGATCGACCGATGTCGCCGAATAGCGGTTCCTGGTCTTGAGCGTGCGGAAGAACATCGGGCCATAGATCAGGGCTTCGAGATTATGTACCGTCGGGTTTCCAAGGTAGACAGCCACCGCATTGTTGCCGTGCGCGCGCTGAATATTTTTCAGCCGATTGGAAACTTCATCAAAAGCCTCGGTCCAGGTGATTTCACGCCAGCCGTCGGCAGTTTTTTTCAAGGGTGTCCGCAGGCGGTCGGGATCTTTGTAGATATCCTGCAGCGCCACGGCTTTAGGACAGATGTGCCCCTTGCTGAGCGGATCCTGCTTGTCGCCCCGGATGGATTGAATCTCACCGTTGTCGGTCTTGATCTCGAGGCCGCAAATGGCCTCGCACAGGTTGCAGGCGATGTGGTGGGTGCGTTTGCCGGTCATATTTTGCATGCGTGTTCCCCGGCTTACCGGACCTGTGATAAAAGTGAGCTGATCATCTGTTCACAACGTGAAAGGTATGCGGCGCCGAACAGGTTGAGGTGATTGAGCATGTGGTAAAGGTTATACAGGTCCCTGCGCAAGGGATAGGCATCGGGCAGCGGTGTATGCGCCTGGTAGGCTGCATAAAAATCCCGATCAAAGCCACCGAACAGTTCGGTCATGGCAATATCAGCTTCCCGGTCGCCATAATAACTGGCCGGATCGAATATCACTGCCTGACCGGCCGTGGTAAAGGCTTTGTTGCCTGCCCATAAGTCACCGTGCAGCAGGGATGCGCCGGGTTCGTGACCATCCAAGAGTTGTTCCATGCTGGCCAGCAACCTGGCGCCCTTGTCGAGGAGGCTTCCGCCAAAACCTCGCACCTCCGCCATTTCGAGTTGTGGTTGCAGGCGTTGCTCAAGCCAGAAACTCTGCCAGTTGTCATGCCGATGGTTAAATTGAGGCGTAGAGCCGATGTAATTGTCGCGGTGCCAGCCGTAGTAGTCGTGACCCTTCTCGTGCATTGCGGCCAGTTGTTCACCGAGCAGCGCTTCCGGGCCCGCGGCAGTGAGTTCCAGGTATTCCATGACAAACCAGGATATCTGTCCATGCTTGCCGATTGCGATAGGACGCGGTGCGCGGATGCAGTCGAGGCGCAGAATGTCTTCCAGTGCCTGTGCCTCGGTGTTGAACATTTCCCCGGGGGCGTCATGATGATACTTGAGGAAAAATTTCTCGTTATTGCCGCCAAGCAAGGCGGCCTGGTTGATGTCACCACCGGGCAGATTGCGGAGCCACTGCAACTTAACGGCCTCCCCGAGTGTCTCAAAGAGTCCGTGACGAATCGAATCCAGCAATGCGTTGTCGAGGGCCACGGTTAAATTCTACCCGCGTTAGTGGCCGCCTGTCTTAACTTTGCTATAGTTTGAATAGGAACGGCCCTTTAATTGAAGTTATATTGAATGGGTTCGCGGAGCAGCACCCACAGGGATGCACGAAGCAGGCAAATGGAATTAGAAGCAGTACCAAGAACGACCGATCCGGTACCCCGGCCTGGCCGCAATCACTTGAGTCTACTCAGTTTTAACATTCAGACTGGCGTGGATACACAGGATTTTCACGAGTACGTAACCAAGAGTTGGAAGCACCTGCTGCCGTTGAAGGAACGGATTTCCAACCTGAACCGCATCGCCGAGCTGGTCCAGTCGCATGACCTGGTGGGTTTGCAGGAGGTGGACTCCGGCAGCCTGCGCACCGGGTTTCTGGATCAGACAGAGTACCTCGCGCACCGGGGACGCTTTCCTTACTGGTACAGGCAGGTCAACCGCAGCCTGGGTAAGATTGCCCAGCACAGCAACGGCGTGCTCAGCCGCATCCGGCCGCATAGTGTCGATGAGCACAAGCTGCCCGGTTTGCGCGGGCGGGGCGCCATGCTGGTCGAATTACCGACCAACCGTGAACCGTTGCTGGTTTGCATCATGCACCTGGCGTTGGGCAAGCGGGCGCGCAGGTTGCAGCTCAATTACATCAGTGAACTGGTTGGCGAGCACTCGCAGCTGGTGGTGATGGGCGATTTCAATTGCGGCACCGAGTCGGGGGAGTTGCAGGAACTGGTCAACAGCACGCATCTGCAGTTACCCATTGAGGACCTGAAGACCTTTCCCAGTTGGAGGCCCAACCGCAAATACGACCATATCCTGATCTCCGAGTCATTGAAACTGCAGAGTACCCACGTGCTGGAGCATACCCATTCAGATCATCTGCCGCTGTGCGTGGAAATCAAACTTCCCCGTGGTGTTTTCCTGGAAGATTGACACTGCTTTCCCGCGGTCATTCAGCCCACGCAAACAGCAACGGATGCGTAAACAGGGATGCTTCTTTCTAACGTTTCTTTACGAGATTTATCGGATTACGGCGCAAAAACAATACTGCATAAAGGTGCATGGGAATAGCGTCACCGGGGGACTGCATTTATACTTTGCGGGTTCGCAGGTCAGGCCATGAGGCCGTCCGATTGCAAACGGTCTTTTTTTGATCAAACATCCTTGAGAGCAGGACATTAACAAGCAAATTCAGAACCAGGCTTCAGGCCCATCGACCCCCCCCGCAGAGCCTGGCAAAAACGGGGTCTTGCTTTTCATTGACTATGAAGTACCCCGTTATGACCTCTACGCCGGCTCCCGGACCAACTTCATGTACCTTGAAATGCTTGCCGGTATGGGTCTCGAGGTCAAGTTTCTGCCCGCGGATTTCCAGCGTGCCGAACCTTATTCAACGGAGCTCAACGAACTGGGTATCGAGACGCTGGACGGTGAGTGGTTCCGGGATCACTGGCAAAGCTGGCTGGCGGATAACGGGCAAGCCATCGATTACGTTTTTATCCACAAACCGGACCCGGCTGAAAAGTTCTTAGCCGCGATAAAGCGTCATACGGATGCGGCCATTATTTACCAGTGCCACGATCTGCATTACCTCAGGTTGCGCCGCAAAGCCGAGGTGGAAAACGACAAGGCCGCACTCGAAGAGGCCCGAAATTACGAGCAGAAAGAGGATTTCATTTTCCGCAACAGTGATGTACTCCTGACCTTCAGCGGGGTCGAGGAAAAGATTATCAGGGCGAAGTTTCCCCGCAAGCAGGTTTTTACCGTGCCGCTGTTTTTTTACAATGAGGCGCTCGATCCGGTGAGGGATTTCAGCAAGCGCCAGGGCCTGCTTTTCATCGGTGCGTGTGCGCACACGCCCAACCGGGATGCCATCTCCTGGTTTTGCAAAGAAATTTTCCCGTTTATACGGCAGCAGGTTCCGGATGTTTTCATCAACGTGGTTGGTGCTGATCCTGCCGAGGATATCCTGGCGTTGAATTCGAAGCATATCAGGGTCCTGGGGCGTGTCAGTGAGGCAGAACTGCAGGCCTTGTATGCCGATAGCAGGATGATGGTGGTGCCGCTCAGGTTCGGTGCAGGGGTCAAGGGCAAGGTCATCGAGGCGCTGCATAACGGCATGCCCCTGGTGTCGACAGCCATTGGCCTCGAGGGCATCAGGGGCATAGAAGAAATCGCGGTACCCCGCGACAAGGCCGAAGAATTTGCTGCGGCCGTGGCGTCCCTGTATACCGATGAGCAGAAACTGAGGGAATTGAGCAGCCTCGGATCGAAATTTGTCGAACAGCATTTCACCACGGCGAAGACGGCCCAGCGGATGGCAGAAATACTGGACGTTGCTGATAAAGAATCCGCCTTGCGCCGCGCGGGCGCCGGGGCGGACGCGGCGGAACAGGCCGCACCGCGACTGATAGCGCTCTACTTACCGCAATTTCATCCGATTCCGGAGAACGACGAGTGGTGGGGCGAGGGCTTTACCGAGTGGCGGAATGTTTCCAAGGCCAAACCGCTGTTCGACGGGCATTATCAGCCACATGTGCCCGCAGACCTCGGATATTACGACCTGCGTGAAAAGGAAACCCAGCTCGCGCAGGCTGAATTGGCCAAAAAATACGGGATTGAGGGCTTCTGTTACTACCATTACTGGTTCAAGGGCCGCAGGTTGCTGGAGCTTCCGCTGCAGGAAGTGCTTGAATCCGGAGAACCCGGTTTACCGTTTTGCATCTGCTGGGCCAACGAAAACTGGACACGGCGCTGGGACGGTGAAGAACATCAAATCCTGATGAAGCAGGAGTACAGCGAGGAAGACGACCGTTTGCATATCCAGTCGCTGTTGCCGGTATTCGAGGACGAAAGGTATATTCGCGTCGATGGCAAACCGCTGTTCCTTGTATACCGCACCGAAAACCTTCCCGACCCTGCCCGGACCGCCGAAATCTGGCGTGAAGAGGCGCACAAAGCGGGCTTGGGCGAGTTATACCTCGTCCGGGTTGAAAGCATCAGCAAAAGCGACCCCCGGGAAATCAACTTCGACGCCGGGCTCGAATTCGCCCCGGACTGGTGGAACAAGGGGCCGCAACTCAAAGCGGACCCGGAAGCTGCAGGCCATCCAGGCGGCAAGCTGGCGGAAATTTGCAACGACAATTGGATTCATTCATACCAGGGGCTGGCCGAGGCCATGATGGATAAGGATGTGCCCCCGTACAAGTGGTTTAGATGTGTGACTCCCTCCTGGGATAACTGGGCCCGGCGCAAGGACGGCGCCAACATCTTCCTCGATTCAACGCCCGAGAAATATGGAGCCTGGCTATCGCAGGCGATAGATGACAGCAATGGGCGTTTGTTGGGAGAGGAACGACTCGTATTCATCAACGCCTGGAACGAATGGGCTGAAGGCAACCACCTGGAACCGGACGAGAGATGGGGTCACGGATACCTGCGTGCAACCAGGCGTGCGCTGGAGGAAAATGCAATTGCCCTCGAATCCCGGCGTGCCGGGGCTTCGGATGATGCCAAGATGGGTCACTACATGAGTCAATTGCTCAACGACGACCAACCCTCGGGTTATCCTGAAGATCAGCGTCTGCAGAAACTGGAAAAAAAGGTCAGCCGCCGCGACGAGGTTATCGCGGATATGCTGAACTCGACGAGTTGGCGCGTTTCGGCGCCAATACGCTGGCTGAAGCAAAGCCTGGTTCAGATCAGAAAGCGATTCTCGGGATAACGGAACAGGTCTTCGATGCGTGCCATTGCATTTTACCTGCCGCAGTACCACCCCATTCCCGAGAATGACGCCTGGTGGGGCGAGGGGTTTACTGAGTGGACCAATGTCAGCAAGGCCGAGCCGCTATTTCGGGGGCACCGTCAGCCCAGGGTTCCGGGAGAGCTGGGCTATTACGACCTGCGAGACAGCGCTGTGCGCGAAGCGCAGGCAGACCTGGCCAGGGCCAATGGAATCAACGCCTTCTGTTACTGGCATTACTGGTTCGGCGGGCAGCGCCTGCTGGAACGCCCTTTTCACGAAGTGCTGGAAACCGGCAAACCGGATTTCCCATTCTGCCTCGGGTGGGCCAACGAAAGTTGGTCCGGTATCTGGCACGGCAATCCAGAAAAAACCCTCATGCAGCAGACCTACCCGGACAGCGAGGATGAACGGCGTCATTTTGCCTGGGCTGAGACGGCCTTTAATGACCCGCGCTACCTGACCATTGACGGGCGGCCGGTTTTTTATGTTTATAAACCGCGAAATATCCCCAATTGCCGGCGTTTCGTCGACCACTGGCAGGATCTGGCGGTGAATGCCGG
This sequence comes from Lysobacterales bacterium, assembly GCA_013042835.1. Lineage (GTDB taxonomy): Bacteria > Pseudomonadota > Gammaproteobacteria > Xanthomonadales > SZUA-36 > SZUA-36. The sequence continues at coordinate 7,976 of JABDPJ010000003.1, forward strand.
GTTGAGCGGCATCTATTTTATTGGTGAGGACGTGCGGCTCGACGCCGATCCCTGGGATTACAAAGCCCATGGGTTCGATGCGATTGTGCCAAACAGCCCCGGCGTGGCGTTGTTGCGCCTGGCGAAAAAGCGCTTTTTGCCACGCTACCTGTTGCCGAGAATGGTGCACAAGTTGCTCAGGCACCCACAGCGTTACAGCTATCGTGATTTCGTCAGGCACAACCAGGTAGACCCGGGCCACGACGATTTTTACCCCAGCGTGGTTCCCAATTGGGACAATACGCCGAGGGTGGCACGCAATGGTGTTGTACTGACCAATCGCACGCCTGCCTTGTTCAGGCAGCAGTTAGAGGACGCGCTTCGGCAGGTCGAGGGGCGCAGGCAGGATCAACAGGTGATTTTTATCAAATCCTGGAACGAGTGGGCCGAGGGTAATTACCTGGAGCCGGATACGGACACCGGGGCCGCTTATCTCGATGTCTGCCGGGAAGTCCTGGGGTCCTGAAAGGGAGACTTTGCCTTGGCTTCGAGAATCTGGCTAAAAAGAGAGAACCTGGCCGCGTTGATCATCGTCCTTGCCCTGGTGTTGCAGGTTTTCTTTTTTGTGCCGATGCATGTTGTCATGCTGAATTCCGGCGCATTGGAAGTTCCATTTATCGACCTTTTGGCAGTTCACCTCGCCCTGTCGCTGGGTCTGATCCTTGGCCTGTACCTGGTGGTGCGTATTCTGGATATGCCCGGAATCCTGGCCCTGCTGTCCTTTCTCGGGCTGGGAGCGTTTCTGGAGTTCAGTTTCTTCTTCGCATCCGCCGAACATGGTATCCCTGTCAGTGGCCCGGTAGATTGGCAATCCTTGCAATGGCTTTCTTATCTCGAGCTTGGCACGCTGCTGGTTGCCGGTGTTCTCATGATTATTTACCGCCGGCGCACGGCCCTGTTCGCAGGTATTTCACTGGTGATCCTGGTCTTCCTGGCCATGGGTTTCGTCCGCGATATCTCCGGCAATTTTGAGCATATTTCAAAGCCGCGTGAGGATCATACCGCGCGCCAGGAATACCTTGATCAATTTTTCCGCCTGTCGGATAAGCGGAACATCATCCATATCGTCCCGGATGAAGCCCAGGGTGCCATGCTGCATGAAATTCTGACCACTGAATACGAACGGTATGCGCAACTGTTCGACGGCTTCACGCTGTATACGCAGGCGATGGGCCGTTATGCGGCAACGTATCCGAATGTCATCTTCAGCCTGTCGGGCGAATCCCCGCAGCCAGCGCCCGACCTGGTATTGAATCAGCCGTTCACTTCAAGCTACGTTGCGGATGTGTTGCGCAAGCGCTCGATCCTGCCGGCACTTGCACAGGATTCTTTCCAACTATTCGGTTTTCACGCCGATAGCCCCGTACTCTGCCAGGGGCCTTACACGGCCTGTGCGGGTTCGCGTGAGGACGTGTTTGCCGGTGGGGATTTAAACAGCCCCGGGCGCAAGTTGATCCTCGCCGTATTGAAAACCATGGACATGGCCCTCTTTCAAACCACACCCATCATCCTGCGCGAAAGAGTCCATGATGACGGGCGTTGGCTGGTGAAGAAACTGGCAAAGGGCGGGTTCACACATTCCGGTGTTCTTGGCCGGCTGGTGGAAAATTTGCAGGTTGAGAGCAACCCCGGCACCTACAACTACATCCACCACGGCGGTGCTGGCGCACCATTGTTGTTCAACCGGAAATGCGACTATACGGGACCGCGGGCGGTCAATGCCGGGAACCGGCGCCAACAATTGACCTGCATGCTGGAGCAACTGTCCAGGGTCATACTGGCACTCAAGAATGCCGGCATTTATGACCAGACCATGATCATTGTCAATGCAGGCCACGGCAGCACCAGCCTGCCTCGGTCTTTCACAGCCCGGTCGGGCTATGGCGTGCCTCCGTCGTTGATGGGGCAGGCCAGCACACTGCTGTTGATCAAACCACCGGGGGCGCGTGGGGAGTTGGACTTTTCTGACAGGCAGGTGACGATTGGCGATATCCCGGCCACCATCATGGATGTTTTCGGGCTGGCTGGATCGTTTCCCGGTAACAGCCTGTTGGAAGAAGAAAGCGGGACAGGCCGACAGCGTGATTTTTATCTTTTTGACCCGCCGGTGAAGGGCGGCGAATTAAACGCCCTGCTGAATCTGCAGCGTTATCGCGTTCATGGAAGCGTCTTCAACGCACGTGACTGGGACTTACCGCAAGTCGCAGGTGCAGGAACCAATCTCTCCCAATTGAGAATGAACCATGCCGATTTTGACGTATACACGGAGGGCTTCAGTGATCTCGAGGAACAGCAGGTGCCGGTTCGCTGGGTCGATGGCAGGCAGGCACGGGTTTTTCTGGCGGCCCCGTCTACCGGTCCGGTGCTGCTCGATTTCGAGAGCTATGTACCGCCGGTGATAGGAGGTCAGTCGATGGTCATCAAGGTCAACGGTACGCTGGTTGCCAAGCTCGACGCGCAAACGCTGGCTGTCGCAGAACATACTTTGCCGTTGCCCGATGGGCTGCCGCGCGGGGAGTTGCTGGAAATCGAGTTCACCATGGGTAAAACCGTTAAGCTCGGTGACGATCTACGCAACCTGTCAGTGCTGTTCATGTACGTAGGACTGATACCTGCCTACTGAGTCTCGCTGGCCGCCCGGGATAACACCTTCAGCAGCGACTGCTTGCAGATCGATGCCTTGCCTTCCGACCACCACCCGACAAGGGTAAATATTCGACGATTTCCATTTTTGGTCAGAACAACGCTACCTTGCTCCTTGAGGCTCGCGGCAGCAGCTCCGATTGCATAACCAATCCAAAAAAAACAATATGTATAATAAAAGTATAAGAAAAAACACATTAAACCTTGCAATATATAATAAATGTATAATATTATAGGTGCATCAAAAACAACCTGACTCCAAGCGAACTATGTCAAAATCCAATGCACAGAATGTCCAGACCCAGGAAGCACTTTTTCCAATTCGAAC
>JABDPJ010000008.1 GCA_013042835.1 Lysobacterales bacterium
AGCGTTTGCGCTTTGGCGACGCCGTTATCCAGCGCGCCGTTGTAAATAGTGTCCCCGGTTTCATCCGGCTCACCGATGCCGAAATGATCGTGATGCGCGGACAGGACCAGGATTTCTTTGGCCAGTTCGGGATCGCTGCCCTGCAGTATACCGCCGACATTGGCCGTGACTTTGCTCGTCACGTCCACTGCAAGCTCGACGGAGGTAGTCACACCCAGCGGCACCGGCCTGAAGTCCCGGGAGCGCGCGGATTCGATCAGTTCACCGAGTTCAAAGCCCCCCAGTGCAGCAAGGGCATTTGATCCTTTCCAACTGAGCCAGCCATTGAACTTTGTGCGTGCTTCATCGCCGGCTTTCAGCTCAAACTGTTCGCCGATGTTGGAGGCCCGCACCACCTGCCAGGGGTAACCGGCGGATTCGGTGGTGTGGATGATGATGGCGCCGGCCGCACCCTGGCGCGCCGCACTGGCGTACTTGTAGTCCCAGCGGCCATAGGAGAGCTTGCGGTCACCGCCGAACAACTCCGGATCCCAGTCCGGGTCGTCGTTGAGCAGCAGCAGGATTTTACCCGTCAGGTCGACGTCTTTGAAATCATCCCAGTTTTCCTCGGGGGCCTGGATGCCGTAGCCGGCAAAAACCACTTCGGCGTCTTTCACCGAGATGCCGGGTTCCTGCATGCCGGCCATGATCATGTATTCGTCACCAAAGCTGTAACTGACACTCGCGCCGTCCGCTGTGGAAAACTGCAGGTCAACCGGGTCCTTCACTGTCAGTCCAACGATCTCGACCGGCTGTTCGTAGGAGTCGTCTGCAAAGAAAGGCGCATAGCCCATTTGGGCCAGGCGCCCGGCCAGGTGCGCCCGCGCCATGCGGTCACCTTCACTACCCGCTCCCCGGCCTTCGAACTCGTCCCCGGCGATTTTGCTGACATCGGCAAGCAGGTTGTCGGCCTGAATGGTTTGCTCGGCGGCATCGAAGCCTGCTGGCAGCGCGAGCCCGCCAGGACTGGTCTCCCCGACTGCAGTCTCCGGCTCAACTGTTTCGGTAACAGGCTCAGGGGCCGGTGTATCACAGCCGGTCAGGAGCAGGGCGATCAGGGTGATGAATAGGGTGCGCATTGGATTCTCCCGGTAGTTTCAGCCGCTAGTTTGCCAGAATATCTGCCTGGCGGGGCAGGTCTTTCGGGGTCATGTCAGGACTAGTTGATTAAGGTCAATTGGTCAGCAGCGCTATGACCTTAGTCTGTCATGAACCAATGAAAACTCAAGCATCGAAAACCTATTCAGGTGATGGAAACATGGTGAGGGTGGGCTGCCCTTCGCACAACTGCGGCGGACGCTGCGTGCTTCGGGTGCATTTGAAAGACGGTGTCATCGCCCGTATTGAAACCGACGACCGTCCCGGTGACACGGTCTCCGACCCGCAGCTCAGGGCCTGTATCCGCGGCCGTTCCTACCGCCATCGCCAATACCACAAGGACCGTTTGAGGTATCCGTTAAAGCGGGTGGGCGAGAGGGGTTCAGGTGAGTTCGAGAGGATCAGCTGGGACGAGGCGACCGACTTGATGGCCGCCAACATACAGCGTATCCGTGAACAATACGGCAATACGTCCATTTACATTCCCTACGGCACCGGCAGCTACAACCAGACCAATGGTAAGTGGCCGGCCGACCGGTTGATGCATATGTACGGCGGGGCGCTGGGTTATTACAACTCCTATTCCTGGGCCTGCATAACGCGGGCAACGGCGACCGTGTACGGCACGGACGTGTGTGGCAACCAGCGCCAGGATTGGCTCAACAGCCAATTCATCATCATGTGGGGCTGGAACCCGTCGGAGATGCGCGACGGCACCAATAGCGAATACTTCCTGAAGGAGGCGCGCAAGAAAGGTGCGCGGATCATCTGCATCGATCCGCGCATGACAATGAGTGCTGTTGCACTGGCAGATGAATGGATCGCCATCAGACCCGGCACCGACGTGGCCCTGATGAGCGCCATGGCCTGGGTGATGATCACCGAAGACCTGTACGACAAAGACTTCGTGGACAAATATTGCATGGGCTTTGACCGCAGCCAGATGCCGGAAGGCTACAGAAACGAGGAGTCTTACAAGGATTACATCCTGGGGGCTCGGGACGGGCAACCCAAGACTCCGGAATGGGCGGAAAAAATTACCGCGGTCCCCCGCAAAGATATTGTCCGCATTGCCCGGGAGTACGCCACGGCCGAATCCGCGGTCTTATACCAGGGCTATGGCATGCAGCGGCGCGCATACGGTGAGCAGGTGGTGCGCGGCGGCTGCGTGCTGGCGGCGATCACCGGCAACGTCGGCAATGCGGGCGGCTGGGCCAGCGGAATCGCGCTGCAGGCAGGCGGTGGTCCTTACTGGAACGTGTTCCCGGTACTGGAAAACCCCGTGCGTGCGCAAATACCGTCTTTCCTGTGGTCAGAGGCCGTCGTGCGGGGGCCGGAACTCACGGACAAAGAGGGCCTGGTTGGCATCGACAGGTTGCCCCATGGCATCAAGATGATCTGGGCCGTGGCCTCGAACGCCATCGTCAACCAGCACGCCAATATCAACCGCACCATCGACATCATCAAGGACACCTCGAAACTGGAGTTTTTCGCGGTACAGGATAATTTCATGACGGTGACAGCAAGGTTCGCTGACCTCGTGCTGCCGGCCTGCACACAGTTCGAGACCTGGGGTTTGGAAGACGGCTGGAAATATGGCGAGGAAGTCATCTTGCAGCCGCAGATCCTGGAGCCCCCGTGGGAAACAAAAAGCGACTACGCGATCTGCTCAGAGATTGCCTGTAAGCTCGGCATCGGCGATGAATACACGCTCGGTCGGGACGAGAAACAATGGGTCGGCGCCTTGCTGGATGAATACCGTGAGCTGCGCTTCCCCGAACTGCCGTCATTGGAAGAATTCGAGGAAAAGAACCTGGGGGTATACTCCAGGCCGGTCGAAAAACCCAAAGTCGCGTTCCAGGATTTCAGGGATGATCCCGTCGCGCACCCCCTGCCGACTGCTTCCGGAAAGATTGAAATTTTCTGCGAAGAGATGTTCTCCAAAAACCTGCCGGACGAGGTACCTG
>JABDPJ010000014.1 GCA_013042835.1 Lysobacterales bacterium
ATTCCTGGCAGGGTCGACAAGTAGGTCGAAAACAGACCACATGCCATTTTCGTCGTTGGCTGTAATTAACTCGGTAATCTCGCCGTCCTTGCCTACCGCCAGCACACTGCCCTCTGCAACGGTGCCAACGAGGAACTTCTGCCGGCTCTCGTCCCAGGCCAGTGTTTCCGGCATGAGAACGTTTTCCGGCAGGACGAATGCAGGTTCTGATTCACCCAGCGGCTCAGCCGCTTTTGCCATCAGGTCATTGACGAAGTCGTAAACCTGCGTGTTCCTGATGTTCAACGTCCCTTCATTGGCATTGAAATCATAAGCCAGCCCCTGTTGCTGCATGCGCAGCATCAGGTCATACGCCGGGGTTTTCTCGTCCAGCAGGGCATGGGCAATCACCAGCTGGTACATGTAGTCGCTATTGTAGGGGCGCTTTGCATGCAAGCTTCGCAAGGCCCTGCGAAAGGTCAGGTAGTCTTTCGCCGCATATGCCTCGTTGGATTTGACCAACAAGCCAGGAACGTTATCCGGCAGTGCTTCCTGTGCCTGTGTGGCTGGTTGTTCTTTTTCCGGTTCATCGGTCTGTGCCAGCAGTGGCGCGCTGAGAAGGCCGAGCGCGCATGTCAACGCCAGGCTGATAACTGATTTGTACAACATGGTAGTCCTTTTGTGTTACCGGTCACTATGAACAGCACCGCGAAGTTTGGTTCCATTAGGCAATGCAGTGAGTACCGTTTACAACAATGCGGTACACACTGATACAATCGCCGCAGTTTAGCAGAGCAAGAAGTGAAGCTGTGGCAAAAAATGAAACAATACATTTCAGCGGCCGTTTTCTCGGTATGAAAGAACGCGACGGCTGGGAATATGCATTCCGGACCAATGTCAGTGGCGTTGTCGTCATGGTGCCGGTAACCGCTGACGGTGAGTTGGTGCTCGTGGAGCAATATCGCACCCCGGTCAAGAGCCGGGTCATGGAACTGCCGGCAGGACTGGTGGGCGACGACGGTGATGCCGAAGAGGATATCGAGACTGCTGCGCAGCGGGAACTGGACGAGGAAACCGGCTACCGTGCCGGTTACCTGGAAAAGCTGTTAACCTGTCCAAGCACCCCCGGAATGTCCAACGAGGTCGTCACCATCCTGTATGCCGGTGACCTCGAACGGGTGGGTTCCGGTGGCGGCACCGACAACGAGGACATCATCGTTCACCACGTACCGCTGGTGAGCGTACCCGGGTGGCTGGACGAGCGCATGGCCGAGGGCATCATGATCGACCCGAAAATTTATGCCGGACTGTTCTGGGCGGGGGCGCGCCATGACTGATACCCCGACACCAGGCAAAGTCGCCATCGCTATCCATGGCGGCGCCGGTACGATCACGCAGTCGGCAATGACCGCCGAGACGGAGGCGGCGATCCGCGCGGCATTGCAAGCTTCCGTGCAGGCGGGTTACCAGGCGCTGCTGGCGGGCGCATCCAGTACCGAGGCGGTCATCGCCGCCGTCAACGTGATGGAGGATTCGCGTTTATTCAATGCCGGCAGGGGGGCTGTTTTCAATGCCGCTGGAGAGCACGAAATGGATGCCTCCATCATGGAAGGCCGTGGTCTGAATGCCGGCGCCGTGGCATCCGTCGCCCAAATCAAAAACCCGATCGACCTGGCGGCAAAGGTCATGACGGATTCGGAACACGTCATGCTGGTTGGTGATGGCGCTGAAGAGTTCGCCCGTCAGCAGGGCTTTGTTATGACCGGTCCGGATTACTTCCACACCGAGTTTCGCTGGCAACAGCTGCAGCGCATCAAAGAGAAGGAAGCGCAACGTAAAAAGATCACCGACCAGGATCAGCATGACCAATGGTTCTCCACGGTTGGTGCGGTGGCGTTGGACCAACACGGCGACCTGGCCGCGGCTACATCTACCGGTGGTACTTCCAACAAGCGCTGGGGAAGGGTCGGCGATTCGCCGATCATCGGTGCGGGCACCTATGCCAGCAACCGCAGTTGTGCCGTCAGTGCGACCGGCCATGGCGAATTTTTCATCCGCCACGTGGTGGCATACAACAT
>JABDPJ010000019.1 GCA_013042835.1 Lysobacterales bacterium
GGTTGAGATGGCAAAGGCCTATACCGGTTATGAAAGCGATAAACAGATTCACCCCGAGGCCGCCAACCCGATTATCGTCGGCACTGCACTGGATGTCGCGGTTGACGAACTCGGCAATGCCTTTGTCGACCACTTGCTGCAAGTGGCACTCGGTTCAACCGATGCCGTGGTCCGCGGGCGGACGCTGGGTGCTGCTGCCAACGTCAAGGATCCGGCCAAGGCTGCAGAGGTCCTCCAGCTGGCTTTCTCGGATGAAATCCGCGATAACGAGGTATTCACCGTTCTTTACCCGCAGGTAATGATGCAAGAAACCCGCGAAGCCACCTGGTCGTGGTTCCAGGAAAATATCGACCGGATTCTTGAGCGCATTCCGGAAAGCGGTTGGGGTCGCGTAACATTTGTCGGCAGCGCATTCTGCAATACCACCAAACAGGCGGAAGTCGAAGCCTTTTTCGCAGACCGTATCGAATCGCTGACCGGCGGCCCGAGAAACCTTGCAAAGACACTGGAAGGCATCGACCTTTGCGTCGCCAAGGTTCAACATCACAAGGATGGGATGGATACATGGTTGGGGCAGTAAAACCTGCCCGGCCGGCTACCCTGAGAACCAGCCAGGCGCATTTTCAGAAACCTATTGGAATGCCGTCCGGGACTTTCGTTACCGGGTTTCACAGGATGTAAAAGCTCTGCGCAGCGAGGCCGCTAAACGAGCCGCGGCAGGTGATACCGATATCCGTCTCAATTGTCCGCAGTACCCCGCATTTCCTGGGAAAAATAGGCCCCGGCATGACGCCGCTTTGTTCAAACGGGTGCATGAAGCGCTCCGCTGCGGTGCAGTAACACGCGCCACGGCACTGCCTGCTCCCGCAACCCGTTCAATTTAATAGAATTCCGGAAGTGGTATGCAATTTGCATCTATCCCGATGACGTCAAAAGCCGGTTTCACTTTAACGTCTTGGGAAATTCAAACGGGTCGAATTACATGAAAAACACTGAACCAACGACGGATCGAAGTTACGGCATCTCGCGATTTGATGACGATAAGCGCAGGGCTCACGGCTGGAGAGTCAGCCTGCGCCGGCACGGCACAAAGCTGGTGGAAAACTTTCCGGACAAAAAATACGGCGGCAGACAAAGGGCGCTCAAACTGGCCATGCATTTCCGCGACGAACTGCTGGGCAAGTTCCCGCCGATCACGCGCCAGGAAATGTGCCGGATCAGGCGTTCAAACAACAAGTCCGGTATTAACGGGGTTTACACCTATGCCAAGCGCTACAAGCTGCGAGATGGAACAAGCGGGGAAACCTGGTATTGGGAAGCCACCTGGCCTGCGGAACAGGGCAAGCATGTCAGCATTAATTTTTCCGTTAAAAAATACGGTGAAGAATTGGCCAGGAGCATGGCCATCCGGGCGCGTCAAAAAGGTATTGAAGACGTGGAAGGGCCTTTCTGGGCATCTGGGCGCGGTTGCCTGAAGTCCAGGAACATGAGGCGGCGTAACGGAAACACATCGAACTCAAGCAGAAAGGTGGCCTGATTATCCCGGCAAAGGGGAATTAAAACCAGACGGGTCGAACTGCCGCCGCGCGTCAAAACACTAATCGATCAGCCCTCGGACCTGTGCATAACTGACCATATCCGCATTGGTGTGCATGTCCAGCTTCTGCAAGATGTGCGTACGGTGTGTGCTCACGGTTTTAACGCTGAGATTGAGTTCGTTGCTGATCTCGGTCACAGTTTTACCGGTCGCCAGGAGGCGAAAAATCTGGTATTCCCGATCGGAGAGGCCCTCCACGGAGAGGTCTTCAGGTGATTTGTAGACGTTGTAGGCGAGCCGCTCTGCCAGTTCAGGGGAAATGTATTTCTGGCCGTTGACAACTTTTTTCAGTGCTGCGACCAGGTGTTCCGGCGCGCTGGACTTGGCCAGGTAGCCTGACGCACCGCTGCGCATCATGCGCACACCGTATTGATCCTCGCCATACACGCTCAGAATCAACACCGGCAGCTCAGGCCAGTCTGGACGAATCCGCTTCAGCACCTCGAGGCCGTTCATATCGGGCAGGTTGATATCCAGTACCACGGCATCGGGCCGGCTTCGGTTCAGCAGGTTCAGGCCTTCATGTCCGGTTTCGGCTTCATCCACCCGAATATCGTCAAACTCTTCCTCAAGGATTGCCTTTAAACCTTTCCTGACCACCGCGTGGTCATCTATCAGCAGAATGTTACGCATCCTCGTGCTTCCTGTTCTGATGCTTTCTCAATGGAATCCTGGTGGAAACCGTTGTTCCTTTACCCTCTTCTCCCTGGATAATAACCTTTCCTCCAAATACGTGGGCTCTTTCGCGCATGCCAATGAGACCAAAGGACCGGCTATTCGAAACTTCCAATTCCGACACACCTTTGCCATTGTCATTGATCTTCATCAACAACCAGGATGTACCGGTGCGCAGTTCGAGGCACATTGCCGTTGCACCGGAATGCCGCAGGATATTCGACAGCGCCTCCTGCATAATCCGGAACAGGGCCGTGCGCTCCTTCTGTGTCAGTTCCGGCTCTTCCTCCGGCAACACCAATCGACACGCCATATCTGTCCGGGTTTGGAACTGCTCTACCTGCCACTCGATAGCAGCCAGTAAACCCAGGTCATCCAGCAATGCCGGGCGCAGGTTCATCAGGATTCTTTGCACGGAGTCGATGGTTTGGTTGATAGAGGTGAGAATGTCTTCAGCGAGACCTGTCAGAAATGTATCGTCTTCGGGCAGTCTTGCTTTCAGACGCACCAGGTCGATCTTTTGTGCGGTCAGAGATTGCGCCATCTCATCGTGAATTTCACGTGCTACCGCCACCCTCTCGTTCTCGCGCACTGACTGCAGGTGGTCGGCCAACTGCCGCACTTCCTCGTAGGCGCGCCTGAGCTCTGACTCAGCCTGATAGCGTTCCGTGACGTCCTGCAAAGTGCCAAGCAGGGTGACCGCTTTTCCATCCCGGTTCCTGACAACTTCGTTAAGTACACGCACGTGGCGGGTTTCATTGTTGGCCCGGCGCACTCTGAATTCGAAATCAAACTGTTCCCTGGCAGCGAGTCCCTCACTCATACGCGATTCAAACTTTTCCCGGTCATCCGGATGGACAAACTCCATCATCCTTGATTCAGAGGGTATCAGCGACAAGGGAGCGTAACCGAGGATGCGATAAACCTCATCTGACCATTGCTCGGTGCCTTGCAACAGGTCGCGTTCCCAGTTTCCTACATGGGTTAATTTTTGCGCGTACGCCAGCCTTTCAGTGTGTTCCTGCAACGCCAGTTCCGCCCCCTTGGTACGATGGATATCCATCAGATAACCGACAATTTCGTAAGCGTTGCCCTCACCGTCACGGATCAATTTCACATTGTTTTGATACCAGCGGTAACTGCCATCCTGCATCCTTATGCGCATCTCGGCCTGCATATGACCCTCGCTGAACAACTCCGAGATCAGTTCTATAAGGTCGTTCAGATCGTCGGGATGCGTCATGTCGCTCCAGAAACCGGATCGCCCCAGGATTTCATCCGGTTCGTAGCCCAGTTGCTCACGCGCATTGTCGGTGAGGTAATTAATACTCCAGGGTTCACGGGCTTCACAGATAAATATGATCGCCGGTACATTTTTGATAACGAACTGCAAACGCTGGCGCGCCGACTCGAGTGCCAGTTCGGCATTGCGTTCATCGGTAATATCTTCGCCGGAACTCAAGCTTGCGATGACCTCACCCTGATCGTTTCTGAAGATTGAATTGTGCCACTTGATCAGGCGCTCTTCCCCGTCGGCATTCACTACCGGGTTTTCGTACTGTTCAACAGGCTCGATCAGGCCGGCGATGATGTCGCGCTGGACCCTTCTCACGTCATCGCGAATGCGGTCCGGCAGAAAATGTTCAAACCAGTTCTTGCCAACAATCTCTTCCATAGGCCTGCCCAGCACCTCGCAGCCCTTGCGATTGACCAACAGCACGGTGCCCCACTCGTCCAGAACCACGGTAATGACGGCGGCGTTGTCCAGGTAGCTGGCCAGTTTTTCCTTTTCCAGCCGCAGGGCCCGTTCATTTGTCTTGTTGCCGGTCACGTCGAGGACTGCACTGACCAGGCAGTCTTTGCCTTGGTACTTGATCCAGAAGTTGGTCACGCTGGCATCGAACAGGTGGCCGTCCTTTCTTCTGATCAAAAACCCCTGGTCACTGCAGCGGTCATTTCTCTTCAGTTTTGCAAAAGTTGTTTTAATTCTGGTGATATCTTCCTTGCTGTGAATGTCAGCGATTGAAAGGCCCACCAACTCTTCCTTTGAGTATCCGAGCGTCTCGCAGATTCGACGATTACAATTGATGAATCTTGTCGTTTCAGGGTCGGCGAACAGCAAACCACAGGAGGTGTTATTAAACAGCGTGCTGAACAGCAACTCGCTGTCCCGGAGCTTGCCCTGCGTTGTTATTTGCTCTTCGTCCAGTTTTTTCCTGGAAATCTCCACCTTGACGCGGTGCGCATATGACTCCAGCAGGTTGATGATTTCATCAGGATCCTCAATGGCCTGGTCATCCAGCACGCCCATATGGCCCAGGATATGACCCTTGTCATTCAACAGCGGGATGGCGACATAAGCCTGCATTGCCGTCGTCTGCAACCAGTCGTCTTCCGGGAAGTAATCGAGCAGGTTGCGGGGGTAAATTCCGGCTGCGCCATGAGCCAATCTCTCGCAGGGTGTGCCGGCAGTCTTGTAAACACGCTCGTCACGAAACCTCTGCACACCCCAACTTGCCAAAGGCATGACGGTTTCGCCATGTTGGTCCATGGATTCAACAATAAAGGCTGCCCTCAGGCCAAGAACAGTTGCGAGGTGCTCGACCAGGGATGAAAAAAACGCCTGCCCCGTGCGGGACATCAACTCCCAGGTCACCTGGTTCAGTTGTGTGTGCTCAAGCATGGTCCAGCCAAAGTTACCAATGCGATCTTTTTACCGGTACTCGCGTACAGAATACTTTACAAGCTATTGATAAACCATAAATCCGTTAAAAACAATCGGACAAATTCTGAATTATTCATCCTGGCCCAAAAATTTGCCGTCGCAGGAGTTCATGTAATGACAGAGTCGGAATTTGTCTGATAACAGAGTCGGACATTCTCTGATGACATAGTCGGATTGCGTCTGATGACAGAGTCGGACTATGTCTGATGCAAGAAACGGACTTCGTCTGATGCCCGGTTCAGCCCTTGTCTGATACTGGCTTTTTTCTACTGGTCATACACTGTCTCGTGTAGGGAATACTTGGGATGTGTGACGGACCACCGTTGGAAAAGCTTTGGTCATTAACCGTTGGAAGTTAGCAGGAGAATTTCACGAGCCCACCAACCTACACCGTACTCTCTCATGATTCCGGGACCGGGAATCTCGCTCACCAGTGGATTATATCCGGACTAGGCCGGCGCACAGCGCCGGTGTTCTAAGACAGGAGGGTACGTTATGAGATTTGCTAGATGGCTTTATATTTTACTATTTCTTACTGTAAACCTGGCAATGCCCGAAGGCCCACGAATAGTGGAACCAGGCTATCACCAAACACCATTTCTAAGCGATGAGGACACACCTGTACAAGTAGGTTACGTCGAGATCTGGAACACTCCACAGTCGTTGGAAATCAAGAGCCTGCCTTTGGAAACCAAGGTCAAGGAGCCCCTGGACTTCCTGGAATTTTCTTTCGATCTCCAGGACGACCTGGCATTCAACTGGGGTAAGCCCTGGTATGATGAACACGTCAAATTCGTTGCCGTGTATACCGAAGCGATCAAAGTTACCGAAGACGGCACTCTGAAGAAGGACGTCTGGGCCTATGGCAGTCAAATTCTGCCGGGCTCCAACACGGCAATGGCAGTCCCCTATCCGCTGTACCACCCCTCGAAGGGTCATTTTATCGACTCTCCGGTGGGCGGAGTAACCGTAATTTCCGATACCGTCAATTGCAAAACCGATGAATCCGGTGGGTTTGATTACTTCCCCGGCGAGCGTGTTGAGCTGTTCCTCGGTCACCTGCCGTTAGGCACCGCCCTGGCTGATCATAAAATCTCTCCGTTGGATATTTTTGAGAGTGCGGACACGACTGATCCCAGGGTAATCAACATGGCACGCCTGCTGCAAAGCCTGGATGTCGATGCAAGCCCGAAAGACGGCATCATGTTTACCGAGGCGGTGGAATTCTGCCTGTTCGAGGCAACGGAAGCGTTGGGTTTAAGCCTCGTTGATTTTGCTGATGACGCCCAGGTTGAAGATGTCATCCAGGCAACTATCTCCGCATGTTCTGGTGAAATAGACCTGGTTGCGGTGTCCGCCGAGGATGCAAAGGACAACCTCGACCGGTCACTCAACGCCAACATGTTCCGCAAAAACGCTTCAAGAACGCCGGACCTGGTCAGTAGCAAGTCCAAACTGAATATCATGGGTCAATGGTTCCCGGCACTCAGGGCCAATGGTGATCCCGCTGATTATAAGGATGAAACTGGCCTGGGAACGCTGTTGGGTGTCCCATACTATGACGAGGATGGAGATCTGATTCGGGTTGCCACCGAAGCCAAACCAATCGTCGCAGTCTATACCGACGCTGTGGAAGAGACAGGTTACGAGGATATTTTCGCAGGTGTCTCCCGCGACGATGGTCAAACGTTTAAACGCAAGAACCTGTCGCGTGCCGCGGACAAGTCTTCTTTTACGCTGGCAAACGGAACCGAGTACTTCGGACAGGCTAAAAAGCCGGTATTCCATGTCAAGGGTAATAATATCCTGGTGGCCTGGACCAGCAAGTTCTGTCGCGGTGGCAAGCCGGCATATGCCATCACCACCTGCGATGACCCGGCCACCGAAATCGTCGAGACTCCCGATGCTGACGGTCTGTGCCGTATCACATGCAAGGGTACCGGTGAAAACGAAGTTTGCGAGCCTGACTATCCCCACGATGATGCGTTTTTCCACGA
>JABDPJ010000026.1 GCA_013042835.1 Lysobacterales bacterium
CAGGGGCAAGCTCCTGCCGCAGAGTATGTCTGCTGGGATTCTGGTTCCGGCGCAGCGACCTGCAACGGCCCCGTGCCTTCGGGTGACTCTACGCCTGACAGCGCCACCGGCGAACAGCCTTTCACAGTCAACGCGACCGATAACACCGGCCTCGAATCCGCTGCAACGAATAACTATTACGTTGTTCAGCAGCTCAGTGTCGATGGACCGGCCGGGCCGCTTCCAATCGGCACGGCGGCTGTCATCACCGCCACGGCCACCGATCTTGCTGGCATGGATGAGTTTATGACGATCGACTGGGGTGACGGCACAGTGTCCACTTCAACGTCATCCGCACCGGATATGGTCGTACAAAATGTCGACCAGTTCACTGCGGAGCACCTGTACGCGGAACCGGGGGTTTACACGGTAACAGTGACCGTCGATTACGACGGTGGGGCTCATGTGCAAACGGCTGTCTTCGAATACGTGGTGATCTATGATCCACAGGGCGGTTTCGTCACGGGCGGCGGCTGGTTCAACTCACCATCCGGTGCTTACACACCGAATGACGACAGCGATGAAGATGTTACCGGCAAGGCCAACTTTGGCTTCAACTCGAAGTACAAGAAAGGCCAGTCGATACCCAGCGGTTCGACCACCTTCCGCTTTGCTGCCGGTGGCCTGGAGTTCGATGCCACGGTCTACGAATGGATGATCATCACCGGTGCACGTGCCCGCTACAAGGGCGAAGGCACCGTCGAAGGCATGCCCGGCCTCTACAAGTTCCAGGTCACTGCACTGGACGCCGACGTTGCCGGTTCGGGCATCAGCGAGGACGGCTTCCGGATCAAGATCTGGCAGGAAGGTTCCGGAGTCATCTATGACAATGGTCGGGGTGCCGATGACGCCACAGGAAATGGCGGTACCACGCCGCTGGGTGGTGGCCAGATCAAAGTCCATAAAGCGAAATAATAGCTGCTAACCAGAGTAAGGCCGGTCGTCCCGCGACCGGCTTTACTCGTTACCCGGTTTTCAGAGCTGGGTACTACATCTGTTAAACCGGTTACGCTCGCAATGCTAAATGGGTTAGAGTATCGCCATTGTGCGCCGCGAGCCGATATCGGCTGCGGCGTTTGGACAGTGCGAAGAGGTGTAAATGTCGTTCTTTTCTGAACTCAAACGGCGAAACGTCATTCGAATCGGTATCGGCTATGCCGTTGCCAGTTGGGTGATTGTCGAAGTCGCTTCCGTTCTGCTGCCCACGTTTGAAGCCCCCGACTGGATTTTGCGTGCCATCGTGCTCGCCCTGATCGCCGGTCTTCCTATCGCGCTGTTGATCGCCTGGGTGTTTGAGCTGACACCGGAAGGCATCAAGAAAGAAGACAATGTAGACACCCCGGAAGAAGAGGTATTCAAGGCCCGCACCGCCCGTAAGGCAGACCTCACCATCATGGCATTGCTGACCCTGGCGCTGAGCTACTTCATTATCGAGAAAATCTGGCTCTCCGGCATGGTGCGCGGCAATATGGACGCCATCGCGGTTCTGCCGTTCAGCGATATGAGCCCGCGGCGTGACCAGGAGTATTTCGCCGAGGGCCTGACCATTGAACTGTTAAACATGCTCTCAAGGGTAGCCGACCTCAAGGTCACGGGTAAAACTTCGGCATTCCAGTTCAAGGACTACAAGGGCGATTTCAAGGCTATCGGCAAAACCCTGAAGGTGGGCACCATACTCGAAGGCAGCGTACGTGCTGTGGACGACAACGTGCGCATCACGACCAACCTGATAGATGCCGAAGACGGACACACATTGTGGTCGGCCAACTATGACCGCAAGCTCAACAACATTTTCCAGGTGCAGGACGAAATTGCGCGCGCAGTGGTCAAGGCACTGCAGGCCCAGCTTTTCGAAACCGCCGAAGAACCGGAAGAGCGTGTCGTCAGCGCCGAAGCCTACACGGCCTACCAGCAGGGTAATTTTCTGCAGGGTCAGCTGACGGTTGAAGACCAGAATTCGGCAATCAAGTACTTCGAACGCGCCATCAGCGAAGATCCCGGCTTTGCTGAACCGCTGGTCGGCATGGCCAATGCCAAACTGATGCTGGCGCTGAACATGGTTGCCATCGACAGGGATGTGGGCATCGGTGAGGCGACCGGTTACCTGGACCAGGCACTCCGGCTGGACGACGAACTGGCTGACGCCCACGTGGCCAAGGCGCTGATCAAGCAGATCAACTTCCGCGACTATGTTGGCGCCGAACTGGACCTCAAACGCGCGCTGGACATCGACCCCAAGCACATCACCGCTTTGCGCAGGCTGGGAACGATATACGGCATGCAGGGCCGCTATGAAGAAGCCATGGGGACCTTCCAGGTGATCATCGACCGCGACCCGCTTAACTCGCCAACCTACTCCAACTACAGCTACAACGCGCTGGCGGCGGGTGAATTATCCGTTGCTAAAGAAATGATCGGCAAGGTGCTGGAGTTCAGTCCCGATTCGGTCTTCGCCAACTTCCAGCTGGCGAGAGTCCATATGGCGGAAGGAAACCTCGCGGACGCCAGGGTTGCCATTGAACGCGAGCCTCACCCGGTCTGGAAGAACATTGGCCTGGGCATGATCAGCTGCATGGAAGGCGACACGGAGACCGGCACCGCTATAGCAGATGAACTGATCGAGCAACGCGAGATATTCAATGCAGCCGAGATTTATAACCTCTGTGGTGATACTGAAAAGGTCTTCGAACTGTTGCAACAGGCCGCCAAAGACCGTGACCCTGCCCTGACGGAAATGAAGCTGAGCTGGGCGATGACCCCGTTGCGCAAAGACCCCCGCTGGCAGGAAATTCTAGAAGTGATGGGATTGCCCAAATAGCGCCTGTCAGCCCTGGCAGACAGAACTCATGCCGACCAGCAAGCCGACACAAGCCCACCGGGAGCACGTCGCGCTGGGCATGAGTGCTGCGCTGGGTGCGTTTCTCATGTTCACGGTTATGAACATGTTCGCCAAGGTGCTCAGTGACAACCACTCGGTCATCGAAATCGCCTTTTACCGTAACCTGATCGCCTGCCTGCCATTTCTGATCTCGATATTCGCGTTCGGACGCCGGGAAATCCTGGTCATCCATTCCAAGCCATCCCTGGTTGGCATTCGGGCGGTTATCGGCACCATCAGCCTGGTTACCACTTTTGCCGCTTACTCCTTGATGCCGATGGCTGACACGACCGCCCTGCTCTTCACAGCGTCATTGTTTATCCCGGTTCTGGGTGTCATCTTTCTACGGGAGTCGGTCGGACCCTGGCGTTGGTCCGCCATTGCCTTGGGATTCATCGGTGTCATCATCATGTCCCACCCTTCCGGAGAAGTGAACACACTGGGGATCATGGTTGCCCTGTTCGCTGCTGTCCTGCACGCAACTCTGCAGATCATTCTGCGTTACCTGAGTCGCTACGAAAGCCCGGAAACCATCAGTTTCTATTTTTTTGTCATCGGGGTTTTCCTGACAGCGCTGCCCCTGCCCTTCATAGCTGTCAGGCCAACTTTGGCGGAAATCCCCTTGCTGGTTGGTGTTGGACTATCAGGCGCGGCTGCACAATGGCTGCTATCCATTGCATTCCGTAATGCGAAAGCTGCCGTCGTCACCGTCTTTAATTACAGCAGTATCGTGTGGGCTGCGCTGTTTGGCTGGATGATCTGGAACGAGTGGCCGATGCCCACCGTGATTGCCGGCGCAATCATCGTTATTGCTTCCAATATCCTGGTGATCTGGCGTGAGAGCCGCCTGGGCAGAATTTCCGATGCACGTTTCCGGGCAAAGCTGTAAAGTTACGCCCTGATCTTTTGATAAAACTTATCGCCAATCGCGAGGCCCGGGATGAAAACAGGGCTTGATTTTTACACCTGAACCGGTTTTTGGAATCAACAATGAACAACCAGGAACAAGAACTTCTCTCGCTAATCCAGCCTTTCGAAGCATCTGCAGAAGAAAACGATGCACTGCGGGACAAGGCGCGGGAACTTCTTAGCTTTGTCGACGCTACGTTTAGCACCAGCAGCGATGACGATGGACTCATCAGGGACAGGGTATGGCACCGATACCTCGACATCACCGGCCGTCCCGCTTTTCTCGGCAGCCTGGGCTCGGCCGAGGCCCGCAACCGCTGGGCCGACCTGATGTTTCGCATTGTCGAAAACTCGCAATACACACTGCAGACCATGTTCGAGCAACGCGTCGGGGAGCATCCGCAACGGCCGCTCTTGCGCGAAGCGAACGACAGCCCTTCCCTGTGGACTTACGAGCAGGTCTTTTCCACCATGAAGAAGATGGCGGCCTCTTTTTATTCAGCCGTTGCCGAACCACGTGTATTGCTGTACCTGGACAATTCCCCGGAAGGCGCCTGCGCCGACCTGGCTTGCCTGACTTTCGGCATCCTGGATTCTCCCATCGACCGGCATTTCGACAAGGACACCATCGCGTTTATCGTCAGGAAGCTCGGCATCAATATCGTTGTCACCGATACCGAGACCAGGCTGCATCGCCTCAACGAGGTAGAAAAGCTGACCGGCATGCCGCTGAAGATATTTGTCACTGACCCGCATAACCGTGCACTGAGGGAAAGCGACCTTTACCTGGGCGAGGCGTGTTCGCGTCTGTCCTCTGCGGAGGCCGACGAAATTCTCGCTCAACAACCATTACGGGACCTGCACAAGGTCAGTACGGTCATGTTCACATCGGGCAGTACCGGCGAGCCCAAGGGGCTGGCTTTCACGAACTACAACCTGGTAACGAAACGCTTTGCGCGCGCTGCCGCGCTGCCGGAGGTGGGCCGTGACGAGGTGCTGTTCTGCTACCTGCCGCTGTTTCACACGTTTGGCCGCTTTCTCGAAATGATGGGGATGATTTTCTGGCGTGGCACATACGTATTCGCCGGCAACACCTCGAGGGAAACGTTCCTGAAACGACTCTCGGAAGTTCAGCCCACCGGGCTGATCGGCATCCCATTGCGCTGGCGGCAGATACAGGAGCGTTGCCTGGAACAACTCGACCCGGCGGCTTCGCCGGAAGTCGAACAGTCGGTGTTCCGCTCCGTGGTCGGGGCACGATTACGGTGGGGGCTCTCCGCCGCCGGCTTTCTGCCTGCCAAGACCTTTCGGTTTTTTCACCGGAACCAGGTTGCGCTGGGCAGCGGCTTTGGCATGACCGAGGCGACCGGTGGCATTACGATGACGCCCCCCCATGAGTATCGCGACAACTCCGTCGGCATCCCGTTGCCGGGTATGCGTACGCGCATGACCGGGGAAGGCGAACTGGAAATCGGCGGACCTTACCTGGCGCGCTACCTCGAACAACTGGAGGTGGAAGATCCTGCAAAAGCATCGTTCAATGCCCGTACCGAAGACGTCTGGTTAAAAACCGGTGATCTCTTCAAGGTAGATGATCACGGGCACTACCAGATCGTCGACCGGCTGAAGGACATCTATAAAAACAATCGCGGGCAAACGATTGCACCGCGGCGCGTGGAGCAAAAGTTCGAGGACGTGGCCGGCATCAAGAACGTCTTCCTGGTCGGCGACGGCCGTGACTACAACGTGCTGCTGATCGTACCCGATACCGAAGATGAGTTTCTCAGCGACAGCGCGCGGGAACAGGAAAGGGAAAGCTACTTCAAGAACATCGTCACCGCGGCAAACCAGGAACTCATGCCCTACGAACGCGTTGTCAATGTCGCCCTGCTGGACCGGGATTTTGATATTGACCATGGGGAACTGACGCCCAAGGGATCGTTCAAGCGCAAGCAGGTCGAAAAAAACTTCGCCGCAGAAATTGAAGCGCTCTACGAGCGGGATTTCGTCGAGTTTACCTGTCCGGGATTGACAGTAAAGGTACCGCGCTGGTTCTTCCGCGACCTGGGCGTGCTGGAAACCGACAATATCGAATGTTCACCCGACGGCCTTCATGACAGGATCCGCGATCGCTTTCTCCCCATTCGTGCCGCTGGCAACAACGTTCTGATCGGTGACCTCGAATACGAAATCGAAGACAAGGTTGTCGATCTCGGCCTGTTTGCCCGCCAGCCGCTGCTGTGGGCCGGTAATCCTGCCCTGATTGCTTTTTGCCCCTGCAAGGAGGGCTGGGACGCCCGTCTGACAAGCGTCACGGCAAACGTATTTTTGCCCTACCGGGAGCAAACCGAAATACGGATTTTTGAGAATAGCGAGGAATCGGTATCGAACCCGAAACTGCAGCAGGTCAACAGGCTGATTACCGATGCGCTCTACCGCTCGGAGTCCGTGGCAACGGCTGCCGTTGAACAACTGGAAACCGTCCTGGTCGAGTCTGAAGACCGCCTGGCCTCACTCGTCGGCAGGCGCCTGGAGGCGCTCGCGCGCCATCCCGTTGAAAACATCCGTTGCCTCGCCTACAGCATCATGCTGTTGAATCGGCCGATGCCTGATTTCCGCAGTGTTTTCCCCGCCTTCCTGCGCTCCGGATTGACCTTCCTGAATGACGAATTCATTCACCGGATCGGGCACCGGAACATTGAACGACGGCGGCTCGAAGCGCTGCGCCTGCGCATGTTCAACTACCGCACACAACTGACCTGGCCATCGACACCGGTTATCGTGGATCAAATCGGCAAACTCCTGACCCTGATGGCCGACTTCGTGAAAACCAATCCTGAATATTACTATGCTGTGCGGGGCGAAATTGCCAGTTGGGTCGTGACGCAGACCGAGACCGGGTTGATGAGACACGCCGAGTCATTGCTGGTTGATATCAGTGAGTGGTACGAAACCGATATGCGCCACAAAATTGACCTGTATGAAGATCATGACTGGGGTGAGCGCCTGGTATTTGAAGAGGGTATTAGCGAGTATGAAATCGGGCGCCTGACGGAGGCATTTACGCGCACCACTTTTCTGCATAAGTCCATCGCCCTGGCCTTTGATGTTCATTCATTTGACCTCAAGACCGTGATCCCCGGCGGAATCTGGTTTTCACGCCTGCTGTCGCAACGAGGTCACAATATCTACCGCGTCAGCATCAACACCGAGGGCGGTAACCATTACGAGTTGATGGTGACGATGCGTGAGGACTATGCCGCCCGGCCGGTGCGCAAAGTGCTTTGCTGGCTGATGGCGATTTCCGAGCACCCTTATGGGCCGGGAACCCTGCCGCGGCTCGGCTGCAGCCGCCCTGACCTGGGCGTGTTGTCGGTCGCCTTCGTCAATAACCTGACAGTATGGGAGCGCATTCGTGAGTACAGCAGCGCGCGTACCAACATATTCGTCAAACAGCGCCCGGGCTTCCTGAGCAAGCTGTTCACACGCGCGATGGCGGCTTTTTTCATGACCTGCCGCAACAGCGGTTTCCAGATCGTACCGGGTCACCTGTCACCCACCAATGTCGTGGTGCCGGAGCCTGACTACCGCGCCGGAGCGACCATACTTTCACTGGGCGGATGGCGGGATTACGACGGACCACTCTCCCTGGTCAGGCCGCTGATCAAGAATTTCTATGAACAAACCGCCATGCATTACCCTTGGTCAATGGGCACGCTGGATTATTCGTGGATTTTCAATGCCGTAATAGAGGGGCTTGGTTTTGACCAGGGACAGGATTTCCTGCGTAAGCTCGATACGAACCTGTCGGAGCAGGCAACCGCGGCCGAGAAGGAGTTGCACGCTGACCTGACCGCCTACCTGGCGGAGCTGGGCAAGACCTATTACGTCCACGTGCCGCTGCGAAGCGCGATTCAGCGCTACCAGGAATGGGAAGCCCTGAACTCCGATGCGACACCGGATGCCAAGGAGGATTTAATCGCTACCCTGCACAAGCTGTATGGCATCGATCGTTTTGGCGAAACAGCCCGCTATTACATGTATCGCCAAACCTATTTCGGCGCCGCGGAGAAGGAGATCTGTACAGCTTTCGATTACCTTTTGGATGTCATGCATGAAAATCCCGGCGTACCGGCGATCTCATTGCCGGCATTATCGGAATTGCAGGTGACACTGCAGGACCGTGATGACCGCCATGTATTCGGCCACCTCGTTTTTCCACGCGCGCAGGAAGTTCCCAACCTCGAAGTCCTGGCCATCGGTGACCGCAGTATCAAGCATGTCGTGGTCAAGTCCGAGGTCTTGGCCCGTGACGGCACGCGTTATTTTGTCAGGGAAGCGACAGAACCCTATGAAATTGGACAACTGTACCGGCTTTTCCTGCATCAGCGCTACACCAAACGGGTCAATGAAGATGACCAGTTTCTCGTGCTGGTAGATGAGCTGGACCGGCTGGTAGGCGGCATCTGTTACCGGGTCGAAAGCGAGAGGGTCGTACTCCTCGACGGTATCGTAATTGCGCGGCAACTGCAAAACAGCGGCCTCGGCAGTGCCTTACTGGAGGATTTCTGCATGCGCATGTCAAACTCCGGTTTCGAAGTTGTCCGGACGCACTTTTACCGCCGAAACTTTTACTTCAAGCGCTCATTCGTGACAGACCGCCGCTGGGGCGGACTGGTGCGCTTTCTTGCCAACGACGGGACCGGGGCATGACCCCAAAAAAGACCAGGCGGATAAGGGTCAGCCTGGAGTTGAAACTGGCGGATGACGTGCTGAAGCTGGAAGCTCCCGTAACAGATGCGAAGACGACCGCTGTCGAGTTAATTCCGGCTTTCCAGGCATTCACGAACCAGGTCGTCGCGCATTCAATCAAGCTGACCGAAAGGCAGGGAAAAACCATCAGTTGTAAAGCTGGTTGCGGAGCGTGTTGCAAGCAACCGGTGCCGGTGACATTGATCGAGGTTGAGCACTTGAACCGTGTAGTGAAAAAGATGCCTGACCGGGAGCAGCAAAGGATCAGGGCAATCTTCGCCCACCACCTTGAGGTGGTCGAAGAGGCGGGATTAATCGACCAGCTCCGCGACATAGCGACACTTGAATCCACCGAGAAACGTGCGTTGGCGGCAAAGTATTTCAAGCTGGGCCTGGAGTGTCCATTCCTCGAAAACCAGTCCTGCGGAATCTACCCGGACAGGCCATTGGAGTGCCGCGAATTCCTGGTCACCTCGGACCCGCGCTACTGCGCTGAACTCGACGCGGAGGGCATCGAACATATAGATCAGCAGATGCACATGGCAGCGGCGCTGCGAAAACTGAGTGCCGACAGCCACAATGCGGCGGGCCGCGGCTGGGTATTGATGATATTTGCGCTGGACCTGGCGAAAACCGGCCGTTTGCGGTTCAAAAAGAAGCCGAGCAAGGAATGGGTAAAGGGTTTTCTTCAATACGCTACTGACAAATCGATACCATGAATCCGGAATTGGTATAAAGCGTTACCCCGACACAGTTTTACAGTGATTTTATGTGTTGTAGCGAGCGTTTGATTCGGTCGAACGAGCCAGCCGCTTACTATCCGGTAGTCTCTTTCCAGACATCCAGATAGAGCTTCTCCATTGACCGGGCAAAAGAAGCGGTATCGCATACAGCTGATTTCAGCAGGTGCTCCCGCATCTCCAGGCGCATTGCCTTCAACCCCCCGGGATCTCGCGCGAGTCGCGTGGCGAGGCGCACGTAGCCTGTTACATCGTCGGCAACCAACCTGCCCAGGCCCGCAGCGCGCAGCAGCGTGGCGCTGGTCCTGGAAACCCAGCGGTCACCCCAGTAGGCAACCACCGGTAGGCCCTGCCAGATCGCTTCGGTCGTCGTCGTTCCGCCATTGTATGGAAACGCGTCGAGCGCGATATCTATATCGTCGTAGGTCTGCAAAAACTCGAAATGATCTGCGGGACCTTGCAGGGAAAGCCGTTTTTCGTCTATTCCTTTGCGCATAAATTGCGCCAGCATAAATTCGCGGTTCGATGCCTTACCAAGACTGGCATTGCGTATGAGCAGCCGGCTATCCGGATTCTGAGTAAGAATCGTGCTCCAGGCATCGATGACCAGGCCGGTGATCTTGTACTGGGAAATCAAGCTGCCGAACGTCACGTAACCATTGCTTAAACAAGGCGGTGCCGACACGTCAGGAACCGGGTAGTCGACCTTGAAAGTCAGGTAGGAGTGGGGCACACGGACTATCTTTTCGCAGTAAAACGCCTCTTCCTCTGCGGGAATCACGCAGTCATCACCCACCAGGTAATCGAAACAATCGAACCCCGTCGTGGCGTACATATTGAACCAGCCGATGATCAGGGGGGCGGGTTTCCAAAGGAACATGGGAAAGCGCGGCGGGTAGCTGTAACCGTTCAAATCAACGAGGATGTCGATCTCCTGGTCACGAATCAGTTCTGCAACCTGCCTGTTGCCAAATCCGGAGATGTCATGAAAACGGTCCTTCTCTGCGAGTATAGCCTGCAGCTCACCAGTCAGTTCAGTGCGATCTGAAAAAAGGTGAACCTGGAACTTTTCCCTGTCGTGGCGGGCTACCAGCGCCCATACCGGTTTCATCCAGTTTTCGCGGTGAAAGAATGCCGATACATAGCCGATTCTCAAACACGCTTTGTCTTCCCCCTGCCCCACCTTCAGGGCCAGCGGGGCTGCCCCTTCAGAAGCGGCGACCTTGGCCGCCCATTTCCTGCGTTCCTGCAAAACAGTGCGATTGGAAGCCGAGGGAAACCCGGGCACAGCGACCGCCACATTTTGCAGCACTTGCGTGAAGTCCAGCTCCAGGGCCCGCCTGAAGCACTCGTAAGCCCGATCAGACTGGCCTGTCTCGTGCAGAGACCGGCCAAGATTGGCATGGCCAATAGGTAGCTTGGGATCAAGCTTGATGACCTTGTGGAAACAGTCCAGCGATGCCGCGTATTCTTCCGCCTCGATAAGTACCATGCCCAGGCCGAACCAGCCATGCGTTGACTTGGCATCAAGTGAAACGGCTTTCTCAAAGTACTGCCGTGCGATCCCGGGCTTGTTTTGTCGCAGGAGTTTTTCCCCTTCCTGGCAACAGGTCTCAGCATCATTGAGCAATGCCAGGCGCTGCAGTAAAAAATCGCCGGAGTTTCGCTTGCCAAAGTTCCCGGCGAGCCTGTCAAAAGTGCTCATATGGACAAGACCTGCAACTATTGGCCCTTGTCCCGGGCCACGACCCAGCGATTGTAGATGACCAGGGAGACCGCCGTAGTTCCGGCCAGGGCTGCAAACAGGATCCACATCTCACCCGGCTGATTGATGCCCTTGGGACCATAATGCTGGTAGGCCAGGCCCGACAGCAGTCCGCCGAAAAGGTGGCCCAGGGCCACGCACCAGTAGAAGTAGCCCATGTACATGCCCACCTTCTCCGGTGGTGCGATGCGGCCGGCATATTCCTTGGAGCGCGGGCTGGCCATCATTTCACCCAGTGAGAATACCAGGATGGCGGAGACCACGACCCAGCCGCTCATGCCCACAAGGTAGAGGCCGAAGCTGGCGATCGTAACGCTCACACCGACGATAATGCTGGTCAGCGGTGAGGTTTTGCGCATCAGGTAGGAGATCAGCACCTGGAACAGGATGATACCGAACGCGTTGAGGTTGATCAGGTGCTCAGGCTTGATCTGGCCGTGCTCCAGCACAGCCCTCGACCAGTTAGTGGTATCAAAACCCATCCCTTGCGCAATACCGGTCACCCAGGCTGCCGCCGGGCCAAAAGTGGCAATCAGGTCGGAGGTGTCGACATAGTCACGGATATACTCCGGCAAGGTCATGAAAATCTGGTTGAATGAGACCCAGAAACCCGCCATCAACACCAGGAACAGCAGGTAACGCCCCTCGCCAATGGCCATCGGCTGGAGAAACCATGGACGCTGTTGATCGGCTGCACCACCGGCGCGAAAAACCACATCCAGAACAAGGTTACCAACCAGCCAGACTGCGGCGACCATTCCGACCAGGGAAAAACTCCACCATTTCGATCCCATCACCAGGATCACGAGCACGCCGCTGACAAGTATGAAAAAACGCAGGTTACCCACCACCTCGACCATGCCCTTGAAAACTTCGCGCAATGAGCGCTGGGCTTCGGCTTCGGTATCACGAGGCGGTTCCCTGTAAACCAGCAGGCAGACGATGGACATGATCACAATCCAGCCCGCCGATGCGTAAAACACGAGGTTCCAGCTCCACCCACGGACAATACCAGCCACGATCGGCCCGATAAAACCGCCGACATTGACCATCATGTAAAAAATGCCGAAGCCCACCGAGCCGTTTTCCTCGTTGGTCGATTTGGCCACGGTGGAAATGACCACGGGCTTGAACATGCCGTGACCGACCGCGACGAGAAAGTAGGCGCCGAGAAACGGCCAGAACCCGGTTGGCAGGGACAACAGCAGGTACGCCGGCGCCATCACGAACGCCGATGCCAGGAACATGTTTTTGTAGCCGTAACGGTCCGCCAAGGCGCCGAAAACCGCCGGAAACAGGTACAGAAAGAAAGTCGCCAGCCCCTGGATAACTCCCCGGTCCGCCGACGAGAAACCCAGGCCGCCGTCTTCGACGGAGCCGGTCAGGTATAAAGAAGAAACGGCATAGAAGCCGTACCAACCCATGCGCTCGAAAATCTCCATCGTATTGGCGGCCCAGAACGAGCGTGGAAATTGACTGAGCATACCGCTTTTCGTTGTCATATTATTATTCCGGTAGATTCTTGCATATGTCGTTTTAGTATTTGTATTTTATGGAAATACTTGTCGCACAGACCATTGATCCGCCGCACCTTCGCTGCGCTTGAAAATGAAGCGCTTGTGCAGCCTGAATTTACCTTCCTTCCAAAACTCAAAACGCTCCGGTTGCAGGCAGAAGCCTGACCAGAATTCCGGCCGCGGCACCGGCCCGACATTAAACCTGGCGGCATAAATAGCGACCCGCTTTTCCAACTCGGCCCAGCCGTCCAGCGTCGCCGACTGGCGCGAGGCCCAGGCGCCAATCTGGCTGGCGCGCGGCCGTGTGGCGAAATAGGCATCCGCCTCGTCATCGCTGACCTGCTCCACCCGCCCTTCGATGCGTACCTGCCGGTTCAGCGTTTTCCAGTGGAACAACAATGCCGCGTAGGGATTTTCGCGGATTTGATGGCTTTTCGGACTGTCAAGATTGGTATAGAAGACGAACCCGTCAGGACCAAATCCCTTGAGCAGCACCATGCGTGCCGCTGGCCGGCCATCCTTGCCGGCGGTCGCCAAAGTCATTGCGGTCGGATTGTTGATTTCCTTGCGGCTGGCCTTTTCAAGCCAGGCGTCAAAAACCTCCAGCGGATCGCGATCTTTCAGCGCCATCGGCTGGCTTCCTGTTCAACATTGATGATTGTCATTAATTCTATCCGCATTAGCGCCGCCAACTGGTAAGTCTACCCTATTCTCCACACGCTCTTGTAGCGGGTTTATGCACGAGTTCCAATGCGCAAGCTGAAAGTGCCAACGACGGCTTTACTGTACAAGGATCAGTGTTACCGGCCCACCCGATGACCAACCACCCATTTGAACAGTCTACCGGCCCCACGGGCAGGCCGAAAGCACCTGCGCCAGTTGAGCAGAACACCCTGATTGGTTACCATTCGGCCCCGTAAATGGTTTTCACATCACCGGTTGATCAGGGTTAAGCCCATGGTGGCCGCGTGACGCATCACTGGAGCAATACAGGTTCGCAATGAAAACGCTTGTAACGATAATTTTTCTGGCCATGTTCAGTTGGAGCGCCCCGGTGGCGGCCAAATTCTGCAATGTCAATGAAGCGGAAAACAAGACGCTTTGCAGGTACAAGGCCACCCGCCTTCCGGACAACGCACAGATCTTCATTACCTACACCGACCAGGGGTTTTCCATGATGATCGTGATTTTCCTCGAGGAATTCGCCATGGTGGAAGGCGACGCCAGGATGAAAACCAAGAAAGGCGAAATGCAAACCCTGGAATACGTGACCACGCACCATGATATGACACCCGAGGGGCTGATGATGGAGGCCGGGGTTTACAAGGTGACCGAAAGCATGTTGCGGGAGCTTGGCAACGCCAGGGGCAAGGTCAGGTTCTGGCTGCCGGCCAACGATACCAAAGATCAGCAACTGAAGATCGCGGCCAGCAAATTTTCTGAACTCGAAGAATATATCGAAGAGACGAAGTCTACACTGGGACTTTAACCAAGAGCAGCACTTGTGATCCCGCCGCCATGGGAATCTTCCCCGGGTGGCATTCCCGACACCAAGAATGCGGGTATTGTTGCGCAACAAGCGCTTGTCATCCGCTCCATGCCTGATATCTGTACTTCAATCCAGGCCCTCGATACCCAACCGCTGAAGTTCCCGCTTCAGGCAGGTTTCGCGCTGTACATGTACCACCTTGAAACCCAGCGATATCGCTGCCTGGACGTTGTTGACGCTGTCATCTATGAACAGGCATTCGCCCGCAGCCAGTCCGTAACGCTCAAGTAGCCGCAAGTAAATTCGCTCGTCCGGCTTCTTCAGCTTTTCTTCGCCGGAGATCACGATCCCTTCGAACTCTTTGAACAACGGATAAAGGTCGTATGCGATGGGAAAGGTTTCAGCCGACCAGTTAGTCAGGCCGAACAACCTGTAGTTGGCCTGCAGAGGTTTGAGCAAGGCAACGTTTGGCTCGATCGTGCCGCGCAGCATGGTGGTCCATTGGTCGTAGTAAAGATGAATCTCGTCCCGGTACTGCGGATGCCGTTGCTGCAATATGCGGACGGCGTCCGCCAGCGGACGGCCTGCATCCTGCTGTTCATTCCAACCGGGCGTACAGATGTTTTCCAAAAAATAATCAAGTTCCGACCGATCCCTGAACACATCCTTGAAGAGGTATTCGGGGTTCCAGTCCACCAATACGCCGCCGAAATCAAATACGATATTCCTGATCATTGCTCGAGCGCTTCGCACAAGGCGACATTATCAGTCGCCACGCGCTGTATCGGAATGCGGCCCTGCCGGTTGATCGCGGTGATGTCATAGTCGACCGTGGCGGAATTACAGTGGTTGAAAGTCAGGGTGATGCTGCCACCGGGTTGTTCATCAATGATGGTCCGGGTATCGAACAAACCGCCCGAGACCACCGATACGTCCAGAACGGAACTGTTGCCGCTAAACGGACCCACGGCGACCAGCCAGCGGTGCCCCGGGTCCCCCAGGTTGCTGCTTGCGCCCTCAGGCGGATACTCGGTGTCGTAGGTGAACCAGGCCAACGACACGCTGTTTAAGTCAGGAAAAACCGTGATAAAAAAGCCCTGCCCGCTTGTTGCCGGGTTATACCAGGCGTCACTCAGTCCAGGGTTGATGTCAAATGTTGCTGCAAAGTAATCCTGGATAGCCTGGTCGATGGCGGCGGCCATCAGTTCGCGGGTGGCGGCGGTTTCGCGTATGCCCCAGCTTTGCTCGATATGCAGGTACCTGTGCGAGTTGTTTTCTGCCAACGCGGCCTGGTCACACACCGACACTGATCCGTTGGTATAGCGGGCCAGCGTATTGGTCGATCCACCCAGGTACTGCGTGTACTTGTCGGCAGGGCCGGTATCGAGCGTGGTGCTGTAAATACAGGTCCTGATTTCTCCATTGGCGTTCAAGGCGGACTCCAGTGAATGCATCAATGTCAGTTCAGCGGGGTCTGCATCGGAAATGGTCTCACTCAGGTTGGCGACGGCCGGGTTGCCCCCCGTGTCGCATTGCGAGGCAATGGTATCGAATGATGACGATCCGTAGCCGTGCAGCTCAACGTAGTGAATGCTGTCATCGAAGTTTTCCAGGGCCTTGTGCGCAACGAAAAAGTAATGAGCGGTATTGTGTACGGCGTCACTCGGCCTGTAGTCAGAAAAGCCCTGGCAACTGCTGGGGTCCGGATGGCTTCTGCGGTGGGCGCCCGCCATCATGAAATAGCGGACATCGCTTGCCATAAAAGTTGTTATCGCGCCCTTATTGGTATTCCTGTCAGCGGCCGGATGCGGGGCATGGATAGCCACGTTGTAGGCTGCCGCCGGCCGGAATATGTAAATCCCATTGCCGTTGGCCAGCGGTGAGGGTATCGGATTGATTTCCCGCAAAACATAAAACAACTTCGCGGTAACACTATCCGAGTATTCCACCAGTTCATAGCCCAGCGCCTGGGCTGCGGCGTGGGCGCCATCGTAGTCACTCTGCAGGACCTGGTTCACCACGCTTTCAAAATCCGCCAACTGGCCAGGGGTGGGGATTTGGAAGCGGCCGTCGTCTTCGACACCGAAGCTAATACTGTTGAGGTAGCTTTCAAGGTCGCCACTTTCC
>JABDPJ010000033.1 GCA_013042835.1 Lysobacterales bacterium
AAGGGCCGTAATATATGGCCGGTCGACATGGAAGTGGTGACCCAGCGCATCGATGGTGTCCGCCTTGGCGGTGTGGCAGCATTTTCCGTAGCTGAATCCGATACTGAAGAAATGGCGGTCATGGTCGTGGAGACGCGACTCAGGGATGAGGTCAAGCGGAACAAGTTGAAACAGCAAATTTCAGAGCTGATCCATGTACATTTCGGGATCAACGTCATCATCGACCTGGTCAGGTCGGGTTCTCTGCCGCGCACGACCTCGGGCAAGCTCTCCCGCTTCCAGTCCCGGCACGATTACCTGGAGCGCCGCGACGCCGAAGCGGCCCGGCAAGAACTGGACGATGAGATCTTGCATCGCAAAATAGCCTAGTCGCGTATTACACCGGGCCTCGCTACTCGCGAAGATTTGCCTGGGCTGGACACGTGCTGCCCCGGAGCTGCTGGTTCCGGGGCAAGGCAGGTTTAACAGCCTGTGACGTAATTGACATCCGCATTCAGAAAAATAATCAGTTAGAATTGCCGCCAGGCTTCTATCACCGGGCCACGTGTGCCACACGTTCGTTCTGACTTAAAAACTGCGGAGAGATGCGCCATGAGAAACTACCTATTCCTGTTGCTGAGCCTTGCGTTTCTGCTCGCCTGTGAACCCGCTGTGGGGCCGGCAGCCGAGCCGGAGTCGCAGGCGGATGTACCCGTGGTAAACGATGAGCCCGCCAAATTGGAACAACCCATGCCTGAAAAACGCCCCCATGAAATGACCTTGCATGGTCATACCCGTGTCGATGAATTCTATTGGTTGCGGGATGACACCCGCAAAGACCCGGAAGTACTGGCTTACCTGGAAAAGGAAAACGCCTTTTTCGACAAGGTCATGGAACCCTGGCAGGGCATGCAGGACGCAATGTTTGAAGAAATGACGTCACGCCTCGACCCGGATGAGTCCAGCGTGCCTTACCTCAAGAACGGCTACTGGTATTACTCACGCTATGAGCCGGGCAACGAATACGCTATCCATGCGCGGCGCAAGGGCAGCATGGACGCGGATGAAGAGATCCTGGTGGACGGTAACCAGCGCGCCACCGGGCACGAGTTTTACAGACTCAGCGGACTGGAAGTCAGCGATGACCACCGTTACGTAGCCATCGCGGAAGATACCACCGGCAGGCGCATCAACGAGATTCGTATTCTTGACACCCAGAGCGGTGAGTTCCTGCCTGAGTCGATTAACAATGCTTCCGCCTCGCTGGCCTGGTCGGCAGATGGCCAGTACCTTTTTTACCTGAACAAGGATATTGAAACCCTGCTGGCCTACCAGTTAATGCGTCACAAACTTGGCACCGGGAGCAGCGAAGACGTGCTGGTTTATGAAGAGACCGATAATACCTTCTATACCGGTGCCGGGCGCAGCCGTTCCGGCGACTACATTATGCTGTTCCATCAAAATACCGATACCACCGAGGTCCAGTGGCTTGCCGCCGATGATCCGCTGGGTACCTTCAAGCCGTTTCTGCCGCGTGAAACGGGTCACGAGTACGCTATTGACCATGCCAATGGCCGCTTCTTTATCCGCACTAACTGGCAGGCGCAAAATTTCCGGGTCATGACGGCCGGGCTGGAAAATTCCGCAGATAAGTCCATGTGGAAGGAAGTGATTCCACATCGCGATGACGCCATGGTCAGCAGCATCCAGGCTTTCGACAACTGGCTGGTTGTTGGCGAGCGCAAAGACGGCCTGCGCAAGGTGCGTGTCATGGCGCACGATGGCAGCACGGACCGTTACCTCGACGGCAGCGAGGAAGCCTCTGTGATGTGGCCCGCGTTCAACGCCACTATCGACACCAATAATATCCGTTACGGTTTTTCCAGCCTGGTAACACCCACCCAGACCTGGGAGATCAACCTGGAGACCGGCGAGAGCACGTTGTTGAAAGCCGATCGGGTCCTGGGTGGATTCAGCAGTGACAATTACCGCAGTTCGCGTATGAGCGTGACTGCGCGCGATGGAACGGCGGTACCGGTGTCGCTGGTCTGGCACAAGGAGACGGAACTCGATGGCTCGGCACCGGCATTGATATACGCTTATGGCTCGTATGGCAGTTCAACCGACCCCTGGTTCCGAAGCTCGATCATCAGCCTGCTCGACCGCGGGTTTGTCTACGTTATTGCCCACATACGCGGCGGCCAGGAAATGGGCCGCGCCTGGTATGAAGACGGACGCCTGATGAACAAGATCAACACGTTTACCGACTTCATCGATGTCACCAGCGGATTACAAAAGAAATCGGTCATTGACCCGGCCCGAACCTACGCCATGGGTGGCAGCGCCGGTGGTTTGCTGATGGGCGCGGTTGCCAACATGGCGCCGGAGCTATACCACGGTATCGTCGCGGCAGTGCCGTTTGTCGATGTGGTGACGACCATGCTGGACGAGAGCATCCCCCTGACGACGGGCGAATTCAACGAGTGGGGCAACCCCAAGAACAAGGACGCCTATGAATACATGCTGTCCTATTCGCCCTATGACCAGGTCAGTGCACAGGATTATCCGAACTTGATGGTCACCACCGGCCTGCACGACTCACAGGTGCAGTACTTCGAGCCGGCCAAATGGGTGGCGCGCCTGCGTGACCGCCGGACCGACAACAACACGCTGATCATGCACGTCAATATGGACGCAGGCCATGGTGGCGCATCCGGTCGTTACCGCCGTTACGAGGAGACCGCACAGCAGTTTGCTTTCCTGGCTGGACTGGCCGGACTGGAGAACTGATCATTTATTGAGTTCACGGAACCGGGAATTGGCAGGGCGAATGGTGTTTTCGCCCTGTTCAGATACGCCAGCGTCGCCCGGCTTCACGCAGGTTACCGGATTTAGACCTATACTCATTGGACAGGTTTAGCAAAGGAATTCGTTCAATGTCGAGGTTTTTACACTGGTTCCATCCGGGTGGGTTTCCTATCGGTACTGAATCTGAGCCCGCAACGCGGGAATTCGATTGCCTTGATCTTTTGGCGGATGATTCCGTTTTCATGTCGCGTCGCTCAATTGCCCGTCGTGGCCCGCATGGCATCTCTGCGGGCACACCTGCGGCCGGCGTGGCACCGGCGCAGCCGGCCCCAACACCCACGCCGCAAACGGCCCGAAGTCTTTCACCTGCCGAGTTCGCCAATATGTTTCGCAACGTTCGGGTCGAATATTACGATCCGCATTCTGGGATGGCTGACAGCGTTACCATTGATGTTCATATCTACAGCAACAATGGAATCGATGACCGCCGGGGTAATATGGCGGAAAAATCCCGGCTGATATCTGCGCTGAGGCGGGAACTCAGAACGGCAGGCGGGCTGGGCCTGATTGGTGTTAAACGGGGCCACAAGGTGCAGATTGCCCATTGTTTTTTCGGTAAAGGCAATCCGGAGGAATTCAAGGTGACCCTGCAATACGCCCTCAGATACAACCGGGCCACGCCGCTGAACCTGCAAAACTATTGTGACCGCAACGCAAGGCTTGGCATTGATTGCAGCGGGTTCGTCAATACTTACTTCGAGCGCATCGGGACCATTTCGCGCCACCGGCACATCAACGAGTACGAAAGAGGAACGCAGCGTTCCACCACAGATGAGATCAGGGCCCTGGATGTACTGGTATGGCAAAATACCACGATGCGGCATATTGCTGTCATTGATCATGTTATCGAGGGGACGAGTCCCTTGAAGATGGTTGTGGTGGAATCCTCAGGCAGTAAGGGTGGGTTGGCCGTATCGGAGTACACCGTGCTGGGTGTCAATAACCAGATTTTCCGTGTCAACCGGGGTGAAGGCAGTTCAGGAACGAGCACGGTGAAAATTGCCGAGGTCAGCAGCTCCGGCTAAGTCTGCCTGAATATATTCTCACGCAAGAACTGTTCATTGTCGTTGGCTATGGGTGCGACAGCCACGATGTCGTGAAGCCGCTCGACTGCGCCCGGGTGTTGGTTCAAAATGGAAGCCATGCAAGGTTAGGTTAATTCAGTTTGAACGCTTAAGGAAGATTTATGAAATTGATTACAAGTTTGGTAACAACCGGTCTTTTAATGGTACTGATTGCGTGCGGAGACTCTGCGACATCTGAAGC
Organism: Lysobacterales bacterium; assembly: GCA_013042835.1. Taxonomy (GTDB): domain Bacteria; phylum Pseudomonadota; class Gammaproteobacteria; order Xanthomonadales; family SZUA-36; genus SZUA-36. The sequence continues at coordinate 4,114 of JABDPJ010000033.1, forward strand.
TACCCTGTCCGTTTCCGCTTCGAATATGGAGGCTGCAAGTGTTTCTGAACCGGTAGCCGGTAACGCTCCGGGCGCAGGTGACGCGGCGGATACGGTGCAACCTCCGTCCGACACGGACAGGGCGGAGCAGTCTATCAAAGACCTGGAAGCACAGATGGGCCTCAAGGTGTTTAAAGAACCATGGACCGGTGACCTCGACACCATGCGTGAAGAACGGTTGATCCGTGTACTGACGGTCTATGGCCTCGGTCGTTATTACCTCGACGGGCCGGAAGAAAAAGGCATCACTTATGAGTGGTTTAAGATGTTCGAGGAATTCGTCAACAGGCACCAAAAGGTCAAGCATGTGAAGACGCATGTGGTTTTTTTGCCGGTGGCCAGGGATCAGCTGATTCCGGCCCTGCTGGCAGGCCGCGGAGATATCGTGGCGGCAGGCATCACCATTACGCCTGAGCGCCTCGAAGTGATCGATTTCAGTGACCCGCTCACCAAGCAGTTAGCCGAGGTCCTGGTCACCGGGCCTGGCGCTCCGCAACTGGACAGCCTGACTGACCTTGCCGGGCAAAGTGTCTACGTGCGCGCTTCAAGCAGCTATCGTTCCAGCCTGGACGCGCTGAACCGCGAGTTTGAGGAGCAGGGCCTGGAACTGATTGAGATAGAGGACGCCCCGGAACAGCTTGAGGATGAAGACATACTGGAAATGGTCAATGCAGGCATGCTCAACTGGGCCGTCGTTGACGATTACAAGGCGCGGGATTGGAGTACGGTATTTGAAAATCTCAAGGTACGCGATGACCTGGTCTTTCGCGCCGGCGGTCGACTGGGCCTGGGTTTTCGAAAAAACAGCCCCTTGTTGGCGGCTGAACTGAACGAGTTCGTCAAGACCCACAAACAGGGCACGCTGCATGGCAACATACTCATCAACCGCTATTTCAAGAACTTTGACTGGAGCAAGAACGCGCTGGCGTCATCGGATTACCAGCGCTTCAGGGACGTCGCCGACATATTCGCCAAGTATGGCCAGCAATATGGCGTCGATTACCTGATGGTGGCTGCACAGGGTTACCAGGAATCACGACTTAACCAGAATGCCAAGAGTGCGGCTGGGGCCATCGGCATCATGCAATTGTTGCCGACCACTGCCGCTGACGCTAACGTCGGTATCCCGGACATTACCAATGTCGAATCCAATATTCACGCGGGAGTAAAGTACCTCGATTTCATTCGTAAACGTTATTTTTCGGACTCCGGCATGGATGTTTTCAACCAGACCATGTTTGCCTTTGCGGCATACAATGCGGGTCCCGCGCGTGTACGGAAATTGCGCACCATGGCTGAGCAGGAAGGCTATGACCCGAACCTCTGGTTCGATAACGTAGAGATCATGGCGGCCAGGGATATTGGCCGCGAAACGGTTCAATACGTAGCGAATATTCTCAAGTATTACCTGGCTTACAGTTTCAGCGTGCAGAGACAGCTTGAACGCGAACAGTCGCGCATCAAGGCCGGTATCGAGTCGGGATAGTTTATTGGTCTATTGCATAGGCAATGTTGACCGTCACATTGTAGATATTTTCACCCGCTGCAACCGGCACTGCGTCGGAAGACCTTGCCAGCCGAATTTCAGCGCTGGCCATGGGCATCGGCCGGGGACTGAAAGACTGCTCTGAAATCTCAAGGATTTTGCCGGTTTTCACACCCGCCGCCTGTGCCAGCGTTTTCGCCTTGTCGCTTGCGTTCCGTACGGCCCTGACGCGGGCCTTGCTGATCGCTTCCGAAGGATCATCGTTGGTGAAGGTGATATTGCCGCCTTCGTTGACGCCCAGCGTGACGGATGTGTCCAGTATCCTGCCCACCGCGGTGATATCGCGAACGCGCACAGCCAGGCTGTTACGCACCGTGTACCCTGTTATCTGCCGCGGTTCTCTCTCGCCGGAGGGTTTGGCAGGCGGGTAGACGTATTTGGGCTGAATGGAAAAGCCTGAAGTCTGCAGGTCACGGGCTTCTATACCTTCGCTCTGCATGGCGGCCAGGACTTCTTTCATGGCGGCGGAATTGGCGTCCAGCGCAGCACGGGCCGTCGCGGCCTCGCGGGTGACGGTCAGGTTCAGCAAGGCCATGTCCGGCGCCAGCTCTATACTGCCTTCGCCGGTCACCTGGATACGGGGAATCGGATCAGTATCATCAGCCGGGCAACTCACAGCTGTCAGAAAACCGCCGATCAGCGTGCAGAGCAGGGCCAGTCTCGTCAAGTTCATGGCAGGGTTCATGTTGCTTATCCTTTCAATGCTGCGGAGTGCCTATTGTGCCGCATAATTCAGCCGGAGTTCATGCTCTCTGCGATAGGTGCCCGGTTTTGCTATTCGCTTATTACCGGCTGGATGGCGTGATATTCCTGCAGCACAGCATGGTTTCACCGGTGGTGAGCGCTACGGCGGTAACCAACACTATGGATGAGATTCCGGTAGAGGTCTTCAGTGCCGGGGATGAGCGTGACCGAATCAGATCAGTAGCCAATTACCTCGTAGGCATTATGCAGCCGGTCGGCCAAGACCTTCATGACGTGGCGTGCAAACTCGGGTACATGTGTGAGCAGTGAATTGAAACTGCTCCTGTCAATGAGTACGACGCGGCAATCCGTTATTGCCGTTACGGTAGCGCTGCGAATGTCCGAATTGATCAGGGCCATTTCACCAATGATCTCACCGGGCAGGGCGGTCGAGAGCGCTTTGCCCTTCAGTGAAATGTCCAGCGTGCCCTCCATGACCACGTACATGTAGTTGCCTTCTTCGCCTTCCTTGATGAGGACGGCACCGGCCGGAAGAGCTATGACGTCTTCCGAGTCCTTGAAAACTTCCAGTAAATCCATAGCGATGATCCTGCGAGCAGACCTGGTTAAGGTGCCGGTGAGTCAGTCATTTGACTGATCCAGTTTAGTGATGATGTACTGGTCAGCTGCGCGCAGACGGTTGGCCAGAACCGACATCACTTGCAACGAGAACTCGGGCTTTTCAATCATCAGGTCATTGAGTTGATCACGATCCAGGCGCGCCACTTTTACATCGGTGAGTGCAGTTGCCGTAGCGCTTCTGGTTGCCGCCTGGTTGATTGCCATGACGCCGATAATGCTACCGGCGGTTTCATTACCCAGGGGTTCGCCGTTCAGTGCCAGCTGTACTTCACCGGACAATATGACGTACATAAGGTCAGCCGGTGCTCCCGCGGAGAATATTACACCCTGCGGGGCGTACTCCTCAACGTCATCCCAGTGACGAAATAAATCGATGATATTCATGTTATTCAACCCTCTCTGGGCGCCGCTTCTTATTTTCGGTGATTAGTTTAACGCATTAATCTGCAAAACAAACCGTTATTCGATTGCCACCTTGCCGGTCACTCGCATTCCGCATCAATGGCGCCAGTGCAGGGCCCTGGCCTTCTGCTCATGCGACTGCCGGCGGCTGTCGGTCCAGGCGTCACCGCCCTCAAGTTCAAAGAACAACGGCTGCCTGGCCACCTGTTCCGGTGCAACCTGGTCCATGCTGGCAACATCGTACAGGCGTCCGTTGATGACCGTGTGGCTGACATATTCGGAGCGGTAAATATCCTCCAGCGGATTACCGTCAATGATGACGATATCGGCCAGTTTGCCGACTTCCAGTGAACCGGTTTCATGGTCCATGCCAAGGCTCTGTGCACCGTCTATGGTCGCACCGCGCAGGGCCTCCCACGGAGTGAAACCACCCATCGCCATGGACCACATCTCCCAGTGGGCGGCGAGGCCTTCGCGTTGGCCATGGGCGCCGATGTTCACCCGCACGCCGGCATCACGCAGCGCCTTGGCATTGCGCGCGACGAAAACGTGGTTGTATTCCGAATCAGGCGCTTTCGGCCGCCGGATGGCGCGCGGGTAGACCCGGCTTTTCGGGCTGTAGCGCATCAGGCGCGGGTTTTCCCAGACATTGGTCCGGTCATACCAGTACTCCTCACCCATCAAGCCGCCATACGAGACGACGAAAGTGGGCGTATAGGCTGTCCCGACCTGGGACCAGAGTTGTTTCACATCGTCGTAAACATTCTGCACGGGCACAGAATGCTCCATGGTCGTGTGGCCATCGACCAGCATGGTCATGTTGTGCTGGAAGCGCATACCGCCCTCGGGCACGACCATCATGTCCAGTTCGGATGCGGCCTGGATGATTTGCTGGCGTTGCTCGCGGCGGGGCTGGTTGTAGCTTTTTACCGAGATCGCACCGACATCCTTCAGGCGTCGCAGGTCGAACTCTGCATCCTCCAGGCTGTTGGTCTCGGCACTGTAACCGGGTACATAAGCACCATACAGAATCGTGCCGGTGCCAAATACTCTCGGCGCCACCAACTGACCGGACTTTTGCAGTTCGGAGGCGGCAAAGAACTCACTGGTGTCGTTGGATGGATCATGGATGGCCGTTACACCAAAAGCCAGGTTGGATAACTGCATCCAGTTCTGTTGCGGCATGATTTCAGCACTGCCCATACCGCCATGCGCGTGGGCGTCGATCAGGCCGGGTAAAACAGTCTTGCCGGCAACATCCAGTTCGAAAGCGTTCGCAGGAATGCTGACCTCGCTGCGGGTGCCTACGGCCGTGATGCGGTTGCCTTCGATGAGCACCACGCCATCTTCAATGACTTCCTGCTGCTGATCGGCATCGCGCATGGTGACGATCTGCCCGCCAACCAAAGCGATGGTTCCCGCGGGTTTGTCACCCGTGTGGCTGAAGGCCAGGTCCAGGCCGGTTTCCACAGGTTCCGGTAATGTTTCCGGCGCTCCCTGCAGGAAGGCAAAAGCCTGGTTCAGGTCGCGGCTGTAAAGGTGACGGCCGTGCGACCAGTCGATGGACCCGCTGTCGGCTGACCAGTGCAAGAACTCGGTGCTGCGCGCGGCTACCTGGGCGACGCTGAATTCACTGGTCTCGCCGCTGATGGTAATGGTTTTGCCATTGCTGAAAAATGGTGCCACGTAAGTTTTGAAATTTTCGGTTAACGCCACCCAGCGTTCGTCAGGAGAGACCAGGAAACGGGTCGCCTTGGCGCCCTGCAAATGGTCGCGCTTGTCGTTGCCTTCCAGGTTGACGCTGCTCAGCAGCAGTTCAGTGCCGCGTTTGCCGGTGTTGGTGGTGAAGAAAACCCGGCTGGCATCGGCATTAAAATGCGGGAACGCACCTGTGCGGCTGACCAGGCGGGGTGTGCTCTTGCCATCCGCCGCGACCTGGTAAATGCCCGGGTTCAGCGACCACAGCGGCGACAGCAGGTAGCCGCCTTCGAACTTGCGATAAACCACCTGCTCGCCATCGGCGGAAAAAGCCGGCTCGGCGTAGTGGCCGGGTTGATTGGTCAAAACCCTGGAAGTGCCGCCTTTTAGCCTGGCAATTCGAACGGCACCGAATTCACGGTCGTCCCAGGTGGTGTACAACACTGACCGGCCATCCGGCGAGATGACCGGGTAGAACTCGTAATGGTCCGTTTGCCGGGTCAGGCGCTGCTGCTTGCCGGATTTGAGATCCTTGACATAAATATACCCGAGCGCCTGGAAGACGACTTGTTGTTTATCGGGCGTATGGGCGGCCCAGCGGATGCCGTTAACCTCGAACTCGTCTGCGGCAACCTTGACCTTGTTGCGCAGGGCCGGGCGGACCTTTTTAACGGCCTTGACGCGCACGGGGATTTCGCTGACCTCGCCACTGTTGACTTCGACGCGGTGAAACTTTCCGGCTGTCCAGAAAGCGATTGACTGGCCATCAGGCAACCACGCAAATGCCGGCGCATTGCCTTCCGAGCCGCTGGACTCCTGCAAGTCGCGCTCAAAGCCGTCAAATACCAGGCGTTCAAGGCCGGATTCCATATCCTTGACCATCAACTGGGTGACCAGTCCCGGGCGTCGCTTCAGATAGGCCAGTGACTTGCCATCCGGAGACGGGGCAGGGCGGATCGCACCGCCGGGGCCGCTGACCACCGTGGTGGTTTCGCCGGTTGCCAGTTCCAGCCGCTTAATGGCGAATACGGAACCGACAGAGTCCTTGTTATATTGCCAGACGGTTCCCGGCGTGATATCGGTGCTGTAATAGACATGCTTTCCATCGACAGAAAAAACCGGTTCGGCGCGGTTCTTCTGGTCATTCTCTGCATTTGGCCTGGCGATGAGGTTGACGCCGTTGCCACCGCCATGATGGAACATCCAGATCTCACCGGCGGCGATCGAACGGGTCGAGTAGTAGCCCTTGCGGCCGACGAGGAATTGACCGTCCGGGCCCCACGCGGGGTTATGCACGAGGTGTTCTGCCTCGTCGGTAATGGCGTGCGGTTCGCTGCCGTCGGCGTTCATAACCCACAGGTTGTCGCCGCCGGCGCGGTCACTAACAAACGCAATCTGGCTGCCGTCGGGGCTGAAAGTCGGTTGGTAGTTCCATTCAATACCGTCAGTCAGCGCCGTTGCCTCGCCGCCGCTGACGGGCACGGAATAGATATCGCCCAGCATATCGAATACCAGGGTCTTCCCGTCGGGACTGACTGTCACGTTCGACCAGGTCGTGCTGGTCGTATCGATGAGGACTTCTTCGGTGTGGTACTGGGCGGAACTCACGTCCCAGCCGGTTTTCTCATCGGTCGTGTCCGCTGAGTCGTCCGCCATTAATTGCGGACTGATGAACAGAATCAAGCTCGCCAAAATGCGTTGCAGCATGTATTTCTCCAGAATGATCGTTGTAATCAGGTAAAATCAGCGCGCTATGATAGCTTATGAGCGCCGGAAAGTGATGATTACGAAATTTATTGGCGCGGTCTTCGGTTCAGTTCAGCGATCAAGTGGCAGTGGCAAGGTACATTTCCCGGACCAGCAGACCGCGCTCTATCGCATCGACCTGTTGCTGGCGGTGCAGCAATTGTGCGGTGTATTCTGCGCTTCCCAGCAGCGCTTCCAGGGCGGTGGATTCGCTCTCGAACGCTCCCACGAGGCGGTGCAATGCCAACAGGTAGTCTGCGGTAAGATCAGTTTTCCGGATCAGTTTCCAGGCTGAATCCAGCAGCAGACTGGCGTAATCTCCGGGCACCTCGACGAAGGGCGGCCCGACGTCGGAGGCCCGCGTAAGCTCCCGCGATGTCAGGCCATCTTCCGGAGCGATGACGTAAAACAGCATATTCGCACCCTTATTGGTCACGCGTCGGCACTCCCTGAGCATGGCCAGCTTCTCCGGCAGGCAACAGAGTACGTCGGAGTGGGTGATGGCATCGAAACTGCGTGACCTGAAGGGCAAGGCGGCTGCGCTGGCGGCGACCGAGCGGCAGCGGTTGGACACATTCTCTTCAGACGCTCTTCGCTGCGCACGGATGAGCGAGTTGACGGGCAGGTCGAGCATGGTCACATCACAGCCGGCCAATCCTGCCAGGTAGATTCCCGGCCAACCGGTGCCGGCCCCGAGTTCGAGGAGCCGGGTGCCGGCAGCCAGGCCCAGGGATTGCTGTACCCGGTCAGCCTGCGCTTTGGTGGTCCAGCTCGTGCCGCCAAAATCACAGCCGAGTACATCCCGCTCCACCGCGCGCATGGCGGGGTGGCTGTGTTGCTCGTGTTGTAATTCAAAACAACAGCAACAGGATGGAGCCCGGATCGGATTGGTCATTCAACAGCCTGCATCTGATTCTCAGCGGGCCTGCCACTTTAGCAGCAAGCCGCTGCTGTAAAAATAGATTATTGCGCACATGCCCTTGGTTTTGCAGCTACGGATGATCTGCCTCAGGTCGCAGGCCAGAGTTTTGGGTTAGTATTCTCTCAGCCCCACAACGCCGATGGAGACACCAGTGAAACACAAATTCTTGATTGCATGCAGCCTGGCCCTGCTGGTTTTCAGTACAGCGCCGGTCGCAGACGTCGTCACTACGGAAACAAATAACGGTATGTTGGTGATGCAGGACATTCCAGCCATCCCGGACGAGGTCATTGCCAACCTGAACCGTTACCAGAATGTTCGTGCAGCCGGTTTTCTGGACTGGACGGAAGACGGCAAAGGTATTTATATTTCCACGCGCTTTGGCGACGTCAGCCAGGTTCACCGGGTTGACCACCCGGGTGGTGCGCGTCACCAGGTAACATTCTTTGACGAACCCGTCGGCGGGCTTCAGCGCCAGCCTGGCGGTTCCAACATGGTCTTCACCATGGATGCCGGTGGCAGTGAGTTTTCGCAGGTGTTCCTGCTCGACCCGGCCAGCGACGATGACGCAGTCATGTTGACAGATGGCGAGTCACGCAATGGTGCCGTGGTCTGGGATCGCAAGGGTGAGTGGATCGCCTACCAGAGCACCCGTCGCAACGGCGCATCCAACGATGTCTGGATGATGGATGTTGCAAATTCCGAAACTGCCCAAATCGTATTGACATCGCCGGACGGCACCTACTGGTCGCCTGCCGATTTCTCCGCGGACAACACCCAGTTGTTGATCCTCAATTACGCAGGTAATGCGGATTCCCGTATTCATCTGCTGGACATCGAGTCGGGCAATTTGCGCCTGCTGGCGGGTAATCCCGACAAACCCAGTTCCAATTTTCCACTGGCCTTTGATCACGCAGGCGCCGGCTTCTGGTTCATCACCGACGTCAAGGGAGATTTCCGCCAGTTAGCCTGGCAGTCGCTGGAGGAAGGCGCCGAACCGGTCATCGTCACCGGTGACATTGCCTGGAACGTCGAGGGCGGTGCCATCAGTCACGACCGCAAGCGCGGTGTATTTTCAGTCAACGTGGATGGTATGTCCCAGGTTTACCTGCTGGATATGGCAAGCCGGGAGTTTGCGATGGTGGATGCGATACCGACGGGCCTGGTCGGTGGTATGGAATTCAGCCCCGATGACCGCAAATTGGGCCTGACCCTCAACACGTCAAAGACGCCCAGTGACAGTTTCGTACTGGAGTTGGGCAAGGGTGCGCTCGAGTTCGGTGATCTGACACGCTGGACTTACAGTGAGGTGGGTGGCCTGGATACGGACAGGTTTATTGAACCCAACCTGGTCCACTACCCGACCTTTGACAGCGGCAATGGTGGTCCGGAGAGGATACCCGCGTGGTTGTACAAGCCGGCCAGCCAGGGTCCGCACCCGGTGATCATTGTCATCCATGGTGGACCGGAAGGGCAGTCGCGGCCATCGTTTAGCAGTACATACCAGATGTGGGTGAATAAACTCGGCGCCGCGGTCATCCGGCCCAACGTGCGCGGATCGGCCGGTTACGGCAAGCAATACATGTCACTGGATAACGGCTTCAAACGTGAGGATTCAGTCAAGGATATTGGCGCGCTGCTTGACTGGATCGCAAAACAGCCTGACCTGGACGAGGACCGCGTCGCGGTTTTCGGCGGTAGCTATGGCGGGTACATGGTGCTGGCCAGTTCAGTGTATTACAGCGACCGCTTGAAAGCGGCGGTTGACGTGGTCGGAATCAGCAATTTTGTGACATTCCTGGAAAATACCCAGGACTACCGCCGGGACCTGCGACGGGCGGAATACGGCGACGAGCGTGATCCCGCCATGCGCAAACACCTGCAAAGTATCAGCCCGCTTAATCTCGTTGATCGCATCAACATTCCGATGCTGGTCGTGCAGGGTCAGAACGACCCCCGGGTGCCCGTTACCGAGGCCATTCAGATCGTGGACGCGTTGCGTGCGCAGGGGCAAACAGTCTGGTACATGAATGCACTCAATGAGGGCCACGGCTATCGTAAAAAGGAAAACCGGGACGTTTACGGCCAGGTCGTCTTCATGTTTTTGCAGGAGCACCTTGTCGGACATTGACTAGCGGGTCGTTTGGTCTCAGTGGCCAGCACACCGGCTGTTCCTGCTGGGGTAAAAGATCAGTTTTGACCGGGCAGCCTGGCGGTTGCCCGGAAACCTTTTTGATGCATTACGCCTCGTGCGGGGCATTTCAGGCTGAAAGGTGGTCCTCGTAGTGAGAATTTAAGCTTACGTTAAGCTGGCAATATTTATCATCATGAGGCTATCTCATCGCCAGATTATCCATAAAAGTTAACAAATAAACGTTCGATAACCTTCCGATCCGATGCTGCGGAAAGCTGAGTGAGGAGAAAAATCAGGTGGCTGGTTGGCAGCGGCCGTGATTTGCATAAGCCGTTCGTCAATCACCCGGGTCAGTTTGATCTTTTTAACTGGTAAAAGCCCGGTAAAGGAGACGGACATGAAAACAGTACTTACCTCTTGCACATCCATAGCCCTGGTGCTCACAGGCTTACTTACGACGATCCCTGGTATGGCGGAATGGTCCAGTGATCCCACGGCGAGAACGCCTGTTGTAAAGGTGGAACACCTGCAATACTGGACGCGCCTCGTCAAAGTTGATGATGGTTTCATCACACTGTGGCAGGACAAGCGCCGGGACAATACCCATGTTGACGTGTATGCCCAGAAATTTACGCTTGACGGTCAAATGCTCTGGCCTGAAAACGGCAGGGTTATTGCCGCAGGTCCTGCCGGCAGCCTGACACTGCCGTTTCAACTGGATACCTCGTTGGTGCATGATGGCAACGGCGGCGCGCTGATCAGCTGGAATGATGCCAGCGACCCGGTCTATTTCCAGGCATTCGCCAGCCGGGTGGCACCCGATGGCGGTGTGAGTTGGGGCAATCCAGGGGAGACCATTCAGTCATCCGATACCGCAATCCCGTTATTGGCAAGTGAAACGCGCGGCATCAACCGGATGCCGTCCGTCTGGAACATGGCTGCTGACAGCGAGGGCGGCGCATTTGTACCGTTGACGACCGGTATCGGCCGGCTGGATTCCTCGGGCCGGGTGCGCACCAACTGGTTCGAAGACCCGACAGATCAGCAATCTCCGGCCGGTTTTGGTTTTGTTCCCTTCGTTGACTCCGCGCAGAGAGATGGCGTCTATGCGGTCTGGCCGCAGGGCAGTCTCTATTTCGTTGACAAAGTTGTCGCCAGGAAACTGATCGACCCGGAGGCGAGGTGGCCCCTGAGTAAAGACACTTTCACAGACGCCTGGGGGCAGTTGTCACTATATGATCCGGATTACAGCATCAATGTATGCCGCCTCACGGCCGTGCCTGATGATGACGGAGGATTTATAGCTGTATGGACCGACGACCGCGTGCGCTCGGAGACCGCCCATTTCCGGGTTTATGCCCAGCGTGTCGATGCCGATGGCAACGCTCTGTGGCAGCAGGGCGGAATCGAAGTCAGCGCTGACGTCATGACCTACACCTGTTACTGGTGGAGCAGGCTGTCTGCGGTTGCGGACGGCGAGGGCGGTGTGGCCATTGCCTGGAATGATCAACAGGACTCACAAAGGCTGCAACGCATTGCTGCAGATGGCAGTAAGCGATGGGGCGCAGATGGCGTGCTGCTCGACACGGACAACGGTATCTATACTAATCTCACCACCCATGGCCTGGTGCAAACACGCGACGGCGATTATGTTGTGCTGTATTACCACGAGGGAGAAACCAAACTGGTCACCCAAAAGCTGTCCGGCGGCCGTGGCATGCCACTGTGGGGGGAGGGAAAGGTGGTATACGAGGGTTGCGTTTATCCATATCTTGGTGGTGATGACGCAGCCATGGTCGCAGACGGGAAAGGTGGCGCGGTGGTCACTTTTGTCGGTTGCGACCAGGACGTTTACGCGCACCGTATCGACGACAGCGGTGCCGGTACCTTCAGTGTAAACCCCGGCCTGAATGACGCCTGGTATGATCCTGAAACCAGTGGCCAGGGATTCTTTATCACCGTATTCCCGGATCTTGGCACGGTGTCGTTAGCCTGGTTCACATACGATACTGAACTCCCACCTCCTGATGCGGTTGCCTATCTCGGTGATCCCGGCCACCGCTGGCTGACAGCGGTAGGTCCGATTGAGGGCTCCGGTGCGGTTATGGATATCGAGCTGACCTCGGGCGGAATTTTCGACGCCGCCACGGAAATCACGCGCACCGATCCGCCGGGCTCCGACGGCACGCTGACACTAACCTTCAGTAGTTGCAACTCCGGTACGATTGAATATGACATTCCATCGATCAACCGGCAGGGAATCGTACCCATTCAGCGGGTCGCCACCGACAACGTCGTAATCTGTGAAGCGCTCAGCAGCGACTGACTTGCAATGCTTGCGCAGTCTGCTCAGCAATGGCCTCGAGGCACAGGCCGTTGATTGCCTGGTTACCCGGATTCCATAACTGACAACTATGGTCAATGTAGCTGTCAAATTTGGGCAATGCAGGTGTTTTGATATTCTGATGACTATTTGAGTGTTCTTCTAACGCATTGAAAAATAATGAAATGAATGCCTTTGCTTTTACTTGGCACATAATTTGTATGTATATGACTGATCTTAAATATTTTGATTCACGGGATGGGGGATACCCGTTGAATCCTGATTTCAGCAAGGAGCAGTCATGATAGTTCTGAAACCACCGGTAGAAAAACAAGAACTGGTATTTGGTGATTTCGTATCCCTGCGCATCGAGCGTAATGAAATGTGTTCACCTCAGGCGCCTGTGCCGAAGAATCAACTCATACACTATGAAGAGTTGTTCCAGCGGATCAAGAAGGAACGGGGCGAGTTGAAAGCTGCCGGCCACGCGCAGACCCTCGTCATGCATGTGGACAACAGGCAACGCGGCATCCTGCCAAATACCCTGCCAAGACGTCGGGCCGGCTAGCGTATACCCGGTCAATGGGCCACTTATCGCAGTGGTCTCTCACACTACTCCATCCTGCAGAAAAGCGTCTTCGCTGGCAGGTGCTGACAAGATCTTGATATACGTCATTCCGTCCCTTCCAAAAAGGTGTATATTTAATTTCTTGATCTTGTGAGCCGACTTTCCTCCTGCATTCCAGCTGATACCCGGATCAGGCTATAAACCGGCACCATGTTCCAACTATGGAGTACGACCCATGAAAACCGTGAATTTCCTGTTATTGCTTGTGGCTGCGGTGTTGTTGACTTCACCAGTCATTGCTGCCGATCCAATCTATAAACCGTTCGTTGTAGCCTCCGCCGGGCTCGGCACGCTGGAAGAAAAAACAGACACCACGGTGGCTGCCCTCGAAGGCGCCGGCTTCGAAGTGAAAGGCCAATATTCGCCGGTCGAGGGCACCAATATCGTTGTTGTTACCAATGACGTATTGAAAAATGTTGCTGCCATGTCGGACAAGGGCGGTTACGGTGCCGGCCAGAGGGTGAGTATTTCTGAAGCCGGTGACACCGTCGAAGTGGCTTTCGTCAACCCGGTCTACATCCAGTATGGCTATCGTTTGGAGGGCGACCTGAAGCCCGTTTACGACAGCCTGGTGGATAGCCTCGGTAACGTCCGTTCCTGCGGCGCTTCAGGCAAGAAGATGACGGCCAAGAAGCTCGGTAAATATCATTACACGATAGGTATGCAATACTTTGACGATCCGTACGAACTGGGTTCCTTTGATTCCCATGAAGCCGCCGTGGCTGCCGTTGAAAAAGGCCTGGCAGTGGAAGGGGACGCCTTGACGCAGGTTTACCGTATCGATATCCCCGGCAAGGATCAAACCGTGTTCGGCGTTGGCATGCAAATGACCAACGAAGACGAAAAGGACATCGACTCGACTTTCCAGATGAGTATCGTCGATTTCGAGGGCTGCAAAAAGCGCGCCTATTTTCCTTATGAAGTGCTGGTTGATGGCAACAACGTCGAAGCCTTGCATATGCGTTTTCGCATGGCTCTGCATTTCCCGAACCTCAGCATGATGGGCAAACATGGCTTTACTAAGCTCATGCCAGCCCCGGGGGCTATCAAGGACGAGCTCGAAGCGATGGTGGGCACGAAGTAAGTTTTTTAAAAGTTGTGAGCGGGGCCGGGTTGAATGATCCGGCCCCTTTTTGTTTGCGGGTGATTTTTAGGTGCCGGTCACAGCGTCCGAGGTTGCTGTTCATGCCGGTCAGGCGCGCGCTGTTCCCCAGTAGTTGAATGCTGCGGGTTTCCAGCCGGGCAGGTACATGGTTCGCATGTCATCGGACCTGAAACCGCCTTGTTGCAGCAAAGCGGGGATCGGCCGGTTGAGGTTGCAGCCGCCGGAAACCTTTGTCCACAGCGGGTTGAGGCGGTTTTGCCAGCGTTGCACGCTTGCATCAGGCGCCGTGCCATGCTCACAAAATAGCAGCTTGCCGGCCGGCTTTAAAACGCGCCGGATTTCATCCAGGGCGCCCTGCACGTCGGGAATCGTACACATCGTATAGGTCATCAGAACCGTATCCGCGCAGTTGTCATCCAGGGGAATGGACTCGGCGCCTGACTGGATAAACTCGGCGTCTATGTGATGGTCGGCGGCGTTCTTCTGCGCTATCGACCACATTTCCGCCGAGGGTTCCAGGCCCCAAAGGTGTTCGACCTTTTGCGGATCGTAGTAGGGGATGTTGAGTCCGGAACCAATACCTATTTCCAGCACGCACCCCGTCGCCAGCGGCACGACCTTCTCACGCTGCCGCATGCTCGGGTCTTGCCCACAGGTAAAATGCACCAGTTTCGGCAGCAGGTATTTATCGTAGATTCCCATGGCGGTTTAAACGCGACCCTTTAGAGCACCCTTCTCAGCAGGGCCCGGCCGATGAAGCGTGCCTTGTTGCTGACCGTGAAACGCTCCAGGTTGGACTTGACGATACCCTTGGTGAACCGGGTGCGCTTGGAGTAGTCGATTTTTACATCGACGATGACCGGTTTGTTTTCCGCCGCATGCGCCAGCGCCTGACGGATGCCTTCTTCACAGGCAGCGTTGTCCGCGATGCTGATGAATTCGCAACCGGTTGCTGTCGCGATCCCCTCAAATTTCACCCCATGCAGCACGGTGCAGGTCTTGCGGTTGTAGGGGATTTCCTGGGCCTGGGAGATTTGCGACAGTTCGCCGTCGTTGAACACGAAGTAGACGCCGCCTAGAGCGAGAGAAGACGCTGTAAGGGTCTCCATGCAGGTCATCAGGAATGCACCGTCACCGATGATCCCCACGACCTGTTTTTCCGGGTTGACCAGCTTGGCGGCGGTTACCGCCGGCGCGGCATATCCCATGCAATTGAAGTCGGTCGGCGAAATGAACCCGCGCGCCGCGTAGATGGGCATCAACTCGGCGGCCAGAAAAGTGTGATTACCATCGTCGGCAACCACGATCGCGTCGTCGTTCAGTTGTT
Organism: Lysobacterales bacterium; assembly: GCA_013042835.1. Lineage (GTDB taxonomy): Bacteria > Pseudomonadota > Gammaproteobacteria > Xanthomonadales > SZUA-36 > SZUA-36. Next base: position 19,310 of record JABDPJ010000033.1, read on the forward strand.
GGCGTAATTCAGTAAAGAAACGCGCCGGGTTGACACGATCCTTGCTGTCATGCCTCGACCATTCCTCCAGGTAGGCCGTTTTGTCCTTCTCGATAGCCGATTTCAGTTCGGCATTATCCGGTTTGGGCGGGCCCAGGCTTTGCAGCATCTCGAAAAGTGCCGCCAGCACTTCTCCTGCATCACCCTCAATGGTGGCGGCGGCGGGGTAGTTGGCATTGAATACCTTGGCATTGATGTCGACATGGATCAGGTTTTCGGGTGGATTGACGCCATAGCTGGCCGTGGCGATCTCGCTGAAGCGCGTACCGACCGCCAGCATGCAATCACAATCCCTGAAAGCGTTTTCGGCTGCCGGTACGGCGGCCTGGCCGAAGCTCATGCCCGTGTGCAGCGGGTGGTTGCCTGGAAACGCGCTCAAGCCCTGCAAGGTCGTTGCCACGGGTGCTTGTAAAAATTCTGCAATCCGGGCGGTTGATATGCTGGCATCGACGGCGCCCCAGCCTATGAATAAGGCAGGCTTTTTGGCTGCATACAGTAGCTGTGCGGCATGTTTAATTGATTTCCAATCAAGTTCGCGGTCTGCTTCCCCGGCAACAAAAGGCGGCGTCTCCGCCACTTCGCCAGGGAACAGTTGAATATTGACAGGTACCTCTACGAAAACCGGGCCGGGTTCGTCACGCGTGGCGATCTGGTAGGCCTCGTAAATTGCAGGGATGATGTCTTCATGCGTCTCGACTTTGTAGGTCTTCTTGGTAATGGGCGCGAGCAGGGCATGCTGGTCGACGTCATGCAGTTGATAGCTTTTACCGCTCTCGGTATGAATGCCGCCGGAAATAACCAGCATCGGTACCCCATCGAGAAAGGCTTCACCGATGCCGCTGGCCGCGTGTGTGACGCCGGCAGCGGGTACGATCAACAGCGTGCCAATATCTTTCGAGGTCCGGCTGATTGCATCGGCCATGAATGCCGCGCCGCCCTCGTGGGTAACGAGAACCGGCTGAATCTGGTCGGAGCGGTTCAATTCATCGTAAGTCTCCGTGTTGTGAACGCCGGGGATTCCGAAGGTGTGTTTTACACCGATCTGCTCGAGGGCAAAACGTATCAGCCATGCGCCTGTTTTTTTCATGATGATTCTCCGGTGAGGTTCACGGGGTTAGTGGCAAGTTGCCGATGGAGCGCGCGGCCATGCGTGCATTGAGGATGCAATTGGAGATGAAAGTACCTTCCAGCGACTTCAGGCCGCTGATGCCGCCACCGCCAAAACCGGCCGCTTCACCCGCGGCGTACAGGCCCGGTATCGGCTGGCCATCATTGGACAGAACACGGCTCTCAAGATCGGTCTGAATTCCGCCCATGCTTTTACGGCTGACGATGAACTCACGGAAAGCGACCAGCGGCATGGATTTTCTCTCCAGTATTTTTTCGAACTTGCAGGTCCGAGAGCGATCCCCGCGCCAGTTCCGCACCTGGGCCAGGCGCCTTAGCTGGTCATCGTTGTGGAGTTCCTTGCCGAGTTCGATTTGCCGGTCATATTGCTCGATGGATTGACGCATGTTGTCAAGATCCACCACGCCGCTGCCCCTGGTCTGGCTGCCGGCGTTCAAGCGGTTCATGTTTTCCACCAGTTCCCCGAGGCTGTCGCCTGTGACGACGTCTTCGCATTCGGCGACCAGGTATTCGAGGAGTTTGCGATTGCCGAGGAAAATATCCCGCGCCAGTTGCAGGATTCGGCGGTCCCGGAACGCGGTATTGCTCTCGGCGCCGGAGACGGCGATCTCCTTGAGCGCGATCTTCCAATTCATGACCTGCCAGCTATAGCCGTGCGGGTCCTGCGCGATGCGTTTGCATATCAGGTGGGTGTCAAAACCGGTTACCAGGGGAACAGGGCCAAACCGTTGTCCGGTTGCATCCAGCCACAGGGCCGATTTCGGCGGTATCAGGCTCAGGCCTTCCAGTGGTACGCGCGGTTTGGGATGGTGAATACCCGCAGCATAGTTCCACATCTGGTGCAGGTTGCTGACCTTGCCGTCTATGCGCTCCACCGCGTCGTGCATGGTTCCGTCCGCGAATTCATGCGCGCCATTGAGGATATGTTGAGGTGGCTTGCCCCAGGATTTATCCCACTCCCTTTTGACACGCTCGATATCACCATTGATGCCTCCGCTGGCGACCAGTACGGTGGCTGCATTGATCTCGAAAGCCTCGCCGGTTTTTTCATGCCGGCACTGCAATCCACAAACGGTCTGATTGTTCGTAAGGAATGATTTTACATTAGAATCAAATAAATAAAGAATATTTGCAGAATTTACATGACTTTTAAGCTCGTTGATCAGGGTATGCATGAGGTGTTGCCCGGTACCCCAGACTATGTGGTACCGGGGTAGCGAATTACCATCGCCGAACTCACCGCGCTCGACCCAGTGAGGAATTGGAAAAAACCTGATTCCCTTTGCTTTGAGCCATTGGTAGATATCCTCGACGCTGCGATTGACATAGAGTTCGGCCCACTTTTTCGGCCAGTGATCACGTGATGAAAAGCGTGCGAAGGAGTACCAGTCCCGCAGGGCGGTTTCCGGCGTGTCATGGATACCATTGAGGCGTTGAATGGGGGTGTTTATCAGCGTCATGCCGCCGAGTGAGTTCGTCGCCAGGCCGCCAAATTTCTGTTCTGAGTCCCGGTCGATCATGACGATTTTCAGGTCCTGCTCCAGCAGTTCGAGTGCGGCCGTGATACCTGCCAGCCCACCACCGATAATTGCTACGTCGAATTGAGTATTTTCGTGCGCCACTGGTATCCTCTAAGGCCGGAATTCGTCATAATATAGCGCGTTATATCACATAATTTTCTACACAGGGACAGTATCTGATGAGTGACTACAGTTTCCCCTATAAAGACGCCGCCTTTTTGATCAACGATGTACTCGACTTTGACCGGATTTGCTCTGACGCAGGATTGGAAGAAGTTAATGGCGAGTTGGCTGCCGCGATATTGGAAGAGGCGGCCCGTTTCGGCAGTGAAGTTCTGGCGCCGCTAAACACCGTCGGTGACCAACAGGGCGCGACCCTGGAAGAAGACGGCGTCCATGAAAGCCCCGGATTTGCCGACGCCTATCGTCAGTATATTGATACCGGCTGGCCGTCGCTTGCCGCTGAAGAGGAATTCGGCGGGCAGGCCATGCCCCGCATGGTGGCTGCTGCGGCGACGGAAATCTGGTATTCGGCCTGCGCCTCATTTTCGCTTTGTCCGCTTTTAACCACCGGTGCGGTGGAAGCGATTGCTCTGCATGGCTCGGATGAGCTCAAGGAAAAGTATTTACCCAACCTGGTAAGCGGTGAATGGACCGGCTCGATGTGCCTGACCGAACCGGCCGCCGGTTCAGATCTTGCGGCCGTAGCGACCAGGGCTGTGCAGGAGGGCGATCACTACCTGCTCACAGGCCAGAAGATCTATATCACCTGGGGCGACCACCAGATGACGGACAACGTCATTCATCTCGTCCTCGCCCGCCTCCCTGACGCGCCTGCGGGCGTCAAGGGTATTTCGCTCTTCCTGGTACCCAAGTTCCTGCTGGATGAAAACGGGCAACCCGGTGAACGCAATGACGTGTATTGCGTTGGCCTCGAGCACAAAATGGGCATTCATGCCAGCCCGACCTGTACCCTGAATTTTGGCGATAGTGGCGGAGCCGTAGCTTACCTCGTGGGCCAACCCAACAATGGCCTGGCGGCCATGTTCACGATGATGAATGAAGCCCGCCAGGGCGTGGGAATACAGGGCCTCGGGGTTTCCGAGCGCTCCTATCAGCAAGCCGTGCCCTATGCCAAAGAACGCTTGCAGGGAACCCGAAGAGACGGTTCACGCTACCCGATTATCGATTTCCCGGATGTACGGCGCATGCTCATGCTGATGAAGGCCGGAACCGAAGCCATGCGCGGCCTGGCTTATTTTGCCGCCGCCGAGACCGATCTCGAGAAATTTGCCAAAAAGCCGGAGCAGGCGCGCAATCACACAGCGCGGATCGGCCTTTACACACCTATCGTCAAGGGTTGGCTGACCGAGTTGGCGCAGGAGTTGACCTATCTCGGCACGCAGATCCACGGGGGAATGGGTTATGTCGAAGAAACGGGCAGCGCCCAGCATTACCGGGATGCCCGTATCATGACCATTTACGAAGGCACGACGGGAATCCAGGCCATCGACCTGGCCGGGCGCAAAACACTGGGTGACCAGGGCAAGGCTGTGCAGGACTGGCTCGATGAGATAGATGCGACTGCCGCTGAACTGGCTGCGGTAGAGGGCTATGCAGGCATGGCTGACGCTTTGCAAAAGGCAGTCGAGGCAGGTGCTGCGGCGCGCGCGTGGATACTTGAAAATGGCTCGGCTGACCGCAACAGCGCCGGTGCCGCCAGCGTGAATTACATGATGCTGATGGGTTACCTTAGCGGTGGTTGGGTGATGGGTAAATCCGCGCTCAAAGCCATCGAGTTGCTGGCAACCGGCGCCGGCGACAAAGGGTTTCTGCAAACCAAGCTGGTGACGGTGCGTTTCTACTTTGAGCATCTGCTGCCGCGCACTGGCAGCTTACTGGCGGCAATCCTGGCCGGCCCTGAAAGCATGATGGCGCTGGATCCGGAGCAGTTCTGATTAGTGGTGTCCAACTATCGGCGTGTATGACCCGTTCTGCCCGGGTAGCGTGATGCGGACAGAGGAGTGGCTTTCCCGCTGGGAGAGTGGCCAGACCGGCTGGCACCAGCAAGGCGGCAGTTCGGCGTTGCGCAAGTTCTGGCCGGGTGTCGCAGCGGGCAGCCGTGTACTCGTGCCGTTGTGTGGAAAATCCGCCGACCTGTTGTGGTTGGCCGATCAGGGTTGTGACGTTACCGGCGTCGAGCTTTCAGAAATTGCCGCGCGTTCCTTCTTTGACGAGGCGCGTATCCCTTATGCTGAAAGCCGGTCAGCGGGATTCGGGTTTTTCCGAGCTCAAGGTCACAGCATCACCATAGGCTGCGGGGATTATTTCGATTTTGAGGATCAACCCTTCGACGCGCTTTATGACCGTGCCGCGCTGGTCGCATTACCGCCGGACTTACGGCCCGCTTATGTTCAGCACACCAGGGACCTGTTGAAACCGGGCGCGGTGCAATTGTTGCTTACGCTTGAATATGACCAGTCCAGGGCCGGCGGCCCGCCATTCTCTGTCATGCCGGACGAAATCGAGGGCTACTGGCGGGGGTTGCGCCGTATCGCTGCTCGAAATGACACCGACAGTATTCCGCCAAAGTTCCGACAGGCGGGCGTTGACAGGATTACCGAGGCAGTCTGGTTGAATTCTGCCGCCTGAGGCACGCTTTGAGGCGTTCAGACAGCGTTTATCAGCAGCCGGCCTCGAAGCATTCCTTTAATTATTTCAAAAAAAGGCGCCGCACCGGGAGGTACGGCGCTTGTCTGTAGCCAGCAATTCGGTGGTTACCGCTTGCCGGCTCCAATGAGATCGAATGTCACGAACTTGGGGGATTGTCCGCGCGAATCTCTAAGGATAATGTTAACTCCGCCCCGGCATCCCGGGGTTCGTGGCAAAAATCAGAGTTAACGACGAATAGATAACACACTCCGCCTTAAGCCAACCTTAAAAACCATTTAAGGTCCAGCTAATGTAGGCTCTAAACAGCCGGGCCTGGCCTGCCGCTGGGCCGCTGATGACAGCCACTATTCAGCCGTTGCGGGCTCGTTTTTTCAACAGGTCGACGCGCTGTGGATTGATAAAATGTGCCCCGTCGGCCTGCATATTGCGCTCAAAGAGTTGCTTGACCTGTTGGTGAAGGTTAGCGTCGAGTACGTATTCACTGTGGGTGGCATTGATGATCCTGTGCTCGAATTCGGCAAAGTTGCGGTAGTATCCCGGCGTATTGAAAAAAACCTCTTCGACCAGGCTGAACCTGCCGTCATCAACTGACTTTTTGACCGCCCTGAACGCTGCTTCTCGGACCGTTTGTTCATCGTTGAACAGGCGCAGAACATCATTGAATTCACCGGCGAAAACCGGCTCTGAAATATAGGCGAGGCCACCCGGCCTGAGAACACGCCAGATTTCACCCAATGATGCCTGCATGAATTTTTCGGGAACATGGTGCAGCGATTTGAACATCATGACGATGTCAACGGATTCGTCATCCAGCGGAATCTCCTGCGCGCCCGACAGGATGAAACTCACGTTGGGCAAATCCGTCAACTGCAGGTTTGCCTGGTGTGCAACGGTGTCAACTTCGGTGGCGGTGATCTGCCGGTTGATCCCGGTGGTTGCGATGTCACGGGTTTTCTCGGCGCGCCCGCAGCCCAATTCCAGTATGTGTTTGTTATCCAGCGATAACAAACGGTTATAAACCTCAGATTCATGACAGGTAATGTCATAAGAATCAGACATAAGCATCATATGTTTCATACCGTGGACGAACTTTTTCAGTACTGCTTTAAACGTGTGCGGCGACCATGACACGCTTGTGATAACGCAGTTGCTCGTAGGCGTTTTCAGGCGGCTCGAGTACGTGAGCGCGTGAAAAACCGACTTTCTCCAGCAGCCACATCAAAGCTTCGAGGCTGGGGACCAGGCAGATACCGGTGACGCTGGCCTCGGGTCCGTGGGTATCCTCCATTTCGTCGATAACGCCAAAGCTGCCCTTGAGCGGTCGCACATATTGATAACTGCCATAATCGACGAACCCGGACATGCCGGGAACGATCTGGGTTTCGATGATGCACAGGTCGCTGCAAAGTTCACGACAAACGCGCAGGGCGCCAACAGGGTTCTCGAGGTGATAGAGCAACCCCAGCATCAGAACCACGTCGAACTGCCCCAGGTTTTCCCGGCTTTGCTCGTGAATGTCGCCCACCTGGAATGATAAATGCTCCATATCGAATATGTCGGCGATCAACGTGCTGTCTTCCACGTGTGACTGGCGCGCATCGATGCCCAAAACCGGTGCAAATCCGGCCCTCGCCATGTTAATGGCGAACCAACCCTGGTGGGATGCCAGGTCCAGTGCCGAGAGGCTACGCTTGTCCTCTGCCAGGTATTTGTCCAGGTAGGATTCAAGCATTTGCCAACGGGTGTTGTGAATCAGGTGAATTTCATCATCATGATAGGTAGCCGTAGAACTGCCATCCGGCAAATCATAGGCATAAAACCACTCCCGCGAATGTGCCTGTTCAATCAATGTGGACATCGGTAACTCCGAAATGAAATGAGCGGGTGAATTATGCCAGCAGGCAAGTCGCAGAACCAGCGTGGAAGAGCCAATCGCTTGCTAAGCTGCTAAGTTGTGTTGTAGCTTTGGAGTGGCGCAAGGGTAAACGTGCGCGACCATCGAGGCAATATCAACTCACCGGCTGACATAATATTGAGGGAAACATGAAACTATTCCATACGCCCGGCACTCGTTCACTGGCGCCGATCATCGTCGCGGAATGGCTCGATATCAAGCTTGATTTACGCAAAGTCGATTTGCAAAACCTGGACAGTTATTTCTTGAGCCTCAGCCCGCTGGGCCAGGTTCCCGTGCTGGAGATGAACAGCGGTGAATGCAAAACCCAGGTAGATGCCATTTTGCAGTACTTTTGCGCACTTAACCCGGAAGGTAAGCTCGTCGGCAAGGACATTTTCGACTGGTTTGAAATAGACCGTTGGATCGCGTTCCTGACCGGTGATTTCAGTCCGGCATTCGTGGTCTGGTTCAACCCCGGGCGCTATACGACGCAAGATGACGAGGAATCCATCAATGCGGTCAGAGCCGCGGCGGAAAATCGCATACATCGCGTAGCACAAGTACTGGAGGAGCAGGTGGGAACAACGAAGCATATTGTGCTGGGCAGGCGCACACTGGTCGATGCCTATGGCTTTGCAGTTGTCCGTTGGCTGGAATTGCTGGACGGTGGTTATGATCAGTACCCGAATTTAAAGCAGTTCATGGACCGAATGAACGATGACTACCACGTACAGAAGGCCCTGGTCAGGGAAACCAGCGGTTAGTTGGGTTGCAAGGGCAGGTGGGCTTCCCTGTCTGTCCCAGGATGAAAATCAGGTGGGCGAGCGCTGTAACCAATACCAGATCCCTGCCGCCAGCAGCAGAAAACAGGCCTGGCCATAAACGAAATGAAGCCAGCTGACGCCCAGCATGGGTACCATGATGCTGGCTACCACGGCATTCGTTACCATCTGCAAAAAGCCCTGCATGGAAGCAGCGGTGCCACGGTGGCTGGGCAGACAATCGAGCGCCAGCACCGTGATGGCCGGCATCATGACAGCAAGCCCGATGACATACAGTACCAACGGGCCTATAACCGCAATAATCCCCGCGTCGGCCACGTTCACTGCCACGAAGTTCAGCGCCGTCGCCAGCACCATAACCAGCACACCGGTTGAAATCGTGCGTTTCGCCGGCCAGCGATGGGCGAGGCGGCCGGAGATCGTGGCGCCAAGCATTAACCCGCCTACGATGGGGATAAAAAGCCAGCCAAAATCGCTGCTTTCAAGACCCAGGATGCTGTAGATGACCGCGGGGGCGCCGGCGATATAAAGGAACAGGCCGGCGAAGGAAACTGACAGGCAGAACACCAGTGCCGGAAAGCGTGGGTGCAGGATGGCGCTGATATAGACCCGGACAACACTGGCGGGGTGAATTGAACGGCGGTTTTCATGCGCCAGGGTTTCGGTGATGAAGAATCCCATCAAAACCAGCAGACTGCCAAAAGCGCCGAGGAACCAGAAAACACTGCGCCAGCCAAACTGGTCGTGCAGCCATCCCCCCAGGACCGGTGCGACGGCCGGCGCCAGTGCAAACAACAGCATCACCTGAGACATGGCGTGGCGCGCGCCCTCGGCATCGTGGGCATCACGGATCATGGCCCGCCCGGCGATGAAGCCGCCGCTGGCGGCCAGGCCCTGCACGATGCGCAACAACATGAAGGTCGAGGCGCTGTCGGCAAGCGCGCAGGCAACGGAGCCCAGCGTATACAGCGCCATGCTGATCAGGATGACCAGGCGGCGCCCGAAACGGTCTGCCATCGGACCCCAGAAAAGCGTTGAAACGGCGAATGCCAGCAGATAGACAGCGAGGCTCTGCGAAAGCATGGCGCGGCTGATCTGGAATTCCGTTTCGATGTCCGGAAACGAGGGCAGGTAAGCGTCGATGCTGAATGGCCCGATCATCGCCAACAGCGCCGCGATGATGGTCAGGTGTCCGGTGCCGGGGCGGGTCAGCTGAATCCCCTTGCTTGTTCCAGGCATTGGCGGGCCCCTTCATTCGTCTGTTGGCAGGCGTTTGCCTTAAACCCTGGAGTATACAGCTTGACGGCGTGCCGACTGGCCGGCTTTGTTTGCGTCCCGCATTACCGCGCCTGAATTGCACCGCTTAAATTGCCACTGCCAGATGCGGCAGCAAAAACTCTGGTCTGCGAATGCAGTGAACTAGTCGGAGAGAGCCGGCTTTGCTGGTTGCTTGCATCCCTTAGGAACCGCGTGCATGAAACATCCGTAGCTCTTGATCTCTTCAAGCCGGCAACTCCAGTAGAGCTTACCGTCGTGCACGGTCATATCAGGACAACCATCACACATATTGGCCCTGCCGTCCGGCAGCAGGTCCACCGGCTGGATAATCGTAAAGGTCTGCATATGCATTTTGTCCTTGATGGACAGTTCGTGGTTGCCCATGGCGCCGAGGTAACGTTTGCCGATTTTTCTCATGCCCTTGTCAAGCAGTGAGAATATGGCGGTTGTCGACCTGCCGCGCTGCAGCAGTTTGGGGGTGGAATAGCTCAGCCACGTGCCCTTGAACAGGTGATGCCCGATCTGCAGGTATTCCATGTACCTGGGGCTCACGTAACCGAAGCCCTTGTCCTTACTGGCCATGCGCGCTGCGATCAGCCACTTGGTTGCTTCGGGATCAACCGTTCCGCCGAGGTAGGCGCTGGGTTCAAAATCCGGATCAACTTCGCGGAGCTTCGCGACGACATGCCGGGCCTGGACAAGGCTGTCACCACCCCAGGCGCTGTCATCATAGTGTTCGTGCTCGGTGATCTGTTGACCGTTGGCATAGAAATCGAAATCACCCGTCAGGCTGGGGCTGCGATACAGGATGAAAACCACGGTGTGGACTATGTCCGGGTACTGCAGGGCCCACGCCATCGTATCCTTGACCTGGTCGAGTGTGTTGACGCTCACCGTCTGGTTGAATGAGCAGCTCATTCCACCTGCTGCGGCAACCATCTTCGCGAACCTGGTTCTCAGCGCATTGTGGTCCGCTTCTGTTTCCGCCGCGGAATCCTTCCTGGTCTGGGTCGTGTCGATATGGAAGGTGAACCCCGATGCGCCCGCCTCCTTGAGCCTGGCGAGCAACTTGTGGCCCAGGGCCAGACCGTTGGTGTTGATAATGGGTTTCCAGCCGCCTTCACGCACCATGCGCACGATTTCCACGATCTGCGGATGCACCAGCGGGTCGCCACCGGCCAGGCTCATGCAGTCACTCTTGCGTGAACGTTTGAATACTTCCAGTTCCCCGGCGATTTCCTCGAGGGATTTATGGTTGTCGTGGTGTGGGCGGTAACAGCCTTCACAGGCCAGGTTGCAGGCATCGGTGACTTCCAGCCAGGATATGCCATTGTCGGTCAGCGACCACGGCAACCGGTAGTATTGCCGGGGCGTCAATGCGGGCGCCTCCGGCATTGGGTCGAAGACACCCTGGTTCATGTCTGATTGTTCATCATGCACTGCTGTAGTCATTTTCAGGCCCTTTCAAACGGCAAATGCTCAACATTGTTCACCCTAAGCCAGCACGGCTGGAAACCTGCACAGCCTGCTGTTATTCAGGCAAAAGGTCGACATTAGATTATTCATGAAACTGGTCGAATTACGCATGATATATGTCAAATTCTCTTGCATTCGGCCGCTTGGGGTGCCGGTTCCGCCCGGCTCCCGGGCGATCGTCTTTATTTAATCCTGAATAATGCACTTGAACTGACTTATATCACCCCGAGAATAGGTATTTACGTTTATTGTTCACCGCATCGAATTTTTGGCTTTTTTTTTGATTGGAATTTGGAGACTCAGAATGACATCACAAAAGTATGTGTACCTGTTTGGAGAAGTTGAAGAGGTACTGGCCCGTTTTGAAGGCGACTGGGAGTCGCTGCGCGGGCTGCTGGGCGGCAAGGGTGCAAACCTGTTTGACGCCACCAGCCTCGGTATTCCGGTGCCCCCGGGTTTTACCGTTACCACCGAGGGCTGTAACGACTACCTCGCCGCCGGCGAATCATTCCCGTCCGGCCTGTGGGAACAGGCGCTGGAGGCTGTTAAAGGGTTGGAGAAGATCACCGGCAAGCATTTCGGCGACGCTAAAAACCCGTTGCTGGTTTCCTGTCGCTCGGGTGCGAAATTTTCCATGCCGGGCATGATGGATACCATTCTGAACATCGGCATGAATGACGAAATAGCCGAAAGCCTCGCCAAGCTGACCTCACCGCGTTTTGCCTATGACCTATACCGGCGTCTCGTGCAGATGTTCGGCGGTGTCGTGATGGGTGTGCCGGACGAGGTTTTTGAGGCCGTCATCACCGCCCAGCGGCGTGAATCCGGGGTCAATAACGATGCGGATCTCGACGCCGAAGCGTGGAAGGCAATCACCCTCAGGTTCCGTGAAATCATCCGCAGCTACACCGGCAGGGAATTTCCTACCGATCCTTTTGAGCAACTCCAGCAGGCCACCGAAGCGGTGTTCAAATCCTGGAATGGCAAACGCGCGATCGACTACAGGAATGCAGCCAAAATTGACCACGACCTGGGTACGGCGGTCAACATTCAGACCATGGTCTTCGGCAACCTCGGTGAGGACTCCGCCACGGGTGTGTTCATGTCACGTAACGCGACCACCGGCGAGCCCAACCTCGAAGGTGACTACCTGATCAATGCGCAAGGTGAAGACGTCGTGGCGGGTACCAGGGAAACCCTGCCGATCCGGCAATTGGGTGACGTAATGCCCGAGCAGTACGAGGAACTGGAGCAGATAGCCCGCCGACTCGAAAAACACCACCGCAATATGCAGGACATGGAGTTTACCATCGAGCAGGGCAAGCTCTGGTTGCTGCAGACCCGCGATGGCAAGCGCACTGCGCAGGCCGAAGTGCGGATTGCTGTTGACATGGTTGAAGAAGGATTGATTACCGTGGAAGAGGCGGTATCCCGCGTTAAAACGGACCAGGTAGATTTCTTTCTGCATCCGCAGCTCGATGCCGAAGCACTCAAGGGTGTGGCGCCGGTCGCCAAGGGCCTGAATGTTTCTCCCGGCGCCGCCGTGGGTATCATTGCCTTTGAACCGGGCCTGGCCGAGCGCTGGGCCAAGGAAGACGGCAGGAATGTCATTCTCGTCAGGCCGGAAACCAGGCCTGATGATGTCCACGGTATGCTGGCCGCCAAGGGTGTAGTGACCTGTAAAGGTGGCCGCACCAGCCACGCGGCCCTGGTTGCCCGTCAGTTCGGTAAACCTGCTGTTGTTGGCGTTAATGAGATAGAGATCGACCTGGACAACCATGAAATGACAATCGGCGAGGACCTGGTGATCAAGGAAGGCGACTACCTGTCTATCGACGGCAACACCGGGTTGATTTTCAACGCCAAGCTGGCCACCCAGGTACCGGATTTCAACGATCCCTACCTGATCAAGGTCCTCTCCTGGGCGGATGACATTCGCAAGCTTGGTGTGCGGGCCAATTCCGACTATCCGGAAGATGCGCAACGCGCCCGTAACTATGGCGCGACCGGCATCGGGCTGTGCCGCACAGAGCACATGTTCTTCGAGGAAGAACGCCTGCCGATCATGCAGAAGGTCATCGTTGCCAGCACCCTGATGGAACGCAATGAAGCGATTACCAAGCTGATGCCGATGCAGCGTTCGGATTTCGAGGGTCTGTTCCGGGCCATGGACGGCTACCCGGTCATCATTCGCCTGCTGGATCCGCCACTGCACGAGTTCCTGCCTTCGGCCAGTGAACTGATGATAGACCTGACCGATCTCAAGCTGAGATTGCAGCACCTGTCCAACCTCAAGGACGTGGATCGCACGCTGGGCGAAATCGAGGAGAAGCGTATCCTGCTGCAGCGCGTTGAGATGCTGTCTGAGGAAAACCCGATGCTCGGCACCAGGGGCGTGCGCCTTGGCATCACCATACCGGGGCTATACAAGATGCAGGTGCAAGCCATTTTTGAGGCCGCTTGCCGTTGCGCCGTCGATGGTGTCGACGTGCATCCCGAGGTCATGATTCCACTGGTTTCGCACAAGAGCGAATTCAACGTCATGCGTGAAGAACTGGAAAAAGAGGCCCACAGGGTGATGGAAGAGCAAGGTGTAGAGGTGCCGTATATGATCGGCACGATGATCGAAATCCCACGCGCTGCGCTGAGCGCGGGTGAGATTGCCGAGTCGGCCGAGTTCTTCTCATTTGGCACCAATGACCTGACCCAGACCACTTATGGCATTTCCCGTGATGATGCTGAATCAGGATTCCTGGTTGAATACCTCCAGAGCGGGATGCTCAAGGAAAATCCTTTCGCCAGTATCGATCCGGAAGGCGTGGGCCGGCTGATGCAAATCGCCACCGATGAAGGTCGCGCAACGCGCAAAGACCTTGAAATAGGTGTTTGTGGTGAGCATGGCGGTGACCCGACCAGCATTCACCTGTGTCACAAGCTGGGCGTCGACTACGTGTCCTGTTCACCCTTCAGGGTGCCGATTGCCAGGCTGGCGGCAGCCCACGCGGCAATGGAGGAATCCTGACCGGCGGGGTTTACCTGAAGACAGCCCGCAACTGATCGCCCACGGCAATCTTCTGAAGGTTGCCGTGGGCCAGCACCGCATTCTCGGCAAATGCCGGTGCCCGTTTTGACCCGGGCATCGGATTAATCGATGTCAGTGTCTTGAATGGCTGCGCCTGCGGGTGCTTTTCAGCCGTGTCCTGGTCAATGGTCGTCACCACGCACCTTTCGCAAGGGTAGCGCATGTCCAGTTGGTAATCGGGCGCAACAAGGCTCTGCAGCCGGTGCTCGGCAAAGGCTTCGACACCGCTTATGACGATGTTCGGGCGAAACCGGTTCATCGGTACAGCCGGAATCGCAGCGGCCTCGAGCCTGGAGTTAAGTTCCGCCAGCGAGGCTTGATTGGCGACCAGGAATGGCGCCGCATCGGCAAAACCGGTGGTCGTCCCTTCACCCAGCAAGGGCGCCCGGTGCAGCGGTCGTTTAAACCCGGGGGACATGGCCAGCAAGCGCAAGGGCGTTGTACTCGCCAGTGCCCGGGTCAGCCAGGCCGAAACCTCCCGGCCCTGGTCGACGGTTTCACAGGTATCCTTCCAGACCCGGCTTGTAACCCGTTCACCGTCGTACATTCGGTATGGAACGGTGATGGAGCCATGGTCCGGCATGCTCAGCGTAACCCCGGTGTCCTCAACGCGGGTCGCCACCAACGCCAACTCCGGTTTGTCACGCTGCGTGACGAAGCGTCCGCCAGGCTCCGCGACCATCCATTGGCGGTCCCCGGCCAGGCCTTTCGGGGTCAGTACCGCCTCTTCAAGACTGATGCCCCGCATGGATTTTACGGGGTAAACATGGATACCGGTGACGGTCACGATAGTCATTGGCGCATCATCGCGGATGTCATCGGTGATGGCAACAGCTCAGACCTTCATGACCGGCTTGCCGGAATGCTGCTTCAGATGGGCGCGTACATCAAAAGATATTTTAAGCACCAGCACGATCAGCAGCACCGGGGCGGGGTTGCCCAACACCATTGACAAGCCGCCGCCAAAGATCAGTACAAGGTGCATGAAAATGATGCGGCCATAGGGTTCAGTCATCTGGTCGTTGACCGTTTTACCAGAGTATTCCCTGCGGCTGAGAAAGTTCGTAAAAAACGAAAAAGCATGGCTGATAAACAGGGCCAGGAGGGCCGGCCACAGGACGACAAAAAGTTCCGCAACCTCGGCGAGGCTGTCGCCGGTTGCGTTGCCGGTCTGCGACGGTTCGACGAATAGCGTGTAGATAAAGAGAAAATGCACGGCCATGAAACCACCGAAGTGACCGGCGAAAAAAGGTGCGGCAAACAGCGCCTTCCAGCGGCCGATAACAATGATCTTGCAGATGTTGAAGAAGCCGATGACGGCGCTTTCCGCCCAATAGAGCACCATGACGTCGGCGAGGTTCCAGCCCAGGAAAAAAAAGCCCGCGACAGGAACCAGGTTGGCGGTGATCAGGACCAGGGTGGAGGGCGAGCCCAGCGACAGCGGATCAGCGCGGAGTTGATGCCCGGCGTCGGGCGCCGCCGCTTGTGCCGGCAGTTCTTCAACCGCTTCAGGTGTCATTGACGTCTCATCGGGCGGGGCGTCACCACGGCGTATCCTGGTGCCGGTTGCAGCTTCGATTTGAGATCTCAAGGCACCAATTTCATAACCGTCAATGGCTGAGCCCAGCGCGATCGTTTCGTGGTCGTAGTCAAACAACAAGTGCGGACCGCGCCACGCTGTGCCTGATTTCCTCAGTGGCCGCTCCAAACGCAGGTTGCGCATCCTGGCCGGGTCAAAACGCCTGGAGATACCAACAAAGGGAATTCCCATGAATATCTCCACGCGGCCTGGTGATGCCTGGAGAACTTCGCGGCCGCACAGTAACAACAACAGGATACCGATCATGATCAGCGGCGCTATCATCCAGCCCAGCAGCCAGGCACTGAGAAACAGGGCGGCTACGAGGTCGAAGAGCGAGTCCAGGTTGCCCCACTCAGTCATGGCCTGCTTGAAGGTGGTGACCGCTGGAAACATGAATGCTGCGGCCATTGCCGCCAGCACCGCAATCCCGACCCACGATCTTTTAAAAGGCAGGGTTTTGCGAAAGCCGTGATCTTTGCGTAGAAAGCCAAATACGACTTTAAAACCGGGTCTGGGTCTTTTTTTTATCATCAGCTCGGCTCAAGTTGTCAGTAATGGCCGCTTTGCAGTTACATTTTTTATCACTATACTTGCCGACCTAAGTGTAAACCAACCAAAGGAATATATTATGTCCCGTGTTTTAGTCCCAGTCGTTTTTTCAAGCCTGTTGATTTCCGGCCTCGCCTTTGCCGGCTCAGATGCAATCAAGCAACGCCAGGAACTCATGGAGGAAACGCGTGATGCGGCCAAGGTGATCGGTGGCATGCTCAGGCAGAAACAACCGTTCGACGCTGCAGCCGCAATGGCGGGGCTCCAGGTGTGGAAGAAAACCGCAATGGAGGCCGGCGACCTGTTTCCGGAGGGTTCCGAAAGCGGTCATGATACCGAAGCCAAGGCGGAAATCTGGACCGACCGCGAAGGATTCAATCAAAAGCTGACTGATTTCGGCACGGCCGTGGATGCGGCGATTGCGGCCAACCCGGACAGCCTGGAGGCTCTCGGCGCCGCTGCCCAGCCCGTCTTTAAAACCTGCAAAGGATGTCACGAGGGTTACCGCGTCGAAAAAGAGGAATAGTTCTTCCGCGGTAAACGTGTTCTGATGAAACGGCTCGCATTCGTTCTGGGCTTGTTGGTACTGGCTGCCGGCTCCGTATTGTTCGTCACCAGGCCAGTCGGTCTGCCCGAGGATTCATCGCCCGCGCACCAAGTGGACCTCGCCAACGGGGAACGGATTTTTTATGCGGGAGGGTGCACCTCCTGCCATGCCTCGGTGGATAGCGAACCGGATTCGCTGGAGTTAGGCGGCGGGCTGGAAATGGAGACACCGTTTGGCGTTTTCCGGGTGCCCAATATTTCGCCACACGCCGAGGCCGGTATCGGGCAATGGACGATGCTGGATTTCGTCAACGCAATGCTGCTGGGTACATCACCCGACGGCCGGCATTACTACCCGGCTTTTCCCTATGCGTCCTATAGCCGCATGAGTTTCGGCGACCTGATTGATCTGAAATTCTATCTCGACACGCTGCCGCAATCGGATAACCAGCCCGCCGGCCACAGCCTGAAGTTTCCCTTCAATATCCGTGCGGGCCTGGGCGTATGGAAACTCTTCAATCTGAAGCCTGAATACGTTGTCACCGTGCCCGAGGGCGATCTGCTGTTACAGCGCGGCCGTTACCTGGTGGAAGGCCCGGGTCACTGTGGCGAGTGCCACACCGCGCGCGACTGGACCGGCGGCATGGACCTCGATCGCTGGCTGGCGGGAGGTCCGAATCCGGAGGGTGAAGGCAAAGTACCAAATATTTCGCCGCACATAGACGGGCTCAAGACCTGGGAGGCGGGCGATATCGAGTATTACCTCGAATCCGGTTTCACACCGGACTACGACTCAGTTGGCGGCTCGATGGTAAAAGTCCAGGAGAACATGGCGCGCCTGCCCGCTGAAGACCGCGCGGCCATTGCAGCCTACCTTAAGAGCATACCAGCGCTGGGCAGTAGCGGGTCTGACTGAGGTCATGCTGTTAACAAAATGACGCGGTTCTTCTAGTTCAGTACGACAATCTCGACGCGCCGGTTACGTGCGCGTCCTTCGGCGGTATCATTGGGTTCTGCGGGTGCGTTCTCACCGTATGAAATGGTTGCCATGCGATCCAGGGCCACGCTCTGCGTATGCAGGTGCCGGCGGACGGATTCAGCGCGCCGCATGCCGAGTTGCATATTGTATTGCTCCGGCCCGGTCGCGTCGGTGTGCCCCTGGATTTCCAGGTACACGTTGCGGTTGTCAGCTTTGAGGTTATTGGCCAGCCTTGTCAATCGCGATTGCGCATCGGCGGACAACGTTGACTTGTCCGTCTCGAAGTTGATTTCATCATCGGTCAGCACCACCGTGTAGAGAAATTTACCTTCGGCAAGTACACCCGCATCGGTTGCCCGCTCCAGTGCCTGGCGGCTGGTTCTGGTTAATTCATTGATTCTCTCGTCCTGTCCGTCAAGACGTGCCTCCAACCTGGCTACGTTCTCGTCGACGTAGCTTTGTGTGGCGCAACCTGCCACCGTGGCCAGCACGACCGCGAGCAACATTGTTCTGTTGAAAAACATAAGCTGATCCCCATGCAATATTTGAATGTCAAGAAACTCGTGTCCCGAGTCTCTATCATCCGCTCAAAAGATGCAGGAATCCTGAGAATTTGATGAAGTTTTCCTAAATCTCCGGGTAACCCGAAGCAATCAGCGTTTTCCTGGCGGACCCACGGCAGACACCAGTGCCACATAGGCGTTCGGGTGAAATCCCGATGATTGCCGGAGCGCCTGAAATGGTAGTCAATGACCTGCAGGTATGGTTCAATAAATGCCGAGGGGTATTAGAACGTGGCCCATACAACGCTCAAAACCAGTTATTCCGAGTTAGCCGACAGGTTAAACCGTTTCCCGCAAGGCGCACCGCCGTCCGACCTCCTGTTCAATATTCTGTCGATGCTGTTCAGTGAAGAAGAAGCCGGACTGGTTGCGTTGATGCCGATTAAACCGTTTACCGCAAGAAAAGCCAGCCGTATCTGGAAGAAGAGTCTCACCGAAACACAGAAAATTCTCGACGAGTTGGCCAGCAGGGCCATCCTGGTCGATTTTGAGCAAAACGGCACGGCGGTATATGCCCTGCCGCCACCAATGGCAGGTTTTTTTGAGTTCTCGCTGATGCGGGTTCGCGATGATATTGATCAAAAGGTGCTGAGCGAACTGTTCTATCAGTATATGAATGTCGAGGAGGATTTTATCCGGGCGTTGTTCACCCGCGGTGAAACGCAGTTGGGGCGGACTTTTGTTCATGAACCTGCATTGGCCGATGAAAACGCCCTGCATGTCCTGGATTATGAGCGGGCCAGCGAAGTAATTGAAACAGCCAGCCATATTGGCGTTGGGCGCTGTTACTGCCGGCACAAAATGGAACACATGGATAAAGCCTGTGCCGCACCGCAGGATATCTGCATGACCTTCAATACGACCGCCGCCTCGCTCACCAAACATGGCGCGGCACGTGCGGTTGACAAGCAGGAGTGCCATGACTTGCTGCAGCAAGCCTACGAGCACAACCTCGTGCAGTTTGGTGAGAACGTGCGCGAGCAGGTCAATTTTATCTGTAATTGCTGTGGCTGCTGTTGTGAGGCAATGATCGCCGCACGCCGTTTTGCCATTCTCAACCCTGTGCACACGACTAATTTTATTCCGCTCATAGATGAAGAAACCTGCAATGGCTGCGGCAAATGCGTCAATGTCTGCCCGGTAGAAGCGATGACCCTGGTTTCAGCCCATGATCCGGATAAGCCCAAAATGAAAACGGCCCGTCTCAACGAGGAGTTGTGCCTGGGTTGCGGCGTGTGTATACGCAGTTGTAACAAGAAGAACAGCCTGTCACTGGAATCGCGCCCCAAGCGGGTTCTGACACCACTCAATGGTACGCATCGGGCAGTGGTTATGGCCATTGAGCGCGGCAAATTACAAAACCTGGTTTTTGATAACCAGGTCCTGTGGAGCCACCGCGCCATGGCAGGGGTGCTTGGTGTGATTCTGAAGCTGCCGCCGGTCAAGCAGGTCCTGGCAAGTAAACAGCTCAAGTCCCGCTACCTTGAAACGCTGATAAGCCGCCTTCAGCATTAGCCTTTCAGGGCCCGAAACGGGCTATGATCTGATCAGGGTTGCCCCCAGCCGATTCCCCTTGTACCAAGATTACTATGATGGTGCAGTGGTGTTCCCGGTTAAAGTGTGCCGGGAAAAAGGCCGCCGTCCATCAAAACGTTCTGGGCCGTGATATAGGCGGCTTGCTGACTGCACAGGAAGGCGCAGGTCGCACCAAACTCAGCCGGCTTACCGGGCCGTTTCGCGCCTATTTTACTGAACATGTTTTTCTGGAAGGCCTGCACGTCCAGGCCTGCCTGTTTCGCACCTGCCTCGAGTACCGACCACATCCGATCGGTGGCGATGTAGCCCGGCAACAAGTTGTTGATCGTGACGTTGTGTTGCGCCGGTTCGCGGGCGATGCCCGAGACGAAACCGGTCAGGCCGGAACGCGCGCCGTTGGAAAGGCCCAGCGTTGTGACCGGCATCTTGACGGCGACACTGGTGATGTTGACGATACGCCCGAAGCGCCGTTCGATCATGCCGTCCAGGCAGCGTTTGATCATGTCGATAGCGCTGTACATATTGCCGTTGACGGCTTCAAACCAGTCGTTCTGATCCCAGTCGCGAAAGTCGCCGGGCGGCGGGCCACCGGCGTTGTTGATCAGGATGTCCGGGGCAGGGCAGGCCTCCAGCAGTGTAGAACGTCCGGCTTCCGTGGTCACGTCGGCCGTGACCGCTGTGGCGCGCCCGCCGCCGACAGCAGTGATTTCATCGGCGGCGGCCAGCAGCGCATCGTTGCCGCGAGCGCTGATCCAGACATCAACGCCTTCTTTTGCCAGTGCCTTTGCGCAGGCTTTGCCCAGGCCCTTGCTTGATGCACACACGATGGCTTTGCGTCCGGAGATTTTCAGATCCATTTTTTCATCCTCAAGGTGGCGTTGCCGGCCTGAATGTCAAAACCGGCCGGCTCTCATCGACAGATTATAGCCAGAAAGTGCAGGGCTGCTACGTGAATGCGTGCCCGATTGCCTGGACAGGTGTTTTCAGACCAGAAAAATCATGGCTTGTTTTGCGTTATACGTATCACTGCCGGTTTCACTGTTAGATAATGGCATGATGGATAAATCACCGGAACCTGTCAGCTACGAGTATGATTTTCGGCCGGATATCGGTGAGGCCATTGATATCCTGCCCGGGTTGAAATGGCTGCGCCTGCCATTGCCGTTTCTGCTCGGTCATATCAACGTCTGGTTGTTGGAGGACGGTGATGGCTGGGCGATTGTCGATACGGGCATTTTCAGCTCAGCCAGCCGTGAAGCATGGAACAGCATTTTCTCGGCTAGCCTGGGTGGCGCGCCGGTGACACGCGTGTTGGTCACGCACCTGCACCCGGATCACGTGGGTTGCGCGGGCTGGCTCTGTGAGCAATTCGATGTTGAACTCTTCATGACCCGCGATGAGTACCTCTTGTGCCGCATACTGGTCGCAGACACGGGCTTGCCGGCGCCTCACGAGGGCCGCCGCTTTTACCGGGCGGCCGGATTTTCCGCGGATCAGATGTTCCGCTACATTGAGATGTTCGGCGCTTTCGGTAAAGTTGTCGCGCCGTTGCCGCAAGCATACCGCCGTTTACACGAAGACCGCAACGTTACCATCGGCGCTCATGAGTGGCAGGTGATTACCGGTCACGGCCACTCTCCGGAGCATGCCTGCCTGTACAACGCCGGGCAGAACGTGCTCATTTCCGGCGACCAGGTGCTGCCGACCATTTCACCGAATGTCAGCGTTTACCCGACTGAGCCCGCAGCCGACCCGCTGGCGGGCTGGTTCGACTCGCTGCATCGCATGAAAGCCCTGTTGCCGGACGACGTGCTGGTTCTGCCGGCCCACGGCAAACCGTTCCGCGGTATCAAGGGACGCCTCGACGCATTGATCGACGAGCACGAGACCGGTCTGCAAAAGCTGAGACAGTACTGCCGTGAACCGCAAAGGGCGGTAGACGTTTTTCCGGCCCTGTTCAAGGGCAGGATAACCGACGATAACCTGATGATGGCCACCGGTGAGGCCATCGCCCATTTAAATTACCTTTTGTACGAGGGTGAAGTCGGCATTAACACGGACGAAAACGGTGCGCGCTGGTATCAGACCAGGTCATAGCAGGGCGTAACAAGGCGATGTTTTTGCCAACAGATGCTTGTGAAAGATGGGGGCCTGCTACCCTCTTAATTCAACAACCAGGCTATTAACAGCACCCAGGCGATGATCACGACAGGACCCAGCAGGCCGATCAGCAAGCCGCCGGGCCGCAGGTCGCGTGTTTCAATTTCGCCGGTGCTGAAAGCGATCGCGTTCGGTGGTGTGGAAACCGGTAACATCAAGGCGCAGGAGGCGCTGAGGCCGATAACCAGGCACATTTCCAGCTCCCGCCCCGGTAACAGGGCGACAGCCACCGGCAGCACGACGGAAACGGTCGCGGTGTTGCTCATGACGTTGGACAGCAGAACGGTGATCAACGCCATGGCTGCAAACACCACCACGTCAAGCCTGAGCCCGGTGAGAAAGCCCAGTCCGGATCCAACGCGTTCGGCAAGGCCTGAATCCACCACGGCTGAACCCAGCGACAAGCCCCCTGCCACCAGCATCAGGGTATCCCACGGCAGATGGCGCACGTGCGCCGCACCCATGACCTGGGTCATCGTCAGGCCAACAATGGGAATCAGGGAGATGGCGACCACGTGTATGCCGTGCAACGGCGTGGTCATCCAAAGGGCAATCGTGGCCAGCGTCACCGCTGTCACGATGACCCGGTCACGTTTCTCCGGCAGTGCGGGCTCTTCCATTGCGCCCATGTCGAGCTTGATTTCCATCGATTTTGCCGGGTATCGCCGCAACAGGAAATACCAGCCAATTACGACCATCAGCAGCGCCACTGGTACACCCAGCACCATCCATTCTATGAAGTCGATGCTATGGCCGGCTTCGGCAGCGGCGCCGGCAGCAATGGCGTTCGGTGCGCTGCCGATTATGGTACCCATGCCGCCGACCGAAGCAGCCAGCGGTATGGCGATCAGC
>JABDPJ010000041.1 GCA_013042835.1 Lysobacterales bacterium
GCCTATAGGGACATGCTTGTAGCGTGTCTCAGGGGGGAGGTGCCCGCAGCGCGGCGATCGGTTGGCACTGAGGTTATAGAATTCGATTTAGAGGTTATTGGGGGTTTTTTGCGGTGAATTGTCGTGTGAGATTGTCGTTGTCACACCTAAAAAGAAGTCGCCCCCCCCAAGCCGGGATGTGGGTATCTCCCCCCTGAGACCTTCAAAAACAGGGACGTTTTTGAAGAGCCTGTAGGGACATACTCGTAGCGTGTCTCAGGGGGGAGGTGCCCGCAGCGCGGCGATCGGTTGGCACTGCGATTATAGAACTTGAGTTGGCGGTGATTGGGGGTTGTTGTGTTGGATTGCCGCACGAGATTGACGTTGTCACACCTAAAAAGAAGTCGCTCCCCCCAAGCCGGGATGTGGGTATCTCCCCACTAAGACGGTCAAAAACAGGGACGTTTTTGAAGAGCCTATAGGGACATACTCGTAGCGTGTCTCAGGGGGGAGGTACCCGCAGCGCGGCGGTCGGTTGGCACTGCGGTTATAGAACTTGAGGTGGCGGTGATTGGGGTTTTTGCGTTGGATTGCTGTGCGCGATTGAGATGCCTCACGCCGCTCCTGCGCTTCCTGCGCCCGCGGCATACCGTTCATCCTGAACATAAAAAAAGACTCCGGTTTTTAGCCGGAGTCTAAGCCGTTTTGCAACACAATCCCCCCTGTACCAATATAAACAAATGAACTGGTAAAAGGTTGGTGAAAATTTTCAGTTTTTCTGTTTTTCCAGCAAATACTTTTTCAACAAGTCAAAATCAGCTGGCATTTCAGTGCTTAATATCTGCTTGGCTGAGGCCTGTTCCAATGCCGGTGGCAACGCTATCGTCCGTTTCAAAGTGTCTTCCAGCGTCTCGATGAACTTGGCCGGGTGTGCGGTACATAAAAACACACCTGTCTCATCTTCTTCCAGGCCATCCGTCAAGGCCTTCCAGGCCAGGGCGCTGTGGGGGTCGGCGAGGTAGCCTTCCGCATCCAGTGCACGCACCGCACCCTGCGTTTCCTCGTCGCTGATGGCAAACGAGGTCAACAGTTCCTGCAGGGGCACACCATGCCGGTCTTCCAGCTCCAACACGCGGGGGAAATTATTCGGTAGTGAAATATCCATGGCGTTGGTCAGCGTCGCCACGGTTGGGCGGGGCTCCCATTTGCCGGAATCGAGGAATCTCGGCACCGTGTCGTTGCGGTTGGTTGCCGCGATTATCCGCTTCATTGGCAGGCCCAGCGCGTATGCCACCAGGCCCGCAGTCACATTGCCGAAGTTGCCGCTTGGAACGCTGAAAACCGCCTTTGTGTCTGCCGGCAGCCGCGCCACGGCCTCAAAATAATAACAAACCTGCGCGAGCAAGCGAGCCACGTTGATTGAGTTGGCCGAGTTGAGCCCGACGGCTTCGACCAATTGTGCATCATCAAAAGACTGCTTGACCAGTGTCTGGCAGGCATCGAAGTCATCCTCTATGGCGATGGTGCGAATGTTGCCTCCGAGCGTACAGAACAGCTTTTCCTGCAATGGTGTGACTTTGCCTTTCGGATACAGCACGACAACGTCAATTCCCGGCTGGTTGTAAAAAGCGAGCGCTACGGCTGCGCCGGTGTCTCCGGAGGTGGCGGTCAGGATGGTTATTTTTTGATCCGTGCTGAAACTGGCCAGGCACTGCGCCATAAAGCGTGCGCCAAAATCTTTGAAGGCCAGCGAAGGGCCATGAAAAAGCTCCAGCGCATTGACCTGTCCTGAAACCTTTTTCAGCTCCAGCGGAAAATCGAATGCCTGCTCAACGCAGGCGTTTAACACATCCGCCTCCATTGAATCACCCACCAGGTACTGAAGAATCACCTGGCTGCGACTGACAAAATCCAAGTCCAGTAATGCCTGAATATCCCCAAACGGCTCAAGTTGCTCCGGAAAAAACAGGCCCTGCCCTTTACCAAGCCCGGTTACGACAGCCTGAGGAAAGGTGACTTTTTGTTCCGGGTGACTGATATTGATGAATTGCATGTGTGCTGCTTCCTGCCCTGTTCGGTCCTGTTTCAAACTTCCCTGGCGCCGGCGAGATCCGCCCGGCAGATATGTACAAAACCCTTGTCGTTTTGCAGGTAATGCTGCCGCAACCACTGGGCAGCGCTTTCAGCTACCCGGCTGTCGTCCGCCACGCAGAAAATGGTCGGGCCGGAGCCGGAAATACCCGTGGCCAAAGCCCCCATTCCGCCAAGTGCATCCCTGGCCTCTTCGAAGCCCGGCAACAGGGACATGCGATAGGGCTCCGCCAGCATGTCCGACATACAGCCGGCTGCTGCCACGGTCTCGCCCTGGTGCAAGTGGTGTACGAAACGGGCGAATTGCGCACCGTGAGCAACGACTGTTTTACGATCGTAGCTTGCCGGCAAAACCTCCCTCGCGGGCCGCGTTTCCAGTCGTGTGCCGGGCCATGCAACCACCGTCTGCCAATGGCCTGGCCACGGCAAGCCATATTGACGGGCACTGCCGGGCATGCACAAGCGCAATCCGCCGAGCAGGCACGGTGCAATGTTGTCCAGGTGTATCTCACCACTGATGCTGCCTTCCATTTCCGCCATCAATTGCAGCAGGGCGGGACGATCCAACGGCCGGTTGAAGTAACGGTTCAATGCGACCAGGGTAGCCACGATGGAACTGGCGCTGGAGCCAAGTCCGCTACCTACCGGCAGGCGTTTGTCCAGGGTAATATTCAACGGGTGTACATCAGCTCCGGCGGCGCGGGCAGCCTTTTCAAAGCGCCGGCAAGAAGTGATGACGATATTCTGTTCCTGATCCGTTGGCAGCGCGTGTTCGAATGGGCCGTCAATGCAAAGGACCCAGTCATCCGGCCGCCCCGGCATGATGCTGACACAATCACCCAGCAGACTGCCATCGACTGGAGCGAGTGCCAGGCCCAGGGCATCGAACCCGACCGAAACATTGCCCGAAGAGGCGGGTGCGTACACTGTCAGAATTTTGTCATTCATAAGTCTAAAGGCCTCCATGCGGTGCGCAGCAAGTCACCGAAAACTCCTGCGGCAGTAACATCTGCGCCAGCGCCATAACCGCGCAGCACCAGCGGAATAGGTTGGTAATATCGGGACAGCAACACCAGCGCATTTTCCCCGTCACGAATCGAGCCCAGCGGTTTGTCCCTGGCTACGGCGTCCACGGAAACGCTGCAACACCCGTCCTCAATCCGGCCGACGTACCGCAACACGCAGCCATCGGCTTTTGCGGCATTGGCGCGTTCGGCAAAGTCAGCGTCGAGTTCTTTCAAGCGCGAAATAAGCTTCGCACCGTTAACATCAGCAGCAAATCCGTTTGCGATAACAGGCTCGACTTCAATGTCCTCCAGCTCCAGTTCCATACCGACCTCGCGGGCAATGATCAGTAATTTTCGAGCCACGTCCATACCGGAAAGGTCATCTCTCGGGTCGGGTTCTGTGTACCCCATTTTCATCGCTTTCTCAACAGCGCCTGAAAACGGCACCCCATCATCCAGCATGCCAAATATCATCGACAGTGACCCCGAAAGAATACCACCGAATGTTTTGAGTTCATCGCCCGAGCGGATCAGTGACTGCAGTGTATCGATAAAAGGCAGGCCCGCACCCACGTTGGTTTCATACATGAACTTGCGATAGTGCCGGGCGGCCGCAGCGCGCATTTCACGATAGTAGGCAATGCTGCCGGTATTGGCTTTTTTATTGGCTGCCACGACATTGAAACCGTTAGCCAGGAAGGTCGCGTATTGCTTCGCAAGGCTGCCGCTTGATGTGCAGTCGATAATCGTGGGGTTGAGCAAACCTAATTGTTGGCGGATAGCGAGAATGTCATCAACAGTCCAGGCCACGCCCTTGTCATTGAGTTCTTCCTGCCAGTTATCCAGCCCGACCGTATCATGACCGACCAGCAGTTTACGGCTGTCGGCAATTGCACGGACATGCAAAGCCTTGTGATCTGCTGTGAGCGAGCTGTCATGCGTTTGAAACTGCTGCAACAGGGCTGAGCCGACATTCCCGCATCCCAGCAGGATGACATCCATGTGGCTGGTGTGGCTGAAAAAAGCGGTATGACATGACCTTAACGCCACCTGCGCCGCCTGTTTTTCAACCACGACCGAGATGGCGCACTCGGTGGAGCCCTGGGCTATGACCTCGACGTTGACGCCCGCTGCGGAAATGGCGCTGAGAAAACGTGCTGCAACACCACGATAGTGTTTCATGCCGTCGCCTACCAGCGTGATCACCGAGCGCTGATCCATTACTGAAATTTCGCTGATCAGACCGTGCAGCAGCTCGAAGTGAAAGGCCTCAGCCAGGGCCTTGTGCGCCCGTTCGGCGTCTGCACTCCTGACACACAGGGTAATACTGTATTCGGACGATGACTGAACGATCAAAAGAACGGATATCGCCTCGTTGGCCAATGCTTCCATGACCCGGCGCGCGACACCGACGCGGCCGCGCATGCCGCCGCCCTGCAGGGTAATGCTGGCAACATCGTCCAGGTGTGAAATACCCCTGACCACCGTTGGCTTCTCGGTGTCCGCATGGATCAGCGTTCCCGGCTTGTCCGGATAATAGGTGTTCTTGATTTCACAGGGAACGCGGGCGCTCATCAATGGCGTCAGTGCTTTTGCGCTGATCACCTTGGCGCCGAAAAATGACAGCTCCATGGCTTCTTCGTAACTGACCTCATCAAGGCACCGTGCGCTGGCGACGATGCGCGGGTCGGCCGTGAAAAAGCCGTCAACATCTTTCCATATTTCAAAGCTTCGCGCCTTCAGGCCCGCTGCCACGCACGCCGCCGTGTAGTCAGAGCCATTA
Organism: Lysobacterales bacterium; assembly: GCA_013042835.1. GTDB lineage: Bacteria > Pseudomonadota > Gammaproteobacteria > Xanthomonadales > SZUA-36 > SZUA-36. Next base: position 4,861 of record JABDPJ010000041.1, read on the forward strand.
CGGCCCATCAACTGCGGCTTACCCTGCTCGTTGCAACCATAAAATCCAGGCAGAACCAGGATGTCATGATCGCCGCTCATAGCCTGCTGCAGCAACGGTGCCGCCGCCTCGACATCAACGAGGCTGTCAGTAAAGCTATCGTTCGCCGGGGGCAAGACCCCGGTATCGGACCAGCGGGCCGCATAACCCTGCGCCTGCAGCAGGTCACACATCAAACGACTGCTGAAACCCTCACCGCTCGAAAGAAGCTCCGCCTTAACTTCCTCGGGACACTGTTCGAGCAAGGCTACACCGGCCAAACGGGATTCCAGGCGCTTTAACTGGACCTGCAAAAAGTCTGTTGCGAGGGGACAGTCCCAACCCTCTGCAGCCATTTTCCGCAAAACGCCCTGCTCCCTGTCCTTGATGCTTTGGATAACCGCGTTGAAATCGCCACCCTTGATGGCAGTTTGTATTGAGTTTTCCAACAGGTCGGTCACACCGGCCATTGCCGACAACACAACCACGACTTCTTCCGTTGCCGCGGCGTTGCTGATAATACCGGCGGCGGCGATAAAACCTTCAATATCAGCGAGAGAGGTTCCCCCGAATTTTTGAATCAACATGGCCGGTTCCCCCGCTTGCCTGGATCTTTGCTAAACATTCGTATCACTTCACTAAAATCTTTCTGTTTCACTTTGCCGCACTTCAATAGGCTTCCTGGTGGACGGACCGGACCGCACGCCCGGAGGGGTCATTCATTTCCTGCAAACTGCTGTCCCACAACACCGCTTCCGGTGTGCTGCAGGCGACCGAAGGGCCACCGGGGACGCACTCGGCGGCACTGGCCAGCGGAAAATGATTCTCGAACAGGCGCCGGAACAGATACGCCTCTTCCGTCGCCGGCGTGTTGTAAGGAAAGCGCTTGCCGGCGTGGGCCAGCTGCTTTTCACTGACCCGGGTCCTGGCAAAGTCGCGGATACCGTCGATCCAGCTGTAACCGACACCATCTGAAAACTGTTCTTTTTGACGCCAAACGATCTCTTCAGGCAGCATTTCGCTGAATGCCTCGCGCAGAATCTGCTTTTCCATTTTTCCTTCCGTGATCATTTTGTCTGCGGGGTTTTGCGACATGGCCACATCCAGAAACTCACGGTCCAGGAAGGGCACACGGGCTTCGACGCCCCATGCAGACATGGCTTTGTTGGCGCGCAGGCAATCATAACTGTGCAGCCGTGACAGTTTCCGAACTGTTTCCTCATGAAAAGAGCGCGCATCCGGCGCTTTGT
>JABDPJ010000042.1 GCA_013042835.1 Lysobacterales bacterium
GCTCATCAAGCTGGCCGTTTTATTGTTCGGTGTATTGTTCTGGCTGGCGAATAGCGGTGTCAACATATCAACGGTGCTGGCCACCCTGGGTGTCGGTGGACTGGCGCTGGCACTGGCCCTGCAAAAACCAATCGAAGACATGATGGGCGCCTTGACCCTGTTTACGCAGGCGCCAATCAGGGTGGGAGATCTTTGCAGGTATGGAACGATTGTGGGTACCGTAGAGGATATTGGCCTCCGCAGTACGCGCATTCGCACCCTGACCAACACGCTGGTGCATGTACCCAACGCGCGTATCGCCCACATTGAAATCGAAAACATGTCCGCACGGACCAAGATCCGCTATTGGCCGACCTTGCGCCTGCGTTACGATGCCACACCACAACAATTGCGCACGGTAATGGCTGGTATTTACGAAGTACTTGAGCAGAGTGAGCAGGTCTACGATGATCCGGTGCGCGTGCGTTTCACCGACTTTGATGATGACGCAATATTGATCAAAGTTCATGCGTTCCTCAAGACCACGGATTTTGCCGAGTCGCTGGAGATAGGCGAAAAACTGAACCTCAGCATCATGGAAATTGTCCATAAAGCAGGCGTGGAGTTTGCACTTCCCGGCCGGTCTATTTACATGGAAGGGGAAGCCGGGGGCGGAGCCGATTTCACTGAAGGCACTTAAGCTTCCGGGAGCGTGAGGGTTTTTGAAGGGTCGACAATTTATGCTGCGCACTACCATCATTGCACTGGTGGCCGGCTTACTTTGCGTGTCCCCCGTGCTCCAGGCAATCGAAATGGAGCGGCAGGACCTGTTCAGAATAGAAAGAAGCAAAAACGCCAACATCATCCAGTATGACGCGCAGGTCAGGCCCGATGGTAAGCTCGACAGGAAGAAACCTGTCGTGGCCTATTGGATCAGGCTGGCTGAGCAGGGGCAGATCAAAAAGTTAAGCTGGATTCAAAAAACATTCGCCTATGGTTTCAAAGCTGACCTGGACGATGATTCGGAAAGCGTAACCCTGAAAATGGCTGCCGACTTTGGCCGGGTGATTAAGGTCAAACGTTTCGGTCAGCAATACGGGGCGACCATCGATATCGACGGCAAGCCGAGCCGGTTGGAGAAGGTTTACATTGACGCGTCGGGCAAAGGACTTTTCGTCACGGTCAACTTCATCGAACTGCATGGTTTTGACCTGGTCAACGGTGAGGCGACTTACCAGAGATTTGTTCCCTGACTCAAACCAGAACCGCAGTTCCGGGTCATTGGTCAGCAGTACCTCACGGTGTCTCGACCTCGAGAGGGTTGTTCGGATCGGTGGTCCATTCCTGCAGCGAGGCCGTATAAACAGCCACGTCATCAAAGCCCAGCCGGCTCAGTATGAAGGCAGTAGAGGACGCCGAGATGCCGCCGCCGCAATAAGTGATTCTGCGGGCTTCAGGATCGTCACCAAACAGCGCGGCCAGCTCACTGCGGGGCCGGTAGCGCCCCGTTTCATCCAGTAATGAGAAAGCTGGCACATTGGTAGCGCCGGGAATATGGCCCGGCCAGTTGTACAGGACCATCTCGCCGCGATAGTGGGATTCCGGCATCGCATCGATCAGATGGACGTCATCGTTGCCAATAGCCGCGAACACTTCGTCCCGGTCGGCGATAAGATTGGGCCGGGGTGCTGGAGTCAGTTGCCTGGCCGGGTACTGTGCCGGCTCGGTTGAAAGCGGCCGGCCTTCGGCTTTCCAGGCGCCCAGCCCACCGTCGAGCAGCGCCGCCTGGTCGAAGCCGACCCAGCGCAGCATCCACCATACCCGCGCAGCCCAACCCGAACCAAAACTGTCATAAAGCACAACCCGGGTCTCGTCACCAACCCCCAGGGTGCCCATCGTAGCGGCGAATTGTTCCGGAGTCGGCAGCGCGAACTCATAGGGGCTGTTGTGATCGGAAAGGTTACCGGTCAGGTCAGCAAAACCTGCGCCCGGGATGTGACCGGCGTCGTAATCGGCTTGCCCGCTCTCCGAACGGAAACCACCGTTGCCATCCTGTTCCACGCGCACACTGCAATCCAGCACCACCAGATCCGGGTCATCCAGGTGCTCTGCCAACCATTCGGTGGTCACGAGCGTGCCAAGCCCGGCGTCGACCCCGGCCTTTGCATCGGATGCTGGTCCTGCAATTACAACATCACTCAACAAGAGCAAAACAACCATTGACATCAAGAAGCCTCTAAACTTGCGATGAAGTGCCATTCTGCTGTCCTCCAAATGGTTACGTTGATACTGCAGCGTTCTTTTCGATCCAGCAAACCAGGGTCAACAGCCGACATCAGTTCGACCGTGACCAGGCATACCCTGTACCCCATCAGAAAAGGGGATATTGTTAATTATAGCCGCACCGCGCCGAAACGGACCCTCATTGATCACTCCAGTTTTTCGGTTAAGCTGATTTTGAGGCCACATGCGCGGGTGGTAAGTTCTGCTGGCTTAACAAAATTTCGAATAAAATGAGACACTCAACGGATCCTACGTCCCGCAAAAAGCCCATTTCACCGATTTTTGGAGCTTTACCGGGGTTTCAACTGGTACAATCTGCGGGTTATTCAAGTGTGTGTCGAGTCAAACTTTAGTTGAGGGAAATATAATGATTAGATTGGCAAAGTATATCGCGCCTTTTGCCCTGGCTGTCGTCATGAGCAGCCCTGCGTTTGCGGCGATTGATTATAGTGATGATTTTGAATCGTATACCGAATATGTCGGTCCGGGAAGCATCGGCGATATTGGCGGTGGTTGGCTTGTGTTTGCGAATGTTTTCACAGACTACCCCGGATGCACCGCGTATGAGTACGGTTATGGACCTTTCCCGGCTCCCAACCAGGACGGCGGTTTTTCCAATATCACGGCCGGAAATACCGGTCTGGCCCTGAATGTTTTTAGCAATTACGCAGATGATGTACACGCGGCAGGCAAGTGCCTGGAAACGAGTGTATTTCAGGAACGTATTTTTTCGCTGGCCGATGCTGGAACTTATGACTTCGAATTTGACGTTCAGATACCCATTGCCCTGGGCACTGGCGTGAGCACCTACGGCTTTATCAAGCTGCTGGATCCGGTCACCTTTGCTACGGATGTTTTCCTGACCGTGGACACTGCTTCGGCCGGGGATAAGTCCATTAGGATTGAACTAGATGCGACGGCGGACGGTAAAATTCTGCAGTGGGGCTTTTCAACCGTGGCTTCCAATTACGAGGCTTCCGGGCGCTGGTACGATAACGTGACCTTTGCCCCGGCGGCTATTGGCCCGCCGGTACTGCCATTGATCGAAGGTATTCCGATTCCATCCTGGGCATTGCTGCTGATGGTTGGTATGTTGGGCTATCTCGGTGCAACAAGGTTGCGCGCCAGGAAAAAAGCCTGAGTAGGAAACCCCTACGTTTAATTAGGAAAAACCCGCCATCCTGGCGGGTTTTTTTTTGCTCTGAGTTTCTACCGTGTACTTCATACCATGTGAACCGCGCGCGCCCTCGCAGCGGTCGTTGCCATATCAAGCTGGATTTGCCTTTGTTCAAGTCAAAAAAAACCCCGCCGTGTGGCGGGGTTTTTGGTAACGCGGGTTTGAACTACATGATTTACATCATGCCGCCCATGCCACCCATGCCACCCATACCGCCCATGTCAGGAGCGCCACCTGCGGGAGCGTCTTCCTTTGGCAGTTCGGCTACCATGGCTTCGGTGGTAATCATCAGGCCAGCGATTGAAGCTGCGTTCTGCAAGGCAGAGCGGGTCACCTTGGTCGGATCCAGGATACCGGACTCGATCATGTCAGCGTATTCACCGGTCGCGGCGTTGTAACCGTAGTTTCCTTCGCCGTGCTTGACGTTGTTCAGGACGACTGAACCCTCTGCACCGGCGTTGGCAACGATCTGGCGCAATGGCTCTTCCATGGAACGACATGCGATCGTGATACCGACATTCTGGTCTTCGTTGTCACCCTGGAGGCCTTTAACAGCTTCCAGCGCACGAACCAGTGCAACACCACCGCCGGGAACAACACCTTCCTCAACAGCAGCACGGGTTGCGTGCAGTGCGTCTTCAACGCGGGCTTTCTTCTCTTTCATTTCGACTTCGGTCGCGGCACCAACCTTGATCACTGCAACACCGCCGGCCAGCTTGGCAACGCGCTCCTGCAGTTTTTCACGATCGTAGTCAGAGGTGGCTTCCTCGATCTGAGAACGGATCTGGTTGACACGGCCGGAAATGTCGTCGCTGCTGCCAGCGCCGTCGATGACCGTGGTGTTTTCCTTGGTGATCTGGATCTTCTTGGCTGAACCCAGTTCTTCCATGGTGGCTTTTTCCAGTGACAGGCCCACTTCCTCGGCGATAACGGTAGCGCCGGTCAGGATGGCGATGTCTTCCAGCATGGCCTTGCGGCGGTCGCCGAAGCCAGGTGCCTTGACCGCACAAACCTTGACGATGCCACGGATGGAGTTGACCACCAGCGTGGCGAGGGCTTCACCTTCAATATCCTCAGCGATGATCAGCAGCGGGTTACCGGACTTGGCGACAGCTTCGAGTATCGGTAACAGGTCGCGGACATTGCTGATTTTCTTGTCGTGCAGAAGAATATAGGGGTTTTCCAGTTCAACGCTCATGGTCGCCTGGTCATTGATGAAGTACGGTGACAGGTAACCACGGTCAAACTGCATACCTTCAACCACGTCCAGTTCGTTGGACAAGCCCGAAGCGTCTTCAACCGTGATGACGCCTTCCTTGCCAACCTTGTTCATCGCTTCCGCGATCAACTCACCGATCTCGGTATCCGAGTTGGCCGAAATGGAGCCAACCTGTGCAATCGCGTTGTTGTCAGTACACGGCTGTGACATGCCCTGCAGTTTGTTGACAGCGTCGGCAACGGCTTTATCCAGGCCGCGCTTCAGGTCCATCGGGTTCATGCCGGCAGCAACGGCCTTCATGCCTTCGCGCAACATGGCCTGGGCCAGTACAGTGGCTGTCGTGGTGCCGTCACCGGCAACGTCGGAAGTCTTGGAAGCAACTTCCTTGACCATCTGCGCACCCATGTTTTCAAAATTGTTGTCCAGCTCGATTTCCTTGGCCACGGATACACCATCCTTGGTGACGGTCGGGGCACCGAAGCTCTTCTCTAGAACCACGTTGCGACCCTTCGGCCCCAGCGTTACCTTGACCGCATCGGCCAGAACGTTAACACCACGGAGCATCTTGCTCCTGGCGTCTTCGCCAAAACGTACGTCTTTCGCACTCATTGTCTAATCCTCGTTGTTCCGTATTTGAAAGGGGCTATCAGTTTTCGATAACCGCCATAATGTCTTCTTCGCGCATGACGAGCAGTTCCTCGCCCTCCACTTTTACTTCTGTTCCCGAATACTTGCCGAACAGGATTTTGTCGCCGACCTTGATATCCAGCGCACGCTTGTCACCGTTTTCGAGAATTTTGCCATTGCCCACCGCCAGCACTTCACCGCGGACAGGTTTTTCTGTAGCTGAGTCTGGAATTACGATGCCGCCAGCGGACATACGCTCTTCTTCCATTCGCTTCACAATCACGCGATCGTGTAAAGGACGAAGTTTCATGAGGAGTTCTCCCTAATTTTTTTAAGTTAAAAATAATGAACGTGTAACCGCAACGGCCTCATACCGTTACGGACTGTTAATGTGCCTGTGGATACTTCGTTGATGTATACCGCAGCCTGCCTGCAAAGTTGGGGCTAAGGTGTATGTATTTCAAGAGTGCGCGCGCTTGTTTTTTCCGGCACGGACAAAAAGGCTGGTAGCGGCTGAGCACAGAGCCGCAAATAAGGTCTTACTCCAGTGCTTGCGCGCAAGCGATGCACAGTGTCGCAACGGGGTCGGCTTCAAGGCGTTTCGGGTTGATGTCTTCACCGCACTCAAAGCAGCCGCCGTACTCGTCTGATCTGATGCGCTCGATGGCGGCGTCGACCTCCAACAGGTGTTGCCGGCGCCTGCGACCCGTCTCCAACGACATCGCCTGGGCCTGCATGGCATCCATGCGCGACAGCCGCCCGACCCTGGCCTGGTCCAGTTCAACGACCTCTTCGGCCTGCTGACCGGTTTCCCCCTCCCTTACCAGTTCGTTCTTCCTTTCCAGCAGCAGTTTTTCCAGGTTGCGCAGTTCGTTATGTGACAATTCCATGGTCTGTCCAGCCAGCGTCATTTTCCATCAGGGAAAGATTTCTCTATTAATATTAGCAAACACTGTAACCATTTCCCGCCGGCTGCGTTTATCCTCATGACATGAGTAAAAAATACCGTCAATGGGTGAAGGAGTATCAGGACCAGGCCTGGACGGTAGCGCGTTACATATTAAAGGACGCGCAGGAGGCGGAGGATGCTACCCAGGAGGCTTTTGTGAAGCTCTGGAAAAACCAGGATAACATCGACCCCAAGCGCGTCAGACCGTGGTTGATGAAAGTGACCCGCAATGGCTGCCTCGACCGGCTGAGACGCAGGCGCGACAACGTCGAGCTTGACGAAAGCCACATGGCCGGAGATGTAGCAGGGCCGATGCAGGGCGCAACAGCCACCGAAATCGGCGTATGGCTGAAGCGGGCGATAGGCGGTTTGAAGGAACCCTACCGGTCACTGGTTGTGTTACGCGATATCAATCAGCACAGCTACGAGGAAGTGGCTGTGATGCTGGAACTGAATTTGGCGCAGGTTAAAACCTACCTGCACCGTGCAAGAAAGCAGTTGCGGGAGCAACTGGCCGAGGTAAGACCATGAATGAATATGATGACAAGTGGGAAGAGCGAATCAACGCTTTGCTCGATGGTGAGCTGGAAGCGGACGATGCCGAGCTGCTCAAGGCAGAGGCGACCGATGACCGGGAGTTGGCGCGCGCTATCGTCGATGCGTACCAGTTGCAGCAGGCAATGGATGCCCTGCGCGTCGAACAGGCGCCGGCGAGCCTGACAAAGAAACTGCAGGCGATACCGAGACAGCATAGAAGCAAACCGGGGTTCAGCTTGTTCAACTTTGCCCAGCCCCGTTGGGCCGCAGCGCTGGCGGCTATTCCCCTGGTGGTCATTGCGGTCAGCCTGATGCGCCCCGACACACCGTCGGCGGCCGAAATTGCCCAGGCACGCCAGGAAATGGCCATCGCCTTTGCCTACCTGGACAAAGCTGGTGTCATCACCGGGCGCGAAATCGAATCAACAGTTGGTCGGACGATGGCGAATGCGGTGACCGATTCGGTCAACCGGACCATCCAGTCACAGAGTTTAAATTTTAAGGAGAACGAAGCATGAAACACGCATGGATAAACAAAGTAGTAATCGGGGTTTTCTGCACCTTGCTGGCAGTGCCGGCCATGGCGCAGGAAGACGAACTCAAGGATTTACCGGGATATGTCAACTTCGGTGATCTCTCTGCCACTTACGGTGAGCCAAAAATCACCATTAACCTGGGTGGAACCATGTTGAACTTCGTGGGCATGATGAGCAAGTCGGAAAGCCCTGAAACATCCGAAATGATCTCCAAGCTGAAAGGCATCCGGGTCCAGATATATGGCCTCGATGAAAACATCGACGCTGCCAGGAGCCAGTTCAGCCAGGTAAAGGGCGACCTCAAGTCCAGCGGTTGGGAACCGATCGTCCAGGTCAATGAGGACGATGAGCAGGTGCTGGTTTATATGAAGGCAGAGGGAGGCAACATGGAGGGCATGACGGTGATGGTGGTCGATAATGAAGAGGCCGTGTTTGTGAACATCATTGGTCAGCTGAACCCCGAAGAGTTGGGCAGGGTCATGGACAGCTTTGACGTAGACGTTGACGTAGACCTGGACTGAACCGATGAGCGCACCAAAAATCAAGTGCTCCGCAGTATGTAACCTGGGCCTCATATTCGTCGTGCTCTACCTGACGGCCTGTGGCATTACCGCGCCGCGCAGCAACGAAGGCTTTGCCAATCTCGATTCACCGGGCATGGCGGATACCAACCGGACAATGTCCATATCACTGGGCCCCACGGTGTTGCGGTTTGCCGCCCGGTTCCTCGATGACGAGCCCGAAACCCGGGCGCTGTTGAGAAACCTGGATGGCGTGCGCGTCCGGATTTACGAGGTCAACAGCAACGGCGACAGTGAGCGGATTGCACGGAATTTTGCAAAGATGGGCGCCAAGCTCGGCAACGATGGCTGGCAGCCGGTGATGCTGGTCCGTGAGGAAGGTGAGCTGGTCAACATGTTCGCCAAGCCCTCTGGCGACGGTATCCGCGGCCTGACTATCGTGTCCGCCGATGACGAGGAAGTCGTGGTGGTCAACATCATGGGTGATATTGACCCCGCGTATTACAGCGATGTCATGGTGGCGCTGGATGTTGAAGATGCGCCTGATGTGCAGCTTGCAGCGGCGGATTATTGATCATTTTTTATTGGCTTCGTATACAGGGACTGGGTGATCAATTTGCATTCTGCATTTCACATTTCGCATTTCGCACTTCTGATGGATTCGGCGGAAGCCGGGTACTCCTCCTGAGACACGCTGTGAATACTTCCCTGTACGCTCTTCAAAAACGTCCCTGTTTTTGAAGGTCTCAGGAGGAGTACCCGACTCCCGCCGAATTGTGCGGAGTTGAAAGACAGCAGCTTCGATCGTTCCCGCTCACCCCCCCCGTCGTGCGGGGTTGGAAAGCGGCAGCTTCAATCATTCCCGCGCACCACCCTCATTCCCGCGTAGCAGGGCAGGCGGTTGTTTTTGCGGAGCGCTTACGCTGTAACCCCATAAAATGCTTGTTATCATGCGGTGGCAAATAACACCGGATGATCTGAATGCGACTTTTGATATGTGTCATGATGCTGACAGCCTGCACGGCCTGTGCATCGGACAATCCGCGCGTTGTCCTCGGCGGAAAGACCTTCGCCGTGGAGCTTGCGACGACCAGCGAGAAGCAGGCGCTGGGGTTGATGTTCAGGGACAGCATGCCGGTGGACGAGGGCATGTTGTTTATCTTTCCCAACGAGGCCCCGCGCAGTTTCTGGATGAAGAACACCCGAATTCCGCTGGACATCATGTATTTTGACAAAAACCTGAAAATGGTCAGCCTGTCAGCCAATACGCCGCCGTGCAGGGTCTCACGGTGTCCCTC
>JABDPJ010000044.1 GCA_013042835.1 Lysobacterales bacterium
TGATACGGGATTCACCGGTCAGGCAGTCTATTTCGACCTCTGAGACCGCTGCACCGTAGGCAAAATACAGGAACGGCCGGCCCTGCATGGTTGCGGGGTCGTAATGTATTTTGGGCGTGCGGTAAAAGCCCGTGGCAGAGAGGGGTATGCGGTTTAGCCAGGCCTTTGCCGCCAATTCGGCGAAGCTGAAAACCGATTGACCGGCATGCACCATGTTGTCGGCAAACCGGATGTCAGACTTTTCAACGCCAAATTCCCGGCTGACGAAAGTGCGCAGGCGTTTCTTGATCTTGCGGGCTGCCGTGCGGGCCGCCATGCCGTTCATATCGCTGCCGGAAGAGGCGGCCGTGGCGCTGGTGTTGGGTACCTTGCCGGTATTGGTTGCGGTGATCTTGACCTTGTCGAGATCGATCTGGAACTCCTGCGCCACCACCTGCGCCACCTTGGTCAGCAGCCCCTGACCCATTTCTGTGCCGCCGTGGTTGAGGTGGACACTGCCATCCTTGTAAACATGCACCAGTGCTGCGGCCTGGTTGAGGAAAGCGGTTGTGAACGAAATACCAAACTTGGCCGGCGTCAGCGCGATACCCCTGCAAATGAACGGGCTCTTGCGGTTAAAGTCGGAAATTTCACGCCTCCTCTCGACATAACCGGATGATTCTTCAAGGTCTGCTATCAGGTCTCCGAGGACATTGTCCCTGATACGCATGTCATAGGGTGTGACATTGCGATCGTCTTTGCCATACAGGTTATTCTTGCGAACTTCCAGCGGATCCTTGCCCAGGTGGTGTGCGATCGCGTCCATGACACGCTCGATACCGACCATGCCCTGGGGTCCCCCAAAGCCCCTGAAAGCGGTGTTCGAAACCGTGTTGGTCCGGCAGCGATAAGAGCTGATGGCCACATTCGGCAGGTAATAGGCATTGTCGCTGTGAAACATGGCGCGGTCGGCGATCGGCCCGGAAAGGTCCGCTGAGATACCGCAGCGCAGGGCATGTCTGAACTCTATGCCATGGATACGCCCCTGCGCGTCGAAACCGACGTTATAGTGAATCTGGAACTCGTGCCTCTTACCCGTGCTGCGCATGTCATCATCACGGTCGAGGCGCAATTTGACCGGGCGACCGGTCGCATCCGCCAGCACGGCCGTGAGCATGGCCCATTGCGCGGCCTGGGTCTCCTTGCCGCCAAAGGCGCCGCCGATGCGCCGGACTTCAACGGTCACCGCGTTAGCGGGTTTGGCGAGGCACCGGGCCACCAGGTCCTGGACCTCGGATGGGTGTTGCGACGAAGTCAGCACCAGCACATCCCCGTCTTCCTGGGGCAGTGACATGGAAACCTGGCCTTCGAGATAGAAGTGGTCCTGGCCGCCGGTAGTTATCTCACCCTGCAGATTTTCCGGCGCCGTATCAATCGCTTTTGCCGCGTCACCGCGACGAAGTACCTGCGGTTCGAGGACAAACGATTTTTCCTGCAGTGCAGTCTCGATGTCGAGTATGGCCGGCAACTCCTCGACTTCGATCTTAACCAGCCGCGCTGCTTGCCTCGCAATCGCCCGGCTTTCCGCTGCGACTGCGAATAACGGTTGCCCGGCAAACTCTATCAGGTCGTGTGCCAGCAGGGGCTCGTCGTTCAGGTGTACGGGGCTGATGTCGTTGCTGCCCGGAATATCAGAGTGTGTCATGACCCTGACTACACCCGGGTAAGCTACAACCGCGCTCAGATCCATATTCAGGATTCTTGCATGGGCTACTTCGCTGGTGCCAATGTAGCAATGTAGCAGGTTGCGTGGTTCCGACAGGTCGTCCACGTAATTTGCCGTGCCGGAGACGTGCCTGACCGCGCTGTCATGGGCGATGGGGGTGAACACCCGGCGGGCTTTGCGGTGCTTACTGTTCTTGTTGTTTGCTTCAGGCATTGCTGCTGCCCTTTATTCCGCCATTTGCGCGCCCGGGTGCGTTGGGGGATGCGCCGATCCGGACGGGGAAGGTGAACTCGCCATGTTCGAGAAAGAACCGTTGCAACAGGTTTTGCGCAACACGCATCCTGTACTGCGCGCTGGCGCGGACATCTGAAATAGGCTCAAAATCCTCGAGCAGGGCCAACATGGCCTGGTCGATGGTTTCCTGGCTCCAGGCTTTATCATTCATGGCACTTTCGCAAGCCCTGGCGCGCTTCGGAATTGCAGCCATGCCGCCATAACAGATTCGTGCATCCCTGATGGTGTTGTTTTCAAGGCGAAGGCAGAATGCACCGCAAACCGCCGAGATATCCTGTTCGAAGCGCTTGCTAACCTTGTAGGTCGAAAAAAGTTGCTCCGGCGGAGGCACGGGCAGCAGTATTTGTTCAACGTATTCGCCGTCTTTCAGGTCCTGCCTGCCGTAACTGATGAAGTAATCTTCAAGTTCGATGAGCCGCCGTCCCTGCATGCTTGTCAAAGCAAGCCTGGCGCCAGCTGCTATCAGCCCGGGTGGCATGTCGCCGATCGGTGAGCCATTGGCGATATTGCCGCCAATCGTACCCGCGTTGCGCACCTGCACGGCACCGATACGTTCGATCAGCGGCAGAAAGCCCGGGTAATGGGCCGTAACGGCCGCCGTGGCATCGGTGTAGCAGACGGCGGCACCGATATGCAGTTGTTCGTCATCGTCCTGGATGCGTGTTAATTCGGCGACTTCACCAAGGTAAATGACCGTGTCCGGCTGCTGCCCCTGCTTTGTAACCCACAGACCCACATCGGTGGCGCCGGCGACAAGCGTGGCACGTGGGTGTTCCTGCAGCAACTTAGCCAGTTCCCGGGTAGCGCGGGGCGCAAGAAACTGCCTGGTACCGCTGCTTATTTTCAGTGTATCAACAGGTTGGATCGATCTTAACAGGGCAATGATCCGGTCTTCCTCTGCGCTGACGTGGTCTGTGCGCCCGGCCTTCAGAGCCTGCTCGGCGGCGCGCACGATGGGCGCATACCCCGTGCACCGGCACAGGTTACCTGCCAGTCCGAGGTCGATATCGGTGCGCCCGATGGAGTCTTCAGGATGATTGTGATACATCGCAAACAGCGACATGACAAAGCCGGGGGTGCAGAAGCCGCATTGCGAGCCATGCTGGTCGACAATAGCCTGCTGCACCGGGTGCAGTTCAGTGTGCTGTCGGTCTCTGGGTTGCGGCAGGTCTTCGACGGTCAGTAACTGTTTACCGTCCAGGGTTGGCAAAAACAGGATGCAGGCGTTGACCGCACGGTAACGGATGGCCCCGTCATGCAGTTCGCCCAGAACGACGGTGCAGGCGCCGCAATCGCCTTCGGCACAGCCTTCCTTGGTACCCGTCAGGCCCTTGTCCTCCCTGAGAAATTCCAGCACCGTGCGGGTGGGGTCGCACGCGCTGATTTCTTCAATGCGGCCTGCCAGAACAAAGCGTCCCGTGGTATGCATTAATCAGCGGCCCTTGCGGGAACTGGCTGCGCGAGTTGAAGAACTTTGCAGTACATGGCTGTGTGTCTCAAGGCGCTCCGCTATCGTTTTGGTCTATCAGTTATACTTCACGTTCTGATGCAAGTATATCAGTTTGGAAACACCAATTTGACCACTTGCGGTTGTTACTTTTTGCCGGGCAGGAAGGGTTTTTAAACGTATGAATCCACTGGTCTCTGTTGTCATGCCTGTGCACAACGGTGGAAAATTTCTGCCGCAGGCAGTGGACAGTATTTTGTCACAGAGTTTCAAGGGCCTGGAGTTAATACTGGTGGATGATCACAGTACGGATTCCGCACTGTCTTTGCTGGATAAAAGTGATCCGCGCCTGAAGGTATTCAACAGCAAGGGATTCGGCGTAGTCAACGCTTGCAACACGGGTTTTTCCCACAGTATTGGCAGGTTCATTGCGCGCATGGATGCGGATGATATTTCCTTGCCAGAGCGCCTGGAGCAGCAATTGAATTACCTGGGAAAGAACCCGGCAATCGATATTGCCGGTTGTTGCGTCGAGATTTTCTCAGACAACGGTATCAAGGGTGGCCTGGAGCGTTATCAAACCTGGTTGAATTCAGTCCGTGAACCGGCACAGGTGCATAAGCAGATATTTATCGAAAGCCCGTTGCCCAACCCGGGTGTCATGTTCCGTCGCGCAGCGTTGGAGAAATTGCGTGGTTACCGGAATAAATCCTGGCCTGAGGACTATGACCTGTTCCTGCGCGCCGATGCGAGTAACATGCGCATGGGTAAACCGAGGCCGGTCCTGTTGCGCTGGCGTGAGCATGAATCCCGACTGACCCACACCGATCCGCTCTACAGTCGCGATAAGTTTATGCATGCCAAGGCGTATTTTCTCGTCCGTCACCGGCTTAAGGATAAGCCTGTCGTTATTTGGGGTGCGGGTCCCACCGGGCGTTTGATGCATGACCTGATCGTTGGCGAAGGTGCTGAGGTTGAAGGGTTCATTGATGTACATCCGCGTCGTATCGGTGGCCAGAAACGCGGCTTACCGGTTTGGCCAGTCGAAAAAACCGGATCCCTGGGCGAGGTAATGCTGCTGGTAGCAGTCGGTGCTGCCGGGGCGCGGGAAGAGATAGCCGCGTTCCTTCACCAGCATCAAAAAGTGGAAGGCAGGGACTACCTGTTCGTGGCCTGACTCAGCCCGGGATGGAACCATGGCAAGCTTCCGGACTGCTTATTGTCCCAGGTTATCTAGGAAACCATGACCGACGGGCTACCCGTAACGATGGAACCGGTTCCCGGTCCGCCAGCAACTGTGTCTCCGAGCCGGGCAACCGGTTTGGTTCCGCCGTTCAATTTTATCAAGCCACCTTTAACCTCCGTAAAGCTCTGTCCTTCGATTTCAACCGCGGGCGCTGTGATTTTCAGTTTCGACTTCGATTTCAACACGACTGTTATTCCCCCCGAATCTATGTCCAATACGCTTTCTATTTTTTTTAATTGTGCTTCAAGTTCCTTGATCCGGGCTTCAAGCTCCATCATTTTTGCCGAACCACGATGCTCACCCATCTGCGGTGTTCCTTTTTGCCAGTTCATAATTCACCTCGGTTGTTGATGCTTAACTGTAATGCAGGTCTTTTGAGTATAGGTAAATCCGGTTTGTTTATCATTCATCCGCCCTCGCCATGAGCAACAGCGACTTCAAATTATCTCCCTGCTAGAATGACGACCATGACGACCAAGAAAAGCCTGCAATGCCTGCTGGTTCAGACCCAGCTATTCTGGGCGGACCCGGAAGCCAACCGGCGGCAACTGGAAACCATTGTCCGGCAGCAGGGCGCCGGCTGTGACCTGGTTGTTTTTCCGGAAACCTTTACCAGTGGTTTTCTGGGTGATGCGGAGGCCGAACCGGAAACCATGCAGGGTGAGACGGTGGCCTGGATGACTGCCCTGGCCAGTGAGCTGGGCAGTGTGCTTTGTGGCAGTGCGGCCATTTCTACCAGCAGGGGAAACGCCAACCGGTTTCTGTGGGTGCAACCCGATGGAGAGGTAGCCTTTTACGATAAGCGCCACCTGTTTTCTTTTGGTGGCGAGGATCAGCGCTATGCCGCCGGCCGTGAGCGCAAGGTGTTCAGCTACCGCGGTTGGCGGATTTGCCCGCAGATCTGCTATGACCTGAGGTTTCCGGTCTGGTGCCGTAACCGTGATGATTACGACTTACTGCTGTTTGTCGCCAACTGGCCGGAACCACGCACGGCCGCGTGGACAGCCCTGATGCGGGCGCGCGCCATCGAGAACCAATGCTACGTGATTGGCGTCAACCGCTGCGGCAAGGACCCGCGCGGTCTCGAGTATTCGGGTAGAAGTGCCGTCTATGACCCGCTGGGTGACATAGTCATTGACCTGGCGACGGCCGAATGCAACGCAACTGCGACCATTACCCTCGACAAAATACAATCGGTCCGCAGCCAGTTGCCGTTTCAGCAGGACGCGGACAGGTTTTCAATTGATTAGAATCTTGTCTATCTGGAGTATCGGGGGTAACTGCGGCTTTTCTTGCCAGGGTTTGAGCTCAGCGCTCCGAAAGCCATCTCCACAGACCTCCACGCGGCAGGTGTTTGCCAGTCGCATTGCCCATGAGCGAATGGCTGTCTTGCAGCGTCCATAGCATCTGTCGCCTGGCTTCGTCGCGGCCGGCGAACAGCAGGCGGTCGTGTATTTGCAGTTCGACTTCGTTATCGGGTAAAAATTTTCTTTGCGCGCCACGCTCCAATGTCAGGCATACGCAGGGCAGAAACTCGTTCTCCTCGCTACGGCTGTTGCGGAGAATGTGTTCCAGCACCACCTTGCTGGACCGCGCCCGGACAAAGCGCAGGTTCCTGGCAATCTCACCCTTGAGCTCAAAAACCCAGATACTTGGCGCTCGATTTTGCAGGACATGCTTCAACTTTGCAGCGACACGCTCGGCAAACTTTTCATCGCTGCGTCGAAGGTGCTGCATGAATGACTGCAGTAAAGGGGTGGTGACGGCAGACAGAAACTGGCGCGCAACGATGCGGCTTCTCCGGGCCACGAGGTCGGCGCCTGAGCTGTCGAACAATTCGTTATGCTGACGCTCGTCCTGCCGGGCGATGAAGAACAGGCGCGGATTCAGATGCCTGGCCGTCATGATGATGGAGAGGTTGTCGATATCATCTCCTGTTGATGCAACGATACCTTCAGCATCGGCTATACCCGCAGCCTCGAGTGTATGCTCTTCGGTGCCGCGGCCCAGCACGGCGCGTTCGTAAGCGGGTAACCTGTCAGGATGAACGTCGACCACCGTGACGGGTAATCCGGATTTTTGCAGCTGCTTGATCATGCGTCCGCCGAAGCGCCCCGCACCGCAGACAATCCAGGGGCCGCGCGGCGGTTCAACGACCTTGCGCAACTCGCTGCCGGGCACGCTGATCAGCCAGTCTTCAACGAGATACTTGACGGGAGAACTCAGGGCTAAAGAAACCCTTCCTGCGAAAATCCGGTAGGGATCGATGATCGCATCGGTGCCGAAAGAGGCCATATTGTCGGACACGCGTTGGTTCTCACTGCGCGCCAAAACGGATATTTCAGGTCGTAGTAGTTTTACCGTGATAGCGATGGTCAGGTTGACCTGGTCATAATTGGTGGTGGCAATAACGCCCATGCAATTTTCTTTGTATAAACCCGCCAGTTCCAGCAACTGCCTGTCGCGTCCCCGCCCAACCACGGCCGGAACATGGGCGAAGCGGTCCTTCAACATCATTCGGCGAACCGTTTTTTCCTCGGATTCAATAACTACCGTTCGAATCCCTCGGGCCAGCAGGCCTGTTACCGTCATTGAGCCGGTGTTGCCAAAGCCGCAAACGATGTAGAAAGGTTCTTTTATGGCATTGACATGGCTACCGAAGCGGTTGCGCAAAAAAGCCGCCTGGAATTGCTTGTCGAGGATCAATCCCAGCAAGGTACCAATGGAATATAACCAGGCAACCACGTTGGGCAGTAGCAGCAGGAAAACCAGCAAGCGCTGCGAATCCGTGAAGTCGTAGGGGATTTCACCAAAGCCGATAGTGGTTTGCATAATCGCAATGAAGTAAGCGGCGTCCAGCGCACTCATGTGGAACGGTTGGCCGGAATCGTCGACACCCGGCACAGATACCAATGCCAGGACCGAGAAGAAATAAACCAGCATCAGGATGATCAGCGGCGATCGCATACGCCGCATCGTCATCCAGACGACGTCATTTCTTGGTTGCGGGCGGAGCAAAATCTTTAGCCTGTGTTGTTGTCTGTCAACGCCGAATGCTGATCGTTTCTGCTATCAGCAATGTCACCGAAACGAGGTTGGCCAGCAAGGCGCCGCCTGAAAGTGAAACGATGCGTGGCATGACCTCCAGTAAGGTGACTGAACTTGAAATGTTGACGACCCAAACCCAGGTGCCTGCAGCGATAAGCAGCTGCAAATCAGCCACCAGGCTGGTGGCGAGCAATACTGCGCCCATCTGGGAGCGGTCACCGAATTTCATGACGGTGGCGATCAGGCTGACAACCAGGGCGGCGGCCAGTTCCAGGCCGTCATGATGAATGGGATCATCTACATCGCCAATAAAGAAGCCAAAGTTCAGGGTGAGAGCCAGAACGATAAAGAAGGCAAACATTACTTTTTCGAAATTCATGGTGGGTGTTCTCCCCGTTGGTTTCGAGCTACAGAATAATCCTAAAAACTCCAGCCTGCCAGTAGGGCACGCCCCCAGGACGCACCCTGCCATTGGCCGGCTTACTGGATGATGTTGCCATCAACATCCATGATGGCAACTTTGCCGAGGTTCATGGCGCGAACTTTGCCCTCGATCTCGCTGCGGTCACCAACGATCAGCCAGGTGAGCCTGTCGGGCTGCAAAACACTTTCCGCAGCGCCCTGGACGTTTTCCAGCTTGATGGCTTCATAGCGTGACTTGAGAGTGGAAATATAGTCGTCGCTGCGTCCAAATCGTTGGTTGGATAGCAGTGCACCCATGACGGCATTCCCGGTTTCGTATTGTCCGGGCAGGCTATTGACGTTGTTGTGCACACTCTTACTGAGCTCTTCCTGGGTTGCCGGTTTGGTGCCGAGGTACTGCTCGAATTCTTTTCCAAGCTCCTGCAGCGATTCCATGGTCTTATCCGATTGCACCGGCGCATAAGCCATCCAGGGCCGCTGGCCACGTGAATCGAACATGAAAGTGTAGGCGCCATAGGACCATGATTTGTCCTCGCGCAGGTTCATGTTGACGCGCGCACTGAACTGGCCACCCAGGATATCGTTCATAGTCAGTTC
>JABDPJ010000045.1 GCA_013042835.1 Lysobacterales bacterium
GCCATGGCCAGCAGAGCAGGCAACATAATTAGGCAACCCAGAGAAATGGTGAGCTTGCGGGTTTTATTGACATTCCAACCAGCCTTCATGCGATTTTGCGCCAGGAGACCGCCAAACCATGCACCGAACATGGCGCCAACATAAGGTACCCAACCGTATAGCCCGATGGATTTCACATCCATTCCATATACCTCGTTCAGGTAAATGGGTATCCAGAACACGAACAACCACCAGATGGGGTCGATGGCTGCAGAGGCTATAATTACGCCCCAGCTTTGCTTATGCGAAAGTACCTGGGCTGTTGTAGGGTCGTACTCATCTTCATCAGAAACATCATCAGCTTCAGAGGTTTTCTGACCCGTCAAAATGTACTCACGTTCTTCATCTGTAAGCCAGGGGTGAGTCTTTGGCGGTGCCTTAACCAGGACTACCCAGGGGATGAGCCATAATAGGCCGATCAAACCCACAACAATAAAGATCATCTTCCAACTGAAAAAAACTGTCAGGTATGCAATTAACGGAATTGAGACAATACCGCCGATGGCCGCACCCGAGTTGAAGATGCCCTGAGCCAGGGCTCGCTCCTTGGTTGGGAACCACTCAGCGTTACTCTTGGCTGCACCTGGCCAGTTACCCGCCTCTGCCACACCCAAAATTGAACGAAAGATACTTAAGCT
This sequence comes from Lysobacterales bacterium, assembly GCA_013042835.1. Classification (GTDB taxonomy): domain Bacteria; phylum Pseudomonadota; class Gammaproteobacteria; order Xanthomonadales; family SZUA-36; genus SZUA-36. The sequence continues at coordinate 678 of JABDPJ010000045.1, forward strand.
GACAACGCCTTGTGCAACTGCGTGAAGGGCTGTTGCAATTGACCAGACACCGATGGCCAGCACAAAACCCATACGCGTACCTACCCAGTCAAATATCTTGCCGAAGATAGCCTGACCAAAAGCATAGGAAAACACGAAGATGATGGAGATATTCGCGTATATTTGCTTACGCTCCAAAGCCGACTCATCAGGGAACAAATCCTTCACGATTTCCGGCCATAGCACGCTAAGCGATTGACGATCAATATAGTTGATAACAGTTGCAAGCGCGATCAACGTGATCACCCACCAACGTAAGTTCTTAAGTTTCATTATTTATACCCCCGCGGACAATCAACAGATCACTAATCGTCTTTTGTAAGATTATTTTGTAAGCACCATGCTATGTGTCAGAAACCTGTCAAGAGGTCTAACGCTGGACTCGCCCGGAGGCGTCTCCGCCCATCAGTTTTTCCGCTTCCGCAACGGTGACGCGGTTGAAATCACCTGAAATGGAATGTTTCAGACAACTCGCGGCCACTGCAAAGTTCAGTGAGTCATTGCGATCTTCGTACGCATTCAGACCGTAAATCAGGGCAGAGGCAAAGCTATCTCCACCACCGACCCGGTCAACAATGTCTGTCATTTCGTATTTCCTGGAGTGATAGAAACCAGACTTGTCCCGCATGCAAGCCGACCAGCCATTGATGTCTGCACTTCTCGATTCGCGCAGGGTTATGGCAATGGTAGACATGTTTGGAAACACCTCCAAAACCTTGCTGCTGAGTGCCTCGTACTTGGCGATCTCAAGCTCACCGCTCTCGACATGCACACCGGCTGAAATGCCAAGTGATTTCTGGCAATCCTCTTCATTGGCAATACCAACGTCGACGTATTTCACCAGTTCGTTCATGACTTCCGGCGCGGCTTTGCCATACTTCCAAAGCTTGCCACGGAAATTGAAATCACAGGAAACCGTGACACCACGTTCCTTGGCGGCTCTGACCGCCTCAAGACTGAGATCGGCAGCGGACTGGCTTAATGCAGGTGTGATGCCGGTAATGTGAAACCACTTGGCATCCTCGAATACTTCGTCCCAGTCGAAATCACCGGGGCCACATTCACATATCGACGATGCTGCACGATCATAGACCACTTTGGATGCGCGCTGGTTAGCGCCAGTCTCAAGATAGTAAATACCAACACGGTCACCGGAGCGGCGAATCTTGGTGGTATCCACTCCAAAACCACGCACTTCCCGGATGGCGCATTCACCTATGTCATTATCCGGAAGCGCTGTGACAAAAACGGCATTTAGACCGTAATTGGCCAACGCAACGGCAACATTGGCCTCACCACCACCAAAGGTAGCTTCAAATGTGGGTGACTGGAAGAAACGCTCATGACCGGGCGTTTTAAGCCGCAACATGATCTCCCCGAATGTAACAAACTTGGCCATTTTCTTAACTCCTGGCTTGATTGGCGATGGCAACGGCTTCCGCTGCCAGATCGGTAATAACTTGATAATTGCCTGCGGCAATCGCGGATTTCGGTGTCAACCAGCTGCCACCGCAGGCAAGGACATTTGGCAAGGCAAGGTAATCAGCCAGGTTTGCGGCTGATACACCACCGGTCGGCATAAAGCGGACATCCCGGTAAACGGCGCCCAGGGCCTTGAGCATGGAGGGCCCACCTGCCAGCGAGGCAGGGAAGAATTTCAAAGACCTCAAGCCCATATTCCACGCATTTTGTGCTTCCGACGCCGTTGCCACACCGGGAAAAATCGGCAGGCCTGCAGACTTGGCATAACTCACCACCGGTTCGTAAAGACCAGGTGAAACGATAAACTGCGCCCCCCGGGATACCACTTCACCGGCATGGTGCTCGGACAGCACGGTACCCGCGCCAACAATGGCTTCGGGTACCGCCTTGACGATCTCTCCCAGGCAGGCGATAGCGGCTTCGGTTCGTAACACAACCTCTATGACTGTCAGACCACCGGCAACCAGGGCTTTTGCTGTACTGATTGCTGTTTCTGCATCTTCCGGAACCACCAATGGCACCACGGGCGCCTGCTCCAGCCTGGCATGCAAATCATCACTCACACTCATATCAAATCCTTGCATCAAGAATAGTAAAGGCCGCCATTGATATCGAGATTGACACCAGTCAAAAAGCTCGATTCGGAGGAGGCTAAATAGGCAACGGCATCTGCGACTTCCGCCGCGTAACCTTCGCGTTTGAGGGCAGTGGCGTTGGCTACATTTGCGCGAACTGCATCCTTGGTGAAGGTGTCATGGAACACCGTACTGATCATGCCCGGGCAAAGTGCATTCACGCGAATATTTCGTGACCCCAGCTCCTTGGCCATGGCCCGTGTCCAGGTCATCACGGCACCCTTGGATGTGGCATAGGCCGATGCACCCGGACCACCACCGTCACGCCCTGCCTGTGAAGAGAAATTAATAATCGAGCCGCCATCACCCATCAGCGGAACCACCGCTTTTGTTAGCATGAAGGTGCTGGTCAAATTGAGCTTCATGAGGTTCTCAAAGAAATCTACATCCATTTCTTCAAGAGTTTTGCGCGCAACAAGCCCACCGGCCACATTGACAAGAATATCCACAAAATCGCCATAAGCGGCGTTGGCTTCAGCCACCAGGCGATCAACATCTGCCTGTTTGGTCATATCGCCGGCGACGACTATGGCTTCACCACCAACCGCCTCGATGGCTGCCAGTGTCTCTTCTGCCTGTTTTTCGCTGCTGAAGTAGTTAACAACAACTTTTGCCCCTTCGGTCGCGAGTTTAACGGAGACGGCCCTGCCAATATCCCTGGCTCCACCACTGACAATTGCAACTTTATCTTTGAGGTTCACTTCCCGGCTCCCATCTTACGAATCTTCGTCCTCTAAAAAGTCCTCTCGAACCGGACTGAAGATATCCAGCAAGACACCCGCTTCAATACACACGGCACCGTGTTGCTCATTGGGAGGAATATAAGCACAGTCGCCCGCTACCAGGCGTTTTGTTTCCGCACCAATGGTAAAGTCAAAAGCGCCACTCTCTACATACGCCACCTGGGAATGAGGATGCGCATGGGTATAGCCGATGGAACCGGTTTCAAAATTGACGCGGCACAACATTAACTTGTCATTAAAGCCGAGGTTTTGCCGGAACATACCCTCGTCGACCTTTACACGCTCTTGCTCACTGCCTTTCAAAAATAACTCGCTTGAATATTTCATTGTTTTTCTGCCTCGCTGAAAGTATTTGCTTCCAGAATCGCCGTACCGTTAACAATTTCGGGCGCTGGTGTCGCTACAAAATGATTGTTGCTTATCGAGGTAACAGGCTCACCCACCGTCTGGACCACGCGGATTGGCTTGCTTTCCTCAAATTCATTGTTTTTGATATCAACCACCTGGATGCCATGCAAATGAACCGATGCACCGGTTTTATTTCTCTTGTTCTTACCGACAGAGACCAGGCTCGTATCGCTGATGTCAACATGCGGCCCAAACGTGCTCTCATCGGTACCACCCCGGTAGATGGTCAGCATGGCCTTGCCAATCTTGCTGAACGTCGAGTTGGTAACAACAACATACTCGGCGTTATACAGACCCAGGTCGTCGGTTTCCCGGTCGAGAGGCAGGATTGCGCCCGTAATATTTGAAAAGCTTGAATCGTGAATTTCTATGTGCTCGGCAAAAGTACCCTTGGCGACGGTCAGGAAGTTGAATGAATGGTTGACGTCCAGATCCATGATCTCGCAATTCTTGACGACCAGGTCGTAGGCATCGAGCATTGAATAACGGGAGGTGCGGACCAGCGAGTTACCCGCGACATCCGGCGCGCTTTTCCCCGAAATGATCAGCCCTTCCAGTTTCAGGGCGCCGCCCTCAAGGATTTCGAACAGCGTGGTACGTTCGTATTCAAGCGTCGGTTTCTCGCCATTCATCGCACGGATTGTGACCGCCTTGTCCAGCGTGATAATTTTTTCCACCAGGTAATTACCCGGTTTCAATTCGATAACATCACCGGCTTTGGCATTTGCGACGGCCTTGATTAATTGATCTCCATCCGCCTCGATGGTATGTGTCTGACCGGTGTCAAACCGGGCGGTTTTTTCAGGCTTTGGGTACCATGACGGCCCGGTTGATGCTTTATTCAGCACTTTAAGCCCGGGTTTAACACCAACACCTTTCAAACTGCCATCAACCGGCATCAACAAACCATTATCCTGCCTGGTCAGGTTTACTTTTTGGCTGGAGAAACCCTGGTCGATTTTAAATTCAGCCAGTTCATTCTGGACATTTCCTTCAAAGGTGATGCCTGAAATATCATCATGAATTGTGAAAGGGTCCTTGCCGTTCGCGTTATAGACCAGGTTGTTGATAAATCTCGTGGTCTTTGGGACAGCGCTTCTTTCCGCATCGCTGCCGCCGGCGAGTTCAATATGGCTGCCGTCGATAATCGTATTGTTTTCAATCAGCGTGTCTTCCACCTGGTGGTAGCGGTTGATTGGTGAGTTCGGCACTCCGTTCATGATCACGAAGGCACTGCCAAAACGGGTTCCGGTCAGCCCTTCCATGTAATTGTTCCGAATCGTCTGGCGTTTGTTGATAACCCTGATGCCACCAGTGTGGTCGACACCATTACCGAAAAACACATTGTTCTCGACGAGGTTGTCGTTACCGTGGCGCAAGGTCAAGGTACCACGGGATTCGAAAAATACATTGCCCCGGATAATATTGTTACCGGATTTATTGGAGATAATTTCCACTTCACCATCGCAGCGGTCAAAGTAATTATCTTCAACAACGGTGAAAGAATTTGACATCGAGTAATGGCTGGTGCCGATTCTCAGTGTCTCGCCACCATTGGAGCCGAGAATGGGCCGATGGCCAAAGTAATTGTGATCAATACGGTGATGGTTCTCCTGGCTCGCTTCGCTGTTTAGCCGAACCGCCATGGTGACACCATTGTTGTTTTTACCGGCAAGATAGTTGTGATCGAAACGGTTGTTCTTGCCATACATCGAGACCCAGTAATCCGACTCGGTGCGCTCCGGGTTGTTAAAACCATCAATCACGATTTCGGTAATACGTGAGTTATTGGCGAGGTTTTTCTTGTTGTGCCGAAAAGAGACCACCTCGGATGTCGGGGTGTAACCATCTTTGAACACGAGACCGGATACGACCAGGTACTCACCGGCTATGCGCAGGTTTGAAACACCGGTAATAAACACCTTGCCATTCTCTTCAGCGTTCAGTGTGATGGGTTTGTCTTCAAGACCTGTCCCCGAGAACAGAATCTCGAAGTTTTTCCATTCGCCATTGGCCAGAACAATCGTGTCGCCTGGCTCAAGATCTTTCACGGCATCGTTATATTCGGATTGCGAACTGACGAGGGTGGCAGCGGCAAAGGCACTGGCGCCTGCAAGACTAACGGGGATTAGAAGCAACCAGGTCAGTAAATAGGAAAAGAACTTCATTACCTCACATCCTTATTTCAATATAACCCTTGATAACCCTGGGTTATCTACCTCGATACTTCATTGAATCGTCAGTCCCACCGGCCGAAAAGGACCGGCGGGAATCTGACTTGCAACATATAGATACCAGACTACAAAACACTTCTGATTCAGAGCCCGACCGGTCGAGTAATGCAAAACGTCCGGTCGGGATCTGAGTTCTGGCAGAGCACTATCACCATTTGCCGCGGATACCGAAGAAGTAACGCGGTCCGTAAACATTCCTCTCACCAAAGTTATCGTTGGTGTAGTAGTAGGTCTGTTTCGGCTCGTTGAATAGGTTGATACCTTCCACCGAGATGCTGATATGTTCATTAAACGCGTAGGACATTCTTGCTTCCCAGACACCTACATCACCCACATAACGCAAACGGGTGCCATTGCTGGTATAAGGCTGGAAATATTCACTGCGGTATTTGTAGATCAGGCTGGCGTCAAAACCACCCAACCCCCAGTAAACCGTTCCGGAGAAGACGTTATCGGAAAACCCTGGAACATTACCCGGAGCAACGATACCAATATTCGTCTGCACACGGTCACCTTCCAAATCGGTGATGTAAAGATCACCATAATTACTATCTTCAAACTCGAAGTTGGAATTACCGTAGTTGTAGCCAATTTTTGCACCCAGACCAGACAAAACACCTGGCAGGTAGCTGAAATTGTGCGCTGCTGTAACTTCAATACCCCACAGTGTGCTGGTATCGCCATCGGTTTGAGTCACGGTCACTGGCTTGATGATTTCTACGCCATCAACAACAAATGCCTCCAACGTCTGTTCCGCGACAAAACCACCCTGGAACTTCTTGTAATAGTAACCAAAAGTCAGGATGGAGTCGTCATTTGGATACCACTCAATGGACGCATCGAAGTTCCATGACATCAAAGGATCTGTCGCCGGGTTACCTGAACCGGATACACTTGTAATTAGATCTTCCGGATCGATGATGTCATCACTGGTATTGGTATTGAATGACCGGTTCCAACCGAGATCACCCGGGTCGGCACGCGACATTGAGCGATACACTGCACCACGCAGCAAAACGGTATCAGACAGGTCCATCACTGCGTTCACACTTGGCAACCACTCTGTATAACCGTACTTGGCAGTATCTTTTTCCAAATCACCCGTCTCGTCGATCGAGTAAAAACCGTCAACATCCTGGGTGATAACGTACGCAGCACGCCAAGCGGTTGATTTAACATCGGTGTCGACTACCCGCACACCAAAGTCACCACTGACTGTCTTACTTCCTACTTCAGTTTGGAAATTGGCCATTAAATAACCGGCCATGGTGGTTTCTGTAACGTCGGTTGTGCTGGAGCTTTCTCTAAACTGCTCGGGGTATGCAAACTCTTCACCCTGGAAGGCAAGAATACCTTCGGTGATACATTGGTTGTCAAATACTGCCCACGTATCGCCGGAACCAGAAATTTGGTTGCCGTCCTCGTCGACAACGGTGATCAAATCACCACTTCCGTACTCTGACCCGAGAAAACCTGTCTCTTTGAATTCTATTCGGCATGATTCATTCATGGCGATAATGGCTTGACGTTCTGCCTCGGAGCTGTCATCGACAGTACCGGGATCAAAACGTGTGCCGCCCAGGTTCAGATAAGTCAGCTTGGAATAACGGATACCACCTTCCAGGCTGGTGATACCACCCCAGTCAGTTTCCAGCTGAAAGTCGAGACGCGCCGACTGGATCTCATTAGTGCGGTCAACATCGGAATCGATTCGTGTGCGGTATTCATCGGAAAACAGCGTAGGATCGGTTACGTCAAAATCCTGTATCGTAAATTGGGGAAAACCGTTGCGCAGATCCCAATGCAGCGTGGGGCGATAACCAGCGGGTGTATCGTCACCATAGATATCCTGGTTGTCCGATTGCATCCTGACGGAAACCTGCTTTTCTATGCGAGTGGTCTTCGAATTCGAGAAATCGGCAATTAATCTTAGACGGTCATTGACATCCCAGGCCATGTTCAAGCCATAACCCCTGTATTTCTCTTCTCTTGAATAGGCTTCACTGTTGGATTCGATGGCAGTGGTGCCAAGCCAGTTGGTGATCGCACCCAGCGGGGTCGTTACAAGTGCAGGTCCGGTAACACCATTTGTTGCACGCTTTTGATTGGCGATATTCAGATCATGGCGCAATTCTGATTGAGTGCGTTTGGAGTCCTGGAAATCCAGGTTAATATCCCAGTCCTCGTTCGGCTGCCATTGAAGGGCTCCGAAGAAGGCATCACGTTCATCATTCGTGTCATTTTGCCGGTAACCACGGCTGGACGGTGCAAACCCAAAAGCCAGCCCGTCACTGTACGCCAGGCCGGTATCAGGGTTAATCTCGGTGTTATAACCCTGGTTGCGGCTGCCGCCAACCTGGTCTTCGCAGTCACCGCTGGAGGACCGGAAGAAACCTTCATTGGTTACACCGGGATCATTGATACAGGCGTAGATTGAAGAACCTGTCGGGCTGGAACCGCGTATTTCCTGCTCAGGCTGAGAGATGTCACTTTTTTGATAGCCCAGACCAATTCCAAGAACACCACCATTATCAAATTCGAACTGGTCGACATAGCTGAAGGTTCCGCGCCAGCCAAGATCACCGGACAGGTCAGCATTGATATTTTGCTGATCAGGGTTGTAGTTACCCTTAACACCCGCCTGGATACGACGTTTGCCATAATCCAGAGGTTTGAGTGTTTCCAGGGCGATGACACCGGCAACGCCACCTTCGATCAGAGCGGCATTCTGCGTTTTATAGACGGCGATCTTGTTCATCAGCTCGGAAGGAAACTGGGAGAAGTTGACCGAGCGGTCACCACTACCGTTGGTCGCTTCGCGGCCATTGAAGGTTGTTGCACTCAAAAACGGTCCAAGACCACGAATCGAGACTTCCGTCGCGCCGCCATTTTCACGGTGAGAGGCAACACCGGTAAGAGACTCGAGCGCCTCACCAATGGACAGCGCGGGCAGCTCACCAATATCTGAAGCGGATAGACCATCAACGACCAGGACACTGTCCCGCTTGATGGAAATTGAATCCTGGATGAGTTGGCGGGTACCCACAACAACGACTTCTTCAAGCACATCCGATTCCTGTGCACCTGTAGAGTCATCTGCCGCCTGATCCTGGGCAAAGACCTGCGGGCTCGCAAAAACCGACATACACATCGCTGCCAACGCGATGCGTATACTCGATGTCAGTAGGCAAGTATTCCCGGGGATCTTGGACGTTTCAGTCTTAATCATTGATTTCACCTGTACTTTAATCTGTTTATGGAGTGGCTTTTGAACTGCCACCTTTTATGTACTGCAATAACACTTCTACTATTTCTATTGCCGTAACCACGCCCAAAAAGAATTGGACGGCGGTTATATTAACCAATTATTTACTTTTTGGTCAATACTTATTTAACCAATTTATGTTTAATTGCTCATGATAATTGGTTAACCAATTATAAAAGACTTAAAAATACCTGTAATTCTGACCTGTGCTTATACAGACTTTTATCGCTCCTCTGCGATATATTCTCCTATTTTTCATATTCTTATCATCCATTTTAAATTGGTAGAAATCACTTATAGCCAATTGGCTGAAGTGTGGTAACATAAATGTACATTATTGGTTAACGTAATTAATCGGGGCTAAAGCAAATGGCGGGCGGGAAACGACTATACAGAAACGTTTTAAACAAAATGCTTGATTTGATCGACCGCGGAGAGTTTCCTGCCGGTGGACGCCTGCCTCCCGAGAGGGAACTGGCCGAACGCTTCGACGTCAGCAGGCCGACCATCAGGGAGGCCATCATCGCCCTGGAGACGCTTGACCGCGTGGAAGTCAAGACGGGTTCCGGCATTTACGTGCTCGATCACCACCTGAATTCCGGTAACGGGATTGAACATATCAGTCCCTTTGAATTGACGGAATCCCGTGCATTGATCGAAGGAGAGGCCGCAGCGCTTGCCGCCAGCCATATCAACGCAGCAGAACTGCAAGAACTGGAAGACTCACTGTACGAAATGGCGCAAGAGAACGAGGACGGTGAGTTAGCCGAAGGTGATGCAGACAAGAAATTTCATCACATCATCGCGCAGGCCACCAGGAATGCGATGCTGGTCACGATCATTGAGCATATGTGGCATGTCAGGAATAACGCGCCGATCGTCGCACGAGCTTACAAAGCGATCTGCGACCAGGATGGATTAAAGAGGGTTGAGGAACACCGCGAGATATACCAGGCGCTGGTCAACCGCGATCCTGGTGCCGCCCGCGCTGCGATGCATCAACATTTCGCGCTTATTCTGAACAAACTGATCGCAACCTCAGAGGCAGAACAGGTTGAGGAGGCTCGCAGAAAGGCGGCAGAGGTACGCAAACGATTTTCGCTGGAGCATTTGGTCAAACAGGCATAGTCAGCCACCGGCCAAAGAACTTCGACTGTTCGATTCAACGATACACAAACACCGAAGCCGGCATCAGAGGGAGCAATAAAATGTCGAGGCCTGCCATGATTCTGATGTACTGCTGCACGGCGTTCATAGCCGCAGCGCTGACACACCCTGCCCTTGCTGCCGCTATCAACAACCCCGGTTTCGAAGACGGCTGGTCCGGTTGGATGGAAATTGATAAGGATGGCAAGTCCGTGGCTATATCGGGTGATTCTCATGAAGGTGAGGCGTCGGCAAAGATCACCAGCCAGGCCGGCTCTTTCGCCCAGGCCATCACGGTTAAACCCCGGACCGACTATGTGCTTAGCGCCTGGGTCACGGGCGCTGGAATTGTCGGCGTCAAAATCGGCAAACAGCTGGTCTTTGAGCGCCAGGGCAAAACAAGGTCCTGGAAGGAGGTGCAGGTTGCCTTCAATTCAGGCGATCACCAGCAGGTTGCAGTTTTCACGCAATACAATGGCCGCAAGGGATTGTTCGATGATTTTTCGATCATTGAAGCAAAGGGCGAACAAAACGACGCTTCCATAAGCCTCGGCGACGGCGGGCTTTCACCGGATTTCCCACCCGGCCGGAATTTTGAGTTGAATGACTGGTACCTCAACACGCCCGAAGATGGCGGTGACGGACGTGCCAAACGCATACCGGAAAGGGAACTCGTCAACGGATACCAGAATAAGCCCTACTTTTATACCGCAGAGGACGGCGGCATGGTCTTCCGCACCACCATCGGTGGTAAGAAAACGTCCAAGAACACCCGCTACACGCGCACCGAGTTACGCGAAATGCTGCGTCGTGGGGATACCTCGATACGCACAAAGAGCGAAGCAGGCGAACCCAACAAAAACAACTGGGTGTTTTCAACTGCCCCGGGCAGGGCCCAGAAACTGGCCGGTGGTATCGATGGAACACTGAAGGCAACCCTGGCAGTCAATCATGTCACCACGACAGGAAGCGCCCGCGACATAGGACAGGTCATTATTGGCCAGATCCACGCAGGACACGATGAGCCCGCGCGGTTGCATTACCGCAAGCTGCCTGGCAATGAACGGGGTTCGATTTATGTGGCCCATGAAATCTCCGGCGGCGACGATGAATGGTATGAAATCCTCGGTAGCAGGTCCGACACGGCTAAGGACCCGCTGGACGGTATCGCGTTGAATGAGAAGTTCAGCTACGAGATTGCTGCAAAGGGGCATGAACTGAAGGTCACCATCAGCAAGGAGGGTGTGATCCTGGGCAGCATCACGATTGACATGACCAATAGCGGCTACGATGTTGAAAATGACTATATGTATTTCAAGGCCGGCGTTTACACCCAGAATGACAGCGGCGACCCTTCGGACTACGACCAGGCGACATTCTACTTTCTCGAAAACAAACACTAAGAATCCCTTTACTCTGACGCCACCACAAACCCCACCACTGTGAAAAATTCATGGGAAGTAAGATAGACTTCCCAGATGACACCGCTAACACAGAAATTCGTCGACAGTTGCCCCGTTGAGAACGGTTTCCGCATGCGCGGCCTCGAAATGACACGCCTGGAAGTATTCATCGATGCCGCATTTGCCTTCGCGGTCACCATGCTTGTGATCTCATTCGATAACATACCCCGCTCATACGAAGAGGTCATACTGGCGATCAAGAGTATTCCCGCCTTTATTGTCGCGGTGGCGCAACTGGTGTGGATCTGGCATGCCCACAATATGTGGAGCCGACGCTTCGGGCTCGACACGGCCTACACGGTGTTCATCAGTACTGCCTTGCTGATCGTGGTTCTGATTTACGTTTACCCGATGCGGATAATGGCTGCCGGCATGTTTGCCTGGTTCACCAGCGATTACCTGCCATCGAACTTCGCATCGATAACACTGGATGAATTGCGTGATATGTTCGTATTTCTTGGGCTTGGCTTTATCGCCTTGTGCCTGGTGTTTGTTCAGATGTACCGTTATGCCGCCCGCCTGAAGGTCGAACTGCTGCTCAATGAGTATGAACATTTCGAGAGCCAGACCCTGGCAATCATGTGGACCGGCGCAGCGGGCATCGGACTTATCAGCGTGGTTCTGGCCATTACCCTGCCAAGTCCACTGGTGCCCTATTCCGGTTTTGCCTTCTCACTGCTGGGCGCCTGGTTTCCATTCGTACGTTTGTGGCGCCACAGGTCCGCACCTGGCCGCAGCCTATAGGAACGAAGTCGGGGTCAGAGCCAAGGGACATAGCAAATTACTCTGACCCCACCCCTAGACCCCGATTCTGAAATAAGAAGAATAGAACAGCAGGCGGCCGACAAACTCCTGGACAAGCACCAGGAAAAAAAGTGCATACGCCCATAGATACTGGCCGCTTTCCGGAAATGAACCCGACACGAGAAACAGGAAAGCCGTCATCAATACTGAAACTGTCAGCATGGTCATACGCAGCAGGAAAAGCCTGTAAAAAATACCTCTTTCCAATATTGGACCATCGAAACCGGTGTCCATTTGATTCAGTCGGCGTTGATGGAATAACGCTGCTAACAGTTCAATAACCAGGACTGCAATGAGAAAGGTAGCCAAAAACCCACCTGCTCGATCATCCAGCCCTACGAATTCCGCCTGCGACAGCAGCAGGAAAGTCAGCAGACCCAGGCAAACGGCAGTGGAAACGAAACTCGCACCCGTGTACCAACTGTTCCATGGTGGGATCGTCGGCATGACATATATCCGGATCATCATCCATAGCAAAGCCAATCCGGATATCGCATTCAACACAAGGAGGTGTGCGAGGTACCGGTGGGTCCAGTCTCCCCAGCCAAGAACCATTGTAACGAGCAGGCTGAGCGAATAGATCGCAAGTGCCAGAATCTCCCTGCTAATCCATGAACCTGACAGGTTGTTCAGCGCATTCGGGGCATTGGACGGACTACCGAGATGCAGAAACGAGATCAGGGTTGCGATTCCTGCAAAGGCGATGGCGAGAAACACCGGATTCTTCAGGCTCAGCCCCTGCTGGACTATTGGACCCACATCAGCACCCAGGTAATTGAGCAAGGTGAGACACAGGATGATACCGACACTCGCCTGCGTCAGCGTCGTGAAGATCACCAGCGTCCAGTCCTTATTGCGCACGCTTCACCTCTTCCACATTCACCACGCAAGGGTTGAGGTTGCCGGCATTCTTGTGTGCCTTGATACACAGCGAAGGTTCAGTTATCGAGTTATCGGGCAAGGGATAAATGTGATCAGAGCCGCCATGCTTTTCCAGTAACTCATCGTAGTCGCCGAAATCAAGCGCCCGCATCGGGCAGGCATCGACACAACTGGGATTTTTACCCTCATCAATATAATCCGCACACAGGTCACATTTACCCATCACGCCTTTTTCCGGATTGAACTGCGGTGCGCCATAAGGGCAAACCCAGGCGCAGTACTTGCAACCGATACACAAATCCTGATTAATCTGCACGATGCCGTCCTCGCGCTTCCAGATGGCCCGGGTCGGGCAATTCCTGGCGCAGATCGGGTCGGCGCAATGATTGCAGGACATGGATAAATTGTAGGCAAACACATCGTGCTTCCATGCCAGCCCGGCTTGCTTCCAGCTGCCGCCGGCCACTTCGTATACCCGCCTCCATATCTGCCCGATGGCCAGGTCGTTCTTGTCTTTACAGGCCATCTGGCAAGTTTTGCAGCCCGAACATGAAGCCGAATCGAAATAGAACGCCAGCCTTTTCACGTCACAGCCTCGATTTGCGCCATGATGGTGTGCTGCGTATTGCCGAAGGCGAAGGGGCTCCAGCGCTCCGAGGTCAGCGTATTGACCGAACCGCCGATATCGTTGCCGTCTCCATCCGGCTTCCACCACGCACCTTGCGGGATGTTGACCACGCCGGGCAGCAGGCGCCTGGAAATGCGGCACGGCAGGATAACCGTGCCCCTGTCATTGTAAATTTTGACTTTCTGGCCATCCCTGAGGCCCCGTTGATCAGCGTCCACCGGGTTAATGAAAACCCGTTGCGGAAAGGCTTCGTTGTTCCAGTCGCAATTGAAGAACGTGGAATGCACCCGCGGCATGAAATGCGTGCTCAGAACCTGTAAGGGGTATTTCTCACTTTCCTCGCCAAACGGGCTTTCCCATTCCTGCACGTACTTGGGAATTGCTGGTACCTCGTCCGGCAGGTTTTTGGTAAACATTTCTTCGCAGAAAATTTCGATCTTTCCGGAAGCGGTCGGCAGGGGGTGCGCGACGGGATCATCCCTGAAATCC
>JABDPJ010000052.1 GCA_013042835.1 Lysobacterales bacterium
CACGAGGGCCGGCCTGACGGCAACCTGCTCAAACACATCAAGGTCAACAAGGGTGACGTGGCGGATGGCTTTGAACTTGCTGATGTCATCGTCGACCGGACCTACCGCACGCCGACGACCGAGCACATGTTCCTCGAGCCGGAGTGCGCCATCGGTGTGCCGGCAGGCTACAGCCCCGCCGACTTTGGCGGCCCCTTCGATGCGGATGCGGCGCGTGGTGAAACCGCTTACCACGACAAGGTCTCGATCTATGTCGGCAGCCAGATTCCCTACCTCGCCCGGGACCAGGCCGCTGCCGCGCTGGGGCTGGAAACGGACCAGGTGCGTGTCGTTGCGACCCTGATGGGTGGCGGTTTTGGCGGCAAGGAAGATGTGGCCGGGCAGGTGCACGTCGCCATGCTGAGCGAGGCCACCGGGCGTCCGGTCAAGATGCTTTATTCGCGCCAGGAAAGCCTGCTTTTTCACCCCAAGCGACATGCGACCGTCATTCGAATCCGCACTGGCGCCACCCGTGAGGGCCGCCTGACGGCCGTCGAGGCGACCCTGTACGGTGACGGCGGCGCATATGCCAGCCTCAGTGAAAAGGTGCTTACCCGTGCCACTACGCACGCGTCCGGCCCCTACGCTGTGCCGCATGTCAAGGTGGACTGTTTTGCCGCCTACACCAATAACGCGCCCTGTGGTGCGTTTCGTGGTTTCGGCGTATCGCAAAGCTGTTTTGCGGTGGAAAGCAACATGGATATCCTCGCCGAACAGCTCGGGCTGGATGCGGTCGAATTCCGCCGCATGAATACGCTGGACGTGGGCTCGGTGACGGCCACCGGGCAGACCATGCGAGAGAGTGTCGGTTTGAACGAGTGCCTCGCGCTGGTCGATCGCGATATGCGTCGCGGTGATTTCCAGTGGGCCTGGCAGGAGGGTCATTTTAAATTCGCCTGGGGCCTGGCCATTGGCTATAAAAATACCGGTCTTGGCGGTGGCGCACCGGACAAGTCCAGTGCCGAGGTGGAAGTCTGGGCACGGCCCGGTGAGGCTGTTTGCGCCGAAGTGCGCACCACCTCGGCTGAACTGGGCCAGGGGCTGCCGGCGGTTCTGGCCGCCTGCACCGCCGAGGAATTGGGGATTCCGGCAAGCCGCGTCAATGTCTTGCTCGGTGATACCGATTTTTGCCCCGACGGTGGTCCGACCACCGCCAGCCGGCAAACCTTTGTCAGCGGCAATGCCGCACGCTTCGCGGCGCAGGCAGTCATAGCGCAACTGGCGCCGGCCGCAGCGGCAATTTTGGAATGTGATACCGCCGAGCTGAGCTTTGCCGAAGGACAGGTTTCCGCCGGTGACAGCTCTGTCAGTCTGCACGAGGTGATCTCAAAGGCGACAGACGACGGCGTTCCAACGGTGGCCGAATACGAATACTGGGCGCCGGAGACCCAGCCGCTGGGTACTGGCGGTGATATGCATTTCGCCTTCGGTTTCTGCGCCCAGGCGGTATTGTGTGAAATCGATACCCGCACCGGTTTGGTCCGCGTGCGCAAGGTGATCGCCGCCCATGACGTGGGCCGCGCCATCAATCCGTTGACGCTGGAAGGGCAAATTGAAGGCGGTATCGTCATGTGCATGGGATATGCGCTCAGCGAGCACTTTATCCAGGAGGAAGGCCGGCCCTGGACCAGCGTGATGGCGCGTTACAAGATGCCAGGCATCAAGTTCACACCGGAAATCATTTCCCACATCGTCGAACACCGGACATCGACCGGACCGCACGGCGCAAAGGGCGTGGGAGAATTGCCGAGCATTCCAACCAGCGCCGCGATCACCAATGCCATCTACCGCGCCACCGGCATCCGTGTACGCAGCCTGCCGGTCGATCAGGACGAGTTGTTACTGGCCATGCGCACCGGTGGAAAAGACGCTGAAATGGGTTGGGGGCATACCGTGCCTATCCCTGATGTCACCCTCGGAGGTGAAGGATGAAACTGATACCTGATATCAATGAACAGGTTCTGAAAAAGAACATAAAGCGTGCCCGTGAGCGTAACATCCTCCTGCCGACTTTCGCCCAGATGAAAGATCCTGGCCAGGTGCCTGCTGCAGTCTCAACCAGGCTTGCCGACGTCGGCCTCTGGGACACGGATCCGGCCAACCTGTTCCGCATTACCTGGAAGAATGAACCGGTCGCGCATGGCGGTGGTTTTGGCAGCGGAAACTGGATCGAGTTTCCTCCGTCCCTGACCGGCGTGGACGCCACCATTATCGGCATCGTCGGTAAATGGTTCCCGACCGGTGCGCACAAGGTAGGCGCAGCCTATGGTTGCCTGGTGCCGCGCCTGGTGACCGGCGCTTTCGATCCCGCTACCCAGAAAGCGGTCTGGCCTTCGACGGGTAATTACTGCCGCGGCGGCGCCTACGATTGTGCGCTGCTGGCCTGCCCGGCCGTAGCCATCCTGCCGGAGGGCATGAGCCGCGAACGCTTCGAGTGGTTAAGGGAGATCGGTACCGACGAGATTATCGCCACGCCCGGCACGGAATCCAACGTCAAAGAGATTTACGACAAGTGCTGGGAACTGCGCGAGCAACGTGGCGAGGGCGTCAAGATCTTCAACCAGTTCGAGGAGTTCGGTAACGCCATCTGGCACTACCAGGCGACGGGTTCGGTGATAGAAGAAATTTTCAGCCAGCACTACGCACTGAGCGAACACGGTGCAAAGCGCCGCCTGTCGGCTTACGTCAGCGCCACGGGTTCCGCCGGCACGCTGGCCGCCGGTGATTTTCTGCGCACCAAACATCCGGCTATCCGCGTGGTGGCCACCGAGGCCCTGCAGTGTCCAACCCTGCTGAGTTTCGGCTTTGGCGAGCACCGCATCGAGGG
>JABDPJ010000055.1 GCA_013042835.1 Lysobacterales bacterium
GGAAGGTCTTGGTCGGATTGATGCCCTCCCCCCTTGCCTGGTTGAGCACGGTACAGCCCGTGGCGCCTGCCTCGCGCGCTGCATCCAGTATCTGCTGGGTGCGGGCGTCCTCTGCCATTATTATGATAAGTTTAAAGTGCATGTCGATACCTCACGAAAAAAATAGTTTATTCACTTTCTTTGCGGCGTTTTAAGCGCCGCGCTTTTATTTCAACCAATTGCGCGTAACCCATCACCGCCATAATCGGGAACAGGCTTGCAAAAGCGATCAGGCCGAAGCCGTCGAGAAGCGGGCTACGGCCGGGGATGGTTTCGGCCAGGCCCAGGCCCAGCGCCGCCACCAACGGCACGGTAACTGTTGACGTAGTTACGCCGCCGGAGTCGTACGCCAGGGGGATAATCAGTTTAGGTGCAACCATGGTCTGGACGATGACCACGATATAGCCGCTGATGATGTACCAATGAAGCGGTGTGCCGGTAACAATGCGAAACACACCGAGCGCCACGCCCACTGCCACACCAATGGCAACCGCGTAACGCAGCCCCCGGACGGTAATGGTGCCACCTGAAACCTGGTTGGCTTTAATGGCAACTGCCATCAAAGCAGGCTCAGCGACGGTCGTGGCAAAACCTATTGCCGCAGCAAAGGCGTAAACCCAGACGTAATCCACCCATTGAAAAGCGGACAGCACCCCGGTTCCCACACCCGAACTGTAAATAAATTCCGGTGCAGTCAGTTGTTCCGCCATCAGGCGGCCAATTGGGAATAGAGCCATTTCCAGCCCTTGCAGGAACAGCGTCAGGCCCAGCAAAACAAATATCATACCCATCGCCACCCGGGCCGGATTCTTGATGGGGCGCCGCAGGACCAGTATCTGGAAACCAAACAGGATCGCAGCAATGGGAAGCACATCGCGCAGCATGTTCAGCAACATATAGCCAAAACTGATCAGGCCGTCCATCAGTACAGCATCCCGAAGGCCATAACGAAAATCATGGGTGTGAGTGAAGCAAAGGCGATCAGGCCAAAGCCATCGATAAGCGGATCCCGGCCGTGAATCGTACTGGCAAGGCCAATTCCCAGCGCTGCGACCAGTGGAACGGTAACCGTTGATGTCGTCACACCACCGGAATCGTAGGCAATACCAATAATCTCCGGCGGCGCAAAGAACGTCATCAGGACCACGCCGAAATAGCCACCGATGATCAGGTATTGAACCGGCCAACCTTTAAGAATCCTGAACACACCGACCAACAAGGCAATGCCCACCGCCAGGGCTACCGTCAAGCGCAAACCCGTGGCGTACGCGTACTGCGCCTCGGCTGTATCCTCAATCACCTGTCCGGCAGCAGCTATGCGTGCGGCCTCGTCGGCAATGGCGATCAATGCTGGCTCGGCAACCGTGGTGCCAAAACCAAGCGTAAAAGCGAAAACCAATAACCACCAGAGGTTACCTTTGCGCACGAAATTGTGGGCCATTTCCTCGCCAATCGGGAACAACGCCATCTGCAAGCCGCGTACAAACAGGGCCAGGCCCACCAGTACCAGCACGGTGCCCCATACCATCTGGCCCAACTGCGGAATGGGCTGGCGCAATACCAACAACTGGAAAAAACCAATGACCAGCACGATGGGCAGCAGGGCCATGGCGCTTTCAATCAGTGGGTCTGCTGCCTTGCGAACCTTGGACAGCAGGTACTTTAAAGGCCTCTGTTTGCGCGGGTGAGAAACGAGTGGGTTATCGGCAGGATGCATTTCGGTTAATCACGCCCTGTGCCAGCCTTCAGATTTCCAAAACTACTTTCTGGTACAGGCCACCGAAATAGAACCGCGATGAGAGGTTTTTGGGTTTGATGCCAGCGGGCATAAACTCCGGCAACTCATCACGCCACAAATCCATCGCAAATGGCTCCAGCATAATGAGGATGGGCTTCATCACGTACCGCATCGGATTGGACTTTTTGGGGCCATGATAATCTACGAAAATCACCCGGCCGCCAGGTTTAGTCACCCGGATCGCCTCGGCGATCGTTTTACGGCGCGCGTCTTCGGGTTGCTCATGCAACAGGAAAAACACCACGGTCTCTTCAAAGCTGTCATCCGGAAATGACATACAGGTGGAATCCTGGTGGTGAATCGACACATTATCGTGGTCTTTCAGTTTTTTCCTGATGTTGTCTATCTGAATCGGGGCGACGTCCACCACGTTGAGCTGCGCTTGCATTTCGCCAAGGCGGGTTGCCAGGCGGTTGGAAAAATCTCCATACACACAAGCGACCTGCAACACGCTGCTTTGCGGCGGCAGGTCCATTTCATCCAACACCGCATGCGTGAGCTTCTTCATATTGCCCCACAGGATCAGGTTAACGACCCATTCGCGCTCAAAGAAATAAAAGGACTTCGGGTGGAGGTAAGCCCACCAGTAGGTATCCTGAAGATAATCGGGGATGGCCGGTGGAGGGGTTGGAGCCAGGTTGCCGCTATCCTGCTGCGGATTGTCGCCCACGTCAAACCGGTAGTGTTCTGCTACTGCTCTTGAGTCGTCATTCATAAGTTTGTGTGCCGCCGGGCCACGAAGACGCAGCGGCTGAATATCCCTTGTTTCTCAGTGCTTAGCTAATTGCCAATAAATAAAAAGCCGCCAGCACGGTGCCGACAGCGGCAACAGTGTAGACGGCATTGGCAACCAGCGCATCTTTTCTGATGCCGAAATCGTGAACTACGACCCTTAAACGATGGGCTGCATGCCAAACTGAGAGAAAGAGTACGACGAACAGGCATGCTTTGCCAAGCCAACTCGCCGCAAAAGCGTGGAATTGTTCAAATTGCAGGTTTTCCGGAACATTTCCCGTGGCAACCAACAGAAATAACCCAATCAACGCTGGGAGTATGAACGAGGTCAAGGTTCCACCCGCTGCGAACAATCCCCAAACGATAGCTTTCTTTGCAATGGCCATGATCAAATCACTCCCGCTAGCCAGAAAATGAAGGCGGTCACGACAATCCAGGCAACGTAGTGCGCTCCGATAATCTTGCTGTCGGCCACCTTGTTTTCACCTACCTGAATCGGCATGGCCTTGGGCGCCAGCTTGAACCAGGGAAACGTCTGGTAGAAAAGAAAGTAAAGCAGTGCCAGCCCATGGAAAATAATCATGCCGACACCCTGCTGCGAGGCGAGGAAACTGTTCCACTGCACCGCTGAACCTGCGGCTAACACCGACAGGGCGTAGATCACCAGGAAGGTATAAAAGGCCACCAGGAAACTGGACAATTCGCGCAGAACATAAACCCTGTACCGTCCATTGCGCATATACCAGGTGGTTTTCGACATCTCTCGAACGTAAGGTCGGCGACTCATGACTTGTCTCCCGGAATTCCCAGTCGTTGTTTCCAAAACTCGACCGCGCCATCGACTTTCATCTGCTGTATTGCCGCCGCTGGATCGACGTGCTTGGGACACACTTCGGAACAGGCCCCCACAAAGGAACATTCCCAGACTCCGTTGTGATCGGCCAGGATATCCAGGCGGTCGGATTTGCCCTGGTCGCGGTTATCGAGGTTATAGCGATGCGCCAGCGCCAGTGCCGCAGGACCGATGAAGTCCTTGTTCAAGCCGTATTGCGGGCAGGCAGCGTAACAGCACATGCAGTTGATACACATCGTGAGCTGCTTGAATTTCATCAACTGGCCGCGGGTTTGCTTGTATTCAGCGTCTTCGGGCGGATCGTCCTTGCGCACGATGTAGGGCTGTACCTGGTGCAGCTTCTGCATCACGTCATCGAGCACCACCACCAGGTCGCGCTCGATGGGAAAGTTCTCAAGCGGCTCGATGCGAACCTTGTCAGGCAAATCGCGGACGAATGTCTTGCAGGTCAACACCGGTTCTCCATTGACCATCATGCCGCAACTGCCGCAGACCATCATGTGGCAGGACCAGCGATAGGCCAACGTGGTATCGATGTTGTCCTTTACATAATTGATGGCGTCCAGTATGACCCAATCTTCGTTGCAGGGAACCGAGTAAGTCTGGAAATGGGGTGCCTCATCCTTTTCGGGATCGTAGCGCATGACTTCCAGTTCAAGCTGTCGTGTGCCCATTATTTTTTACCCCCTGAATAATCACGTGTGCCCGGTTGGGAGCGCGTAATCGTCACTTCCGACCACTCGACACGGGGGCGGCCCTCAGACTCGCGGTAGCAGAGCGAGTGCTTGAGGAAGTTCACATCATCACGCTCGGTATGATCGAGCCGCTGGTGCGCACCCCTGGATTCACGCCGTTCCAGTGATGCCTGGGTAACCGTCTCGGCCACATCCAGCAAATTGCGTAACTCAAGCGCCGACAGGAGGTCGGTGTTGAACACGTTGCTCTTGTCATTGATTTCAATGTCCTGGTAGCGCTGACGAAGTTCGGCGACCTTGTCACAGGCCATCCTCGCGCCTTCCTCATCACGATAAATGCCGGCGCCTTCCTCCAGCGCGGTGCGCATCTCACGGCGAATACCGGAAATTGACTCGTCGCCACCGCTTTGCTGCAACAGTTCACGGACTCCGGCGACAATGCCTTCTGCTTGCGCTTTGAGATCATCCTCTCCGCTGGTCAAATCAGTGACCTGCGCGTATGCAATGGCCGCTTGCGCTGACCGTTTGCCGGATACCAAAAGATCGGTGAGGGAATTGGAGCCGAGCCGGTTGGCGCCGTGAAGACCGGAACAGGCCGTTTCGCCAATTGCAAACAGGCCGGGCATTGGCGCCTCACCCTTGCCGTTGGCATCGATCCCTCCCATCATGAAGTGAATGACAGGACGCACAGGAACCGGGTCCTTGATCATGTCAACACCGACGTAGGCATGGGCCAATTCATGCACCAGCGGCAGCCTTTCGAGAATTTTATTTTCACCCAGGTGGCGCATATCCAGCATGACGCAGTGGCCCCACGGTGTTTCGACCGTATTGCCTTTCTTGTGCTCATGCCAGAAGGCCTGGCTGAGCCGGTCCCGGGGGCCCAACTCCATTGTTTTAAGTACCGGCTCGCCGATCGGGGATTCGGGGCCCATACCATAGTCCTGCAGGTAACGGCGGCCGTCTTTATTAACCAGGATTCCGCCCTCGCCGCGGCAGCCTTCGGTCAACAGAATGCCCGTGCCGGGTAAGCCGGTCGGGTGGTATTGCACAAACTCCATGTCTTTCAATGGCACGCCGGCACGGTAGGCCATGGCCATACCATCGCCGGTTTTAACCGCGCCGTTGGTGGTGAACGGGAACACCTGGCCACCACCGCCGGTCGCCATGATAACGACAGGTGAATCGAACTGGAAAAAACGTCCGCTGCGCATCTCCATGGCAACCACTCCGCGGCATTTGCCCTCCAGTTGCAACAGGTCGAGCGCAAAATACTCATCATAGCGTTTGATGGAAGGGAACTGCAGGGAGGTCTGGAACAGCGTATGCAAAATGTGGAAGCCGCTCTTGTCGGCGGCATACCAGGTACGTTTTTTCTTCATGCCACCAAACGGCCGCACGGCAACAGAGCCATCTTCCTCGCGGGACCAGGGGCAACCCCAGTGCTCGAGTTGCATCAACTCACGCGGAGCCTGTTCGACAAAGTGCTCAACCACGTCCTGATCGCACAACCAGTCACCGCCGCCGACAGTGTCGTTGAAATGCATTTCGAGTGAATCATCTGCGCCTTTGACACCCGCAGCACCGCCCTCAGCAGCGCAGGTGTGACTGCGCATCGGGTAGACTTTGGAAATTAATGCGACTTTAAGCTCAGGATCGGTTTCCGCAACCGCGATGGCGGCACGCAGGCCAGCGCCGCCCGCACCTACGATAACGACGTCTGCCTTGATGTGTTCCATGATGTGTGCCTTTTGAAGCTTTATATTAAGTAATATTAATGTACACGGACTGACCTGTGAATGACCAAGGTCATAATGGTCAGGGAATATACAACAAAGTCCCGGTTAAAAATCCAGAGAACTCCTGGCCTGTACATGGACAACAATTTTGCGTAAAAATGCCCTGAACAAACCAGAAGCTCTCCAAATATTCCTAGAACCGGTAGCTGGCCTGGATCCGGAAGTACCAGGTACTGTAGTCAGGGATTTGCTGCCCCAGGGACAGTACCGAATTAATCCCATCCGGACCGAAGCCGTCAATCGCCCAGTCTTTACCGCTGAATTTCTCGTACTCTGCGTACAGTTTATAGCCCCAGTGGTCGTTGATCTCGTGATTGAAATACGCCTTCAGATTGGTCAGGTCGGTCTTCAATATTTCGAACGGGGGTTCCTCCGCCGCCGTTTCCACCGAGATACGCCCGCGGGAATCGGAAGAGACATAGTCAACGCCAATACTGGTCGTATCACTCAGTCGCGAGGATGCGCCGAAACCCATCGTGGTGATGCGGTCATCGGTTACCCCATTCCAGGGCGCTGCATTGAATCCACTGGCGTTGCTCATATTGGCATCGATGTCATCGCGGGTCAGCCAGGCGTAAAGATCCAGCTTCTTGCCAACGGCGTAATTGAAATTCACCGTGTAGCTTTGATCCGTGCTCTTCTGCAGGCCGAGGACCGATTCATCGTAATCCGATTCAGCGCGGTAATAACTGAAGTTGACTCCAAGCGCTTCGGTTGGCATCAGGTCAAGTTCAACCACAACGCGATCGCGTTCCCGGTCAGCCATGTTGTATTTACGCATCAACGGGTTTTCAATCGGGCCGCCGTCGACAGGCTGCAGATAGTCGTCCACTTTCCGGTCAGCGGTCTCAAGCTTGAAGCGCAACTGTGAATAATAAGTCGGTGTCACCTTGACCTCGGCCCACCACGTGGTCTCTTCAGTACGTTCAGCCGCCTGTAACGTGCGGTCAATGTAAGTCAGTTTGCCGCCACCACTAAGCCTGATCATTCTATGGACCCTGTAGCGCAGGTCTGCGCTATACAACTGCCGCTTGTAACTGTATGGCCTGTTGAAGCGTTCGTCGAGCGGGATCAGGTCGGTGACAACCGGTGTATACAAATCGACCGGCGTCTTGTTCTCCCTCTCATCCCACTTACCACGGGCTGTAAAACTGAGCTTGTTGTTCACCCGTGCGAACAGTTTGCCCGCGAAGTTGTAAGTGCTGGTATCAACCTGGCCTTCCAGCGACTCGCGCGGTAAAGGCAGATCGCTGTAGCGCGGGTTGGTCGTGTAAGGCATGAACGGGTCATTCTGCTTCATACGACCTGTTGCAGCGAGTCCCGACAAGCGTATCTTGGGTGTAATGGAAACGGCGCCTGAAAGGTTGAACTGGTGGTACTTGTTACCCGGTTCGAGTGACGCGCCCAACACGGAGAGGTCCGATTGCGACCTGAAGGGGTTTTCCCAGCTCAGCGAGGAAAAACCATTATCGAACTGGGAACTGACAAAACCCAGCTCAACTTGCGCATGCTTTCCGGACCACGAAACGGCCGCATCGAACAGATCCGTCGTGAAATCAACCGGTGCAGGCAGGATCGAGGC
>JABDPJ010000068.1 GCA_013042835.1 Lysobacterales bacterium
CAGGCCAGAATGTTGAAAAAGGTTATAAAAGTTTAGCTATTGGCTTGATTTTACAGAATGTTTCTTGCACTCTTACAGATGAAGTCGTTGATTCCTTGGTTAAGAACGTAGTTCAGGGGTTGGAACAGCGGCTGGATGCTCAGCTCAGAGGTTAATAATGTCACTTACGAAGGCAGATATCGCTGACCGCCTGTTCAACGAAGTCGGATTGAACAAACGCGAAGCAAAAGAATTTGTAGACGCGTATTTCGAGATTGTCCGGGTCGCCCTGGAAAATGGAGAAAACGTAAAACTTTCAGGATTTGGTAACTTTCAGCTGCGTGATAAAAACCAACGTCCGGGACGAAATCCCAAAACAGGCGAGGAAATTCCAATTTCCGCCCGTCGCGTGGTGACTTTCCGACCCGGGCAAAAGCTACGTGCAAGGGTGGAAGCGTATGTTGAACCCGGGGATTGACAAAGACCTGCCTCCGATACCAGCCAAACGTTATTTTACGATTGGCGAAGTCAGCGAATTGTGTGGCGTCAAGCCACATGTCCTGCGTTACTGGGAACAGGAATTCGAACAACTAAAACCTGTCAAGCGACGCGGCAACCGCCGTTACTACCAACGCGGTGACGTGATCATGATCCGTCAAATCCGCAGTTTGCTGTATGAGCAGGGTTTCACCATTGGTGGCGCCAGGCAACAACTCGAAGGCGACAGCGCCCTGGATGACGTCAGCCGCAGCCAGCAAATCATCCGCCAGGTACGGACGGAACTGGAACAGGTTTTGAATGTGCTGAAACGCTGATATCAAGTTGACACAATAATGTCCAGAAAAGCGCCTGCGGGCGCTTTTTTTTAGGCCGAGAATGGGCTCCGTCATCACGCTGCGGCGCCAGCGGAGTTGTACCGTCATCCCGGGGCTGCGAATAGCGAAATCCGAGATATCCATCCATCTTTAGTGCAGTAACCAATAACCAGTAACCATGTTGGCGACTATCGCGGCGAGTCTAATGAGATCCCCACCCGCGCAGGGGTGACGGTGCATAGGTTTAAATGTCGGTTAATACGGTTGGATGCGGTGAATTGCCCGGGAGAGGTGTTTGGCCCTTTTCCTGTCACACCTTTTCATGTAACATTCCGCGGCCTTCCTGCGATATACTCAGGTTAGGTTTAGAGTCGGGGCGTGGCGCAGTCTGGTAGCGCACTACAATGGGGTTGTAGGGGTCGGAGGTTCAAATCCTCTCGCCCCGACCAATAAATAAAAAGGCGGCCGACAGGCCGCTTTTTTGTTTATTGACCGAAGCCGGATTTGAACCGGAGAAGGAGGCTCACAAAATTGCCGGGAGCAATTTTGAACGGCCGCAGGCCGGCCCGCAGGGCGAAGTACGAGGATGTACGAAGTAAATCCTCTCGCCCCGACCAATAAATAAAAAGGCGGCCGACAGGCCGCTTTTTTGTATATGAAGTCAGACAATACGCGGTTTTCTTTGCTTAGAAGGGTGCTTTTCAACGATAATCGCAGTTTATGTCGAGCGAAAGCTTGAAATCGGGTTCGATAACGCAGATATGCGATAGCAAGCCCAGCGACTATGGATTGAGAAATTAAATATGAAGTCATTCGATAATGTATTGCGCGAGATGCCCGATATCGCCAACGAGGAATTTGCTTCCGTGGCAGGCAAACTCGAGTGGGTAGGGATGAACGACATCGAGATGCCTGTGCGCATTGAAGATGACCGGGGAAACCTTATCCAGTCGACCGCACGTGTGACCGCATATGTGAATTTGAAAGATCCTGATGTGCGTGGCATCCATATGTCGCGTCTTTATCTTCACCTCGACCAGGCCTTCGGGGAGCGTCCGTTAACACCTGCGACACTGCGGCAGTTGCTCTGTTCTTTCCTGGATTCGCACGAAGGCCTGAGTGATCGCGCCCTGATCAGGGTGGATTTCGATTACGTGATCCGCCGCAAGGCGCTGGAAAGCGACAACGTCGGCTGGAGGCGTTACCCAGTTTCCATGATCGGCATTTTGGAAGGCCAGGAATTCAGCCTCGAGATGGGCCTCGAAGTACTTTACTCAAGCACTTGTCCATGCTCTGCTGCGCTTGCACGTCAGCTGATCCAGGATCAGTTCAAGAAGGACTTCGACGCATCCCACCCCATCGATTTTGAACGGGTCCATCAGTGGCTGGGTACGGAAGAGGGCATTCTCGCCACGCCCCACAGCCAGCGCAGTGCGGCAGAACTGAGAATGCGACTGACGCCGACGTTCCAGATGTTTCCGATTATCGAACTGATCGATGAGGTGGAGAATTCATTGAAGACCCCGGTCCAGGCGACGGTCAAACGTGAGGATGAACAGGCCTTTGCGTTGCTCAATGGCCGCAACCTGATGTTCTGTGAAGACGCTGGCCGGCGCATCCAGACGGCTCTGAACGCCGATGAGCGTATCCTCGACTTCTGGGCGCGCTGCACTCACTACGAGAGCCTGCATCCGCACAACGCGGTTTCGGTCATCACCAAGGGCATCAAGGGCGGCTACGTCGCAGGCGCGGGCGCACCGGTGCGCCTGGATCATTCGGCGAACTGAATTTCGAATTATCACCCGGCTCAGTCTTCGCCGGGCTGATTTGATTGCAGGTTGGCCTGCATCCAGTCCAGGTTCATATCCAGGTTTGCCGACGTTGGTTCGAACCAGTTAAATGCCTGTGGCGCGCCGCTTTCCAGGTTTATTACCGCGAGCAGAAAATAAGGCGGTTCGCCTTCAACACGATGCAGCCTCGACAATTGCAAACCAAACCCGAGTGAAGTTCGATCCTGGCTTCGCAGATGGTGGATACGGCCATCATCGCGGATATCGAACACGGTGGACAATTGCCACTGGCCGGGTTCACCTTCGGCAGTGCCGGCTTCCAGGCGAACACTGGCCCAACCGGTAAAAACCCGGTGTCTGAGTAATTCCAGCGACTCTTTGCCACCCAACACCCGCCCCGCGGCATCCTCGATACGGTTTTGAATATTCAGCGTGTCGTTCCCGATGCCGAAATCGAGACGGCGAATTAGGCTGGTCCTGCCCTTAAGCGGGTCCTCGAATATACAGGTTTCAGGGTTGGACTGACCGACAATGCGGTTTTCGACCCGCCTTATGATAACGGTGCAGCCGGGCTGAACCCGCCGCCAGGCCACCTTAATGACCTCTTGTGTCGGTAGCGAAAGCTCATCCGTGCCGAGGCGCGTAAAATGGAACTGCGCCTGCATTGTTTGCGGGTTGGGCTTCAGCCAGTAAATATCATACTTTGCATCAGCGGAGCGCCGCTGTTCGCTTTCAAACAGGAAAATTGCTTCACCGGCCGCTTTGACCTGCCGGATTCTGACGTCTGTTACCGGGGAATCGTTCCCGGCAGCATGGATTTGCGCGTAGTTGCTGTACGTGCCCGGCAACAGGTTTTGCAGCAGTGTAATTGGCACCTTGTCATGCGGTTCCGGCGGCACGTCCTGCTGCTCCGGTGCCGCTGCGCAGCCGCAGAGCATGACCGATAACAACATGACCGCGGTTCGGAGATTGGGACTCATCCGCAGCTTAATTATCAGCGGCTTCATCGGTCTGTGATAATAGTGGTTGTGGATCTACACGACGGTCGAGCCAGTTCATGCGCCAATCCAGGTGTGGGCCGCTGGCGCGCCCGGTCGACCCGATGCGGCCAATCAGTTCGCCCTGCCTGACGAAGGTGCCCGCCTCGACGAGGATTTTACTCAGGTGCAGGAAAGTGGAAGACAGTCCCTGGCCGTGATCGAGAATGATTGTGCCGCCGGAAAAATACATATCCGGGTGGGTCATCGTGATCAGTCCGTCCGCGGGCGCACGTACCTCCGTTCCTTCGGGCGCGGCGATGTCGAGGCCGAAGTGGGGCCGCCGTGGTTCCCCGTTGAGCACGCGCTGGCTGCCGTAGACACCGCTGATCCGGCCCTCGGCCGGCCAACTGAAGCCCTGGCTGTAGTAAGCCTGTTCATCGCGGTGCCGGCGTGCGTTGGCAACCATGCGCGCATCTTCCCTGATCCGCTCCGTTGCCGCAGGGTCAGGGGTGACGGTTGACGGCGGCAGGCCGTCAACGCGCTCAATGGCGTAATCCCTGGACTGTACTGACAGGTCTTTACTGAATATTTCAGCGCCGGGTGACCTGACACGCAGTTCGCGGGTGCCGGTTTCATCGCGGCCGAAGCCGATAACGAACTCACCCTGCGGGGAAACGGCAATGGCATCACCGTCAAGCGTCACGATAGTACCGGGCTCAGCCTTGCCAAACACCAGGCCGCCCTGGACAGCCGAACCATTCAGTTCGACTGCAAAGGCCGCAATGCAATGGAAAACGAGGGCTGAAACCAGCAGCAGGCGCATGGCTTAGAGAATAATCTTGATGGATTGCCCCGGCTGGATAATGGAATTCTTCCTGAGGTCATTCCAGCGCATCAGGTCGTTGACTTTCACCTTGTAGCGCCTGGAAATGCTCCACAGGGAATCGCCACGCCGCACGGTGTGCTTGATAGTGCCGCTCCTGACGCTCACGGGTGCCGGCGCCGGGCTGTGGAAAAGTGTCAGGGTCTGGCCG
Source organism: Lysobacterales bacterium (assembly GCA_013042835.1). Taxonomy (GTDB): domain Bacteria; phylum Pseudomonadota; class Gammaproteobacteria; order Xanthomonadales; family SZUA-36; genus SZUA-36. The sequence continues at coordinate 4,599 of JABDPJ010000068.1, forward strand.
GCGCGCAATTTACGCGGATCGGAAATATTGTTCCAGTTCTGCAATTCCCTCACCGTGACCTTGTAGCGGCGGGCAATGACGGACAGGCTCTCGCCGGAGCGCACCTTGTGCGTGAGCCGCTCGGAAGCGATCAGGCCGGATTGCAATTTCTGCAATTCGTTGGCCGCTGCGACATACAAAGGATCCACCAGCATTTGCTCATCGCGGGGCAGGCGCAGCTTTTGTCCGACCCGGATCAGGTCGCTGTTGAGGTTATTGGTGGTGCGTAACACCGAAACCGGCACATGGTGCCTGGCAGCGAGTCCGGACAGGGTATCGCCGCTTTCAACCAGCACCTGGTCCCATTTCATCAGGGCGGGTGAATCATTGGCAGCGAGGTGCTGTTGCAGTTTATCCGCACCTTCCATGGGCAGGACAATGCGCCAGGGCCCCGAGGGTGAAGTCGCCCAACGGCTAAAGCCGGGGTTCAGGCCGAACAGCACATCGATGCTGACACCGCTGAATTGGGAAATCAGCACCAGGTCACTCTGCGCCTCCATCTCTACCGCGGCGATGACCGGCTGGTTGGGCGCCCTGGGAAAATCAAAGCCATAAGCTTCTGGGTCCTGGAACAGGCAAGTCAGGCCCAGGAGCTTGGGAACATAACCCCGGGTCTCCTTCGGCAGGCGAATATTCCAGAAGTCAGCCGGCTTGCCTTTTTTCAGATTACTCTTGACCCGGCGGGCGACGCGGTTTTCACCGGAGTTGTATCCCGCCAGTGCCAGCAGCCAGTCGCCGTCGAATTTCCTGTTGAGATGCTCCAGGTAGTCGAGGGCCGCGTGGGTCGATGCCCAGACGTCCCGGCGGCCGTCATACCACCAATCCTGTCGCAAGCCGTAATACTTGCCGGTCGATGCGATGAACTGCCAGGCGCCCAGCGCCCTGCCACTGGAATAGGCAAACGGGTCATAGGCGGATTCGACGACGGGCAACAGGGCCAGTTCTCCCGGCATGCCGCGCGCTTCGAGTTGCTCGGCAATAAAATATATCCAGGGCTGCGCGCGTTTCATTACACGCGCCATGTACTCATCGTGATCCGCGTACCAGTCGGCCCACTTCAGGGCGGACTCGTGTTCGGAACACTCAGGCAGCGCGAAACTGTCCACCAGGCGCGCCCAGACGTTGTCATGCTCGACCGCTTGTTCCTCGGGAGCCTCGGTAACAGGCTCCGGAACATACAGGTGTTCATCGATAGACTCAGCGGAACCGCCCGGAAGTTCTTCCTGGGCTGCCGCCGGTACCGCCGGTTCAGGGTCCGGACTGTTGTTTTGAGTCGTTGCGCAACTGGCCAGGAACAGGCACAACAGGGACAGGCAGAGGCGTGAAGTCACAAGGGCTCCAGTGAAAAATTATAGTTGCCCGCTATTATGCGGTTTGCGCACGCAGAATCAAGTTAAAACCCCGGTGTTGCGGACGGTTTGTTGGCTCGAGACCTGGCTAGAAGCGATCTTTCCAGGCTCGGATGACGGCCATGGTGGCGACCCCGGGCGTCGCCGTTGGATCCCGTTTGCAGGCGGCCTCGACCACGTTTTTTTTCCGCGTCCTCAGGAAGGGATTCGCGGCCCGTTCATCCTCAAGCCTCGATGGCAGCGTTATTTTACCGGCACTTCTCAGGCGGTCGATTTCAGTGGCGCGGGCAATTAACGCCGGGTTGTCGGGTTCGACTTGCAGTGCGAAGGCACAATTGGCCTGCGTGTACTCATGCGCGCAGTAGTTCAGTGTATCGGCGGGCAATGCGGCGAGTTTGTCGAGAGATTCCTGCATGTCCTGTGCAGTCCCTTCGAAAAAACGGCCGCAACCGAGACTGAAGAGGGTGTCGCCGGAAAATAAGACACCCTCACCATGAAACGCAATGTGGCTGCGGGTGTGTGCCGGTACTTCCAGCACGCGAAATTGGGCGCCCAGTTCGGACAGCTGGATACGGTCACCCTCGCGACACTGCGTGGTGACCTGGGGGATTCGATTATCAACAGGTCCAAAAACTTCAGCATCGTAATGGCGCAACAGGGCATCAACGCCTCCGGTATGATCGCCGTGGTGGTGTGTCAGCAGGATGTAGCGCAGATCGAGTTGTTGCTTCTCCAATCTCGCCAGCACGGGGTCTTCATCACCGGGATCCACCACCGCGCAGGCTTTACCACCTGCCGTGAGCAACCAGATGTAGTTGTCATCAAATGCCGGAATGGCGCTGATATCGAGGTTGTTGTCCCGCATTGGTCTTTCCTTCGATTGATAGTTGAACCGCCGTTGATTTTAGCCTTATGCTTACGTTTGTTCATGGCCAAGTCAAATCCAACACGATGGTAACCGGGCACAACAGTCAAAAGTCCAGCCAGTCAGCCCAACAGAGGCTGGCTGGACAGCTATTGCAGCCCCTGCTGGCCAAGCGCCGGCCTGGCCGGATACTGGTGTTGAAGCATGCTGCGGCCAGTGATTTGCCACTGGAACCGGTCAGGCCCGCACAAGTTATCCGGCTCAGTACCGCGGATTACGCCGCGGATGAGCTGGTCAGGTGCCGCTTAATGGCCTTACCCTTCGAGGAAGCTGCGTTTGACCTGGTTATTCTGCATCACCTGGTCAATGACGGCAGCGAGGCATTCCTGCCGGAGGCGTTGCGCGTCATCGCGGCCGGCGGCGATATCGTCATTAGCGGCCTGAACTCATCCGGCTGGCGGCACCGCTTTGGCAACCGCAAGCGCGAGGTGGCGGCACTGAAAATGGACCGGATCTGTAAAGTATTGAGGGCGCAATCATTCAAAATCGAACAATGCCTGTTAATGGGCCTGGCCGGGTTTTCAAAGCCGGCGCCAAAAGCGACGTGGCACGGACTGGGTTTTCCGTTTGCCGATCGCGTCGTAGTGCATGGCCATCACCAGTCCAACATTGGTAATGCCAGCATCCTGCGGTTCAAACAGTCCAAAGCCGTGGCCATTACACCTGCCACACTGGACGGGTGCAGCAGTCGCGAAGCCGTTTCATGAGTGATGTTGTGATGTACACCGACGGAGCCTGTAGCGGCAATCCCGGCCCGGGTGGTTGGGGCGCCGTCCTGATGTCGGGCAAACACCGCAAAGAACTCAATGGCGGCGAGCGGGAAACCACCAACAACCGCATGGAAATGATGGCGGTGATTCGTGGTGCCGAGGCCTTGAAGCGTGGTTGTAGCGTGGATATTTACACGGATTCGACCTACGTCATGAAGGGTATAACGGAGTGGCTTGAAGGCTGGAAGAAACGTGGCTGGCGGACGGCGTCGAAACAGCCGGTCAAGAATGTCGATTTGTGGCAGCGCCTGGAAAAAGCGCTCGACCGCCACGAAGTAAGATGGCACTGGGTGAGGGGACATACCGGTGTGCCGGAAAATGAACGCGCGGATGAACTGGCGCGGCGAGCGATTCCCTAGTTTTTGATTTGAGAAACAGGATTTTACCGATCGGCAAGTAGAAGGAAATTGAATGCGACAGATAGTTCTGGATACCGAAACCACTGGTCTTGACCCCCGGCAGGGGCACCGGATCATTGAAATTGGCGCCCTGGAAATGGTTGACCGGCAGCTAACCGGCAAGACATTCCACACCTATATCAACCCGGAACGGGAAATAGAGCAGGGCGCCCTCGAGGTGCACGGTATCACGGAGGAATTCCTGCATGACAAACCCCGTTTTGCCGAAATATCCGATGACCTGATGGCTTTTGTCGAAGGCGCCGAACTGGTAATTCACAACGCGCCGTTCGACGTCGGTTTTATCGACAATGAACTGGTCCTGACCGGCCACCAACATGATTCCATCACGGCCGTAGCCGCGGTGCTCGATACGCTGGAATTGGCCAAGGATCTGCACCCGGGACAGCGCAATAACCTCGATGCCCTGTGCAAGCGTTATGATGTGGACAACAGCAGCCGTACGCTGCATGGCGCGCTGCTGGATGCTGAGATACTGGCGGACGTTTACCTGGCAATGACGGGTGGCCAGGTCGATCTCGGGCTGAGCCTGGAAAGCCCCTCAGCACCGCAGGAAGACGAGGAAGGCGAGTTTCACGCGGGGCAGCCGGCTTTATTCATATTAAAGGCCAGCGAAGAGGAACTGTTGCAGCACGAGTTGCGTGTCAAAAGCATTGAGAAACAGGCCGGTCATTGCCTTTACCGGCCTGCAGAATAGGGACCGGCCTAATTTTGAACAATCAGCATCGGGTGGGCGCGCGTCTCCATCCATATCAGCGCATCGAAGTACCGGCGAATGTTCTCGACGTACTGCCGGGCCTCGTAGCCACGCGCGTAACCGTAGCGGGTCTCACGATAATACTTTTCCTGGCTCAGTAATGGCAGGCGCTCATTGACATCCTGCCAGCGGTCGGGATTTCCGCCCTGTTTCTCGGTCAGCTTGCGGGCGTCACGCAGATGCCCCATCCCCATGTTATAGGCAGCCAGCGCCATCCAGCTGCGATCGGGTTCGGGAATGCGGCTGGGCAAGCGCTTGCGCATTTGCTTGAAGTACCGGGCCCCGCCTTCAATGCTCTGTTCGGGGTCAAGGCGGTCGGTTACACCCAGTTGCGCGGCTGTGCGCTGCGTCAGCATCATGATGCCACGCACGCCGGTGACCGAGGCCGCCTCGGGGTCCCAGTGGGATTCCTGGTAGCCCATGGCTGCCAACAGGCGCCAGTCCAGGCCATGGGCCTGCGCCACCTCCTGGAACATGGGCAACAGGTCCGGCAGGCGGCTTCTGACCTGTTTCATGAACTGGAACATGCCAACCCGGTCAAGGTTGTTGTCGTTTTCCCGGTAACGATCCTGGATCTTGGCCAGGCTGCCGTTTTCGGACACCAGCTTGAAAAATGAACGCGCTTTCTGCACCAGTGAATCATCGTCGCCCGGCAGAAAAGCCCAGGCCTGCCGCTGGTCATCAGCCAGGGTGAAACCAATTTTCAATCCGGGATAAAACTGGCTGTTGATCCTGAATATGTTCGAGTCCACCAGCGTGGCATCCAGCTCATTATCAGCGATGGCGAGCAGCAGGCTTTCCATGCCGGTGGATCGTTCTGAAGTCCACTGCAGGTCGGGCAGGTCCTTTTGGGCCTTTAACAGCAAGTCTTCATAGCTTGAACCGGCAATCACCGCCACCCTTTTGCCAACCAGATCCGCCAATTGGCGTGGCCGTGTTTTGCCGCGCTTGTAAACCACCACGGTCCTGGCCTCGGCATAGTCGGGACCGAATCTGAACCGCCGTTCCCGCGCCGGTGTGCGGGTCAGGTTCGCGGCGACCAGGTCTCCCTGTCCTTTCTCCAGCATGGTGCCGAGATCGTTGAATTCTTCAGCGATTTCAACTTCGATCGCAACACCAAGGTAGTCGGCAAAAGATGCGACGATATCGTATTCGGGGCCGGTTTCGCCGTCCGGGCCGATAAAATAACTGCTGGCGCCGTTACGGGTCAGCAGCGTCAGGCTGCCGCGTTGATAGGTCTTTTCCAGGGCCGTGGTTTGATCCTGACCGGAAAAGAGAAACGGCAATAGAGCGACTGCGACCAGTGCCCTAACTGCTTTGTGCTGCCATGATCTGACTGTCGAATAGAACAAAGGCACAGCCTTGTTGCCGTTTTAATTATTATATCAGCTGCGCCTTATTTCGTAATAACATCAATAAGCGTATGAAAATTAGAGTTAATCTTCGCTTGCGATAAAATATTATGGGGAAGTCTTATGGCAATTATTACCAGCAAAAAGTCGTGGCTGTGCCGCTAACCGTGTATTGGGGGCCTTTGGTATTGGACTGGTTCAGCCACATGGGTGTGCAGGACCTGCCGCGCTATTTATCTTTGAGCTGATCACCAGTTGCAGTTGCGGTGAGCGTGAAGGCCGTCGCGGACCGGGCCGTGAGCGTAAAGTTGTACCGGTCATGTGTTGGCACCGGAAGCTGCGCAACCGTAGCGTACTCCGTATTATTCGCCCGCCATATTTCCTGGTTGTTGGCCCAGTTCATCAAAAGTTGCTGGGCAGGCAGCGCAGCCTTGACGGCATCGGCAAAGCACCGGCCTACATCGAGGCCCGCAACGCCTGACGCAGTACCGCAATTCCTGGTACCTGGACGCCTGGTGTCACATGGCCGATGGCTTGCGCAGTTTCTCATTGGAACGAATCAGCGACCAGGTGCTGCTGGAAGACCCGACCAGAGGGGTCACTACGATGGCGAAGGCGCCTGGACACTGGAATTACCCTTCAGCAGCCCCCGCGAACTGGTGATGGACATCCTCAGATACGGACCCGAAGTGGAAGTCGTGGAACCGCCTTTCCTGCGCGATGCAGTGGCAGAATCCGCCCGCAGGGCAGCTGAAATTTACAGCTGACGGTTTTGGCTTTGCGGTGCAGCTCCGCGCTTCTCATGAATTGAGAACGGTTTGTGTTTTCCTAGATGCCGGTCAACAGGAGAACACGATATGCAACGCGTACTTTTTCAGCAAACAGATACCAGCCAGCTTCAGGTCGCGCACGACAGCGTTATGCCGGGCCACGGAACCGGCGTGCGGGTGGAAGCGGTCAATGATGAGGATTATCAACAGGAAACTTCAATATTGCGCATGGTGTTATCCGTGTTGGGCAACGTTCTTGGCGGAAGTGTGCTGCTCGCCGGCTTGTATTTCCTGCCCCAAGTGTTCGCCATCATCCTGGGCTGACAGCTGCGGGTAATGTGCTCGCGCAAGGCGCTTCCAGGTACCGGTATGCGCTCAGGGTTTGCAAACCCGGATACTGGCAAAAGCATTACTCAGTGACTCTACGGTCCATGTCTGCTCCATATCACAGAGGCGGTTTTTCCATCCGCGGCCGGGCTTTCCTCTCCTGCCTGTCCGCGGTTTTTTAAACGTGTTTACCGCCGGTCCAGCCGCCCCTGGCCAGGACTTTATCGCCCATGTCGCGCGGAGCTTCCTCGAGATCGGTCGCCATCGAATCGTTCCAGCGATTCAGAAACCCGTACAGGCAAACTGCGCCGAGAATCTGCACAATCTGTTCTTCCGACCAGTGCTGTCGCATGCGGGCGAATAACTCCGCGTCAACCGCATTGGGCACCGAACCCGCAGCCATGGCGAAATCCAGCGCTACGCGCTCGGCTTCCGTGTACAGGTCACTGGTCCGGTAGTCCCAGATCGCAGCCAGTTTTTCCTGCGGTACATGGTGGATTTTCGCGGCTACCAGGGAGTGGGCTTCGCAGTACTGGCAGCCCGCGGCGCGGCTTGAAAAATGCGCAATCAGGCGCATCAGGCCCAGGTCCACCGCACCCTCCGGATCCATGACGCCCTTGGTCAGTTCACCGAATCCCTTGACCATTTTTGGCCGGCGCTGCATGGTCAGCAAACTGTTGGGAACGAAGCCCAGGATTCTGTCGAATATATCGAAGTCAGCCTTCAATTCGGGCGTGGTCTCTGCCGGCAGTGGTTTCATATGCGCCATGGTGTCGCTCCGTAAATGGTTGCGGAGAATTTTCCGCTTCAGATACAACAAGCGCCACAACCGTGGCGCTTATCCTGATGGTGAATGAGTCACATGCGGTCAGGCCGCTTCGCTGGTCGCCCCTGCAGGCGCCACTTCCTTGCGGGGGCCATTGATCAATGCGTCGCGGGTAACCTGGATAATGAGGTCGATTTCCGCACTCGTGATATCGAAAGACGGGGTAAAGCGCAATGCATTGACGCCGCCGTGGATAACGTTGATACCGTGCTTGCGAATGTATTCCTCGGTCGAGTTGGCGCCGTAGCTCTTGAACAGCGCGGGATCGAGTTCAGTGCTGGCCAGCAGTCCTGTGCCCTGCACTTTGGTGATGTAGCCCTGCGTCTCGTTCTGCAACGCCGTCAGCTTGTCGAAAAGTTCCTGTCCACGGTCACGGATGTTTTGCCGCAACTGCGGTGTGATGTCGTTCAGCACCGCAACTGCGATGTCCAGCGCCCTCGGGTTGGTCGTCATGGTGTTGCCATAGACGCCGGCCCGGTAGATTTTTGCAGCATCGGGACTCAAGGCGAGTACAGAAAGCGGGTATTGACCACCGTTCAGTGCTTTCGAGTAGGTTTCCATGTCCGGTACCTCGAGGTTTTCAAACCCGGGGTAATCACAGATGGACAGCACGCCCCGGGCACGCAGGCCCGCCTGGATCGAATCTACCAGCAACAGGGAGCCATGGGCTTTAGTCAGTTCCCTTGCACGGGCATAAAATTCGGGGGTCACGGCCTGGCCGGGGCTCCCTTCGCCCATAACCGGCTCCATGAAGAAGGCTTCGATAAACATCTGGTGCTTGTCTGCGTATTCGAAGACCTGCTCCAGTTGCGCAATATTATTGGGCTCTACCGTCAGCAGGTTGTCGTAATCACGGAAGCTGGCGAGGTGTTTGCAACATGCCGGGCGCGTCGAATCCGAAAACCGTGCGGGCCGGTCGGTGCGCCCGTGGAAAGAGTGTTGCAAGCTGAGGATACGAATCGGCTTGCTGGCATGCCTGCCGCCCGGGTCGGTCATGACCCTGGCATTGATATCGGAGATACGCGCCGCCAGCGTGACTGCTTCCGAACCGCTGTTCAGGCAGAAAAAGCGTTCAAACGGACAGGCACCCCGGGTGTGTCCCAATTCTTTTCGCAGGGCGTCGACCAGGCGTTTCTGGCTGAACGAGGGTGTCATGACATTGGCCATGACATGCGGTTGGTTCATTGCTTCGAGTGCGTTTTGGGGCGCATGGCCGAAACCGAGCATGCCGTAGCCACCGCATTCATACAGGACTGCCCCGCGGGTGCTGACGATCCATGGGCCGGCACCGGCAAGTGCCACGTAAGGGTTGATGGCATCGACCGGGTAGAAGTTAACGAAACCCTCCTGCACCGCTGCAACCAGGTCTTTTTCAGGCAGGGCCATCAGTTCGGGTTCTTCTTCCAGCAAATCGAGAAAACCGGCGTAGGCGGCATCCACTGCTTTGCCAAGCCTGGCGTCAGTTTCTGCGATCCTCAGCAGCGTTTCATCATCCAGGCCAAACGTTTGAACCGCTCCGCCATGACGGCGCATTGCATCGAGTTTTTCCAGCATTTTCATGGGACGATTTTCCTTCAAATCGAGGGTCAAGAATCGAGTTGGGAAAGAATATCACAGACCTTATAGGGGCCGTAACCCCAGCCGATAAATTTGCCCGGAATTCAGCGAACATTAGTGGAACAATGCTGCGCGAGCGCCCATTCAACATGTTCGCGCACCAGGCTGGATTCATGGTCTTTGCGGCCTTGCAACGCTGCGATCACGGCTGCGCTTGTCGCGGCGTTACCCAGTGCGACCGCGATGTTGCGCAACCAGCAATCAAAGCCTATGCGGCGGATGGCGCTGCCCTCGGTCCGGCGCAGAAACTGTTCTTCATTCCACTGGAAAAGCGCAATTAAATCAGGGGCATCGAGGCCCTGTCGCGGCGCAAAATCTGCTTCCTCCGTGGGTTCGGCAAAGCGGTTCCACGGGCAAACCAGCTGGCAGTCGTCGCAGCCGTAAATCCGGTTGCCCATCAGCGGGCGCAGCTCCTGTGGAATGCTGCCGCGAAGCTCAATGGTCAGGTAGGAAATACAGCGCCTGGCATCGACGCGGTAGGGTGCGACGATGGCCTGTGTCGGGCAAACCTCAATACAGCGGGTGCAGGCACCGCAATGATTGTCAGCAGGGGCATCAACGGGCAGCGGCAGGTCGGTATAGATTTCGCCGAGAAAAAACCAGCTGCCTGCCTGCTTGTTGATCAGGTTGGAATGCTTGCCTATCCAGCCCAACCCGGCCTTTTCAGCCAACGCCTTTTCCAGTACCGGGGCAGAATCCACGAACACCCGGTAACCGTACGGCCCGCAATGTTCCTCGATCCGTCGGGCCAGCTTCTGCAGGCGTTTGCGCATCAATTTGTGGTAATCACGGCCCAGGGCATAGCGGGAAACGACACCCTTGGTACTTTCTTCCAGTAAACTTTCCAGGTCTGCCGCAGATTCCGGAAAGTAATCCATGCGTACGCTGATTACCCGGATGGTGCCCGGATGGAGTTCAGCGGGCCGGCTTCTCAAGGTCCCGTGGCGGTGCATGTATTCCATTTCGCCATGGAAGCCGTCGGCGAGCCACTGATTGAGCCGCGCCTCGTGTTCCTGCAGACCGGTATCGCAAAAACCGACTTGTTGAAACCCCAGCTCGCCACCCCATCGACGAATGCGTTCAGCCAATTCCAGCATCGCTTCAGGGTCTGCCCCGTCAGCATCGATATTTTTAGGTATTTTGGGGAGATTCACTGAATGATTCACCGCTATAATGGACACATGTCCGGCATCTGTCACAAATTGTATACCGCAAAGCAGGTTCGCGGGATTGATTCCGCAGCGATTGATGGCCTGGGTATTCCCGGTTATGAGCTGATGTGCCGCGCAGGAACGGCAGTGCTCGGCACCGCCTTTGCACAATTTCCGTCCGCGCAGCGCTGGCTCGTGTTGTGCGGGCCGGGAAATAATGGCGGTGATGGTTACGTGGTTGCCAGGTTGGCCGCCGAGGCCGGAATCGATGTCACCGTCAGCTCACTCGTCGACCCCGCAAACCTAAAGGGTGATGCAGCTAAAGCGTATGCAGACTGGCTCGCAGCCAGCGGTAAGGTCGAGACCTGGCCAATCGCGGAAGACGCGCGATTTGACCTGGCCCTCGACGCCTTGCTGGGTACGGGAATCGACCGCGAGGTCGGCGGAGTTTTCCGGCAGGCCATTGCATATCTGAACCAGCTCGGTTGCCCGATCCTGGCCATCGATATTCCGTCAGGCCTGAATGCCGACACCGGTTGTGCCATGGGCTGCGCTGTCAGGGCGGCAGGGACGGTGACCTTTGTTGGCCGCAAGCGTGGCATGTACACGGCCGATGGTCCGGATTACTGCGGTCCCGTTACATTTGATGATCTTGCCATTCCAGCGGCGGCAGCCGCGGAACAGGCCGCCGGGGCCGGCAGGCTTTTGTCACCGGATGTTTTGACCACGGCGTTATCGCCCCGGCCGCGTAATTCTCACAAGGGTAGTTTTGGACACGTCCTTGCCGTGGGTGGAATCGAGGGTATGAGCGGTGCCATCCGCTTGTGCGGTGAAGCCGCGCTGCGCAGCGGGGCGGGCAGGGTAACACTGGCGACCGCGGCCGCTCACGCCGGCCTGGTTAACCTGAGCTGTCCAGAACTGATGGTGAAAGCCATCGGTGCGGACACGACGTGGCTGGCGGACAATATAGCTGACTTCATTCTTGCTGTAGGGCCCGGCCTGGGCGCGCAGGCCTGGTCCAGATCGTTGTTGGATATTTGCCTGGCGGCGGACACCCCGCTGGTCGTTGATGCGGACGGCCTGAATCTTCTGGCTGAGCTCTGCGCACAGACAACCGTCCAGCGAAGTGATTGGATTTTGACCCCGCACCCCGGTGAAGCGGCGCGTTTGCTCGATTGCAAAGTGTCCGCAGTGCAGCACGACAGGGTTCAGGCAGCCATGACATTGGCCGAACGATTCAATGCGCAGGTAGTCCTCAAGGGCTGCGGCACAGTCGTGGCGGGTCCTGATGGTTCGTATTCCATTTGCCCGCTGGGTAATCCCGGCATGGCCACGGCCGGCAGCGGCGATGTGCTGACGGGCATACTGGTCGCGCTGCTGGCACAGGGGCTGACCTGCCGTGATGCGGCGGAAGCGGGTGCCCTGGCACACGCGGCAGCGGGTGACCTTGCAGCATTGGAGAGCGGTGAAATGGCGTTGATGGCAGGCGACATCATCGATCACCTCGCCAAAGTATGGAGGTCGGCGGGAGCGTGACTGGAGTCAATGGGGGTGTAGTGGCTTTTCCCGATGAGGCGAGCCTTGAAGCATTCGCGAATGAATTTGCGTGCAACTTGAGGGCGCCCATGGTGATCTGGCTCGAAGGCGACCTCGGTGCCGGCAAAACGACATTTGCCAGGGGGCTGATTCACGCACTGGGATACAAGGGCAGGGTCAAGAGCCCGACCTATGGATTGCTCGAACAGTACCAGACGGCCTCGCTGCAGGTTCTGCACATGGATTTATACCGTATCAGTGACCCGGAGGAGTTGGAGTTCCTGGGCATAACGGACCTGATGGATGAAGGTACCGTATTGCTGGTCGAATGGCCGGACAGGGGCGGTCAGTGGTTGCCGGATGCGGACTTCGTGTTCCGGTTTGTCTACGCACACGAGGGTCGTGATCTGCACTGGAGCGCCCGCACGCGACGGGCAAAAGCCATGGATTACTCGGCTTTTAATACCTAATCGGCTGCTTTAGCTAATATTCATATCTTACGGTTTTTTATCAGGAACTATTGCTTTTTCGCGAAAAGCAATTCATCATTATGTATACCGACATGGAGGTGTGAGCCAGGGGATCAGGAGCCGGTGGGTAATCGCTTATTTTTAGCAAGCATGCTTTTAATGATGTCTGTGCAGCTTTCGGCTGCAGAGGTGAGTGGTTTTCGCGTGTGGGCCGATCCCGTCAAGACCCGTGCGGTGCTTGACCTGGACCGAAAGACTTCATACAAACTTTTTACCCTCAAAGACCCGCACCGGGTGGTGGTGGATTTGCAGGGATCATCCATCGATATCCCGCTCAAACTGGATAAAGAGCATGCCGGTGTTATAACCGGGGTCCGCTACGGCCAGCCGGACAAAAACACCCTCCGGGTGGTCTTTGACCTGAGTGAAAGTGCCGAACTCAAAAGTTTCCTGCTGGAGCCTACCGCACAATACAACCACCGCCTCGTCATTGACCTGTTTACAAAATCGGGCCGGCAAAAGGCATCCATGGTCAAGCATGTCACCGATATCAGCAAACCCAACCGGGATGTCGTTATTGCCATTGACGCCGGTCATGGTGGTGAAGATCCCGGCGCGATAGGCAAGCGCAAGACACGTGAAAAAGACGTGGTGCTGCGCATTGCCCGCGAATTGAAGAAAACCATTGATGCGGAATCCGGTATGCGGGCCGTGTTGACCCGCGACGGCGACTACTACATTCCCTTGCGCGGGCGCTATGAGAAGGCACGCAAGGCGCGCGCCGACCTGTTTTTGTCGATACATGCCGATGCGTTCAAAAAACGCACCGTCCGGGGCAGCTCGGTATTCGTTTTATCACCCCGGGGCGCCAGCAGTGAATTTGCCCGTTTGCTGGCGGACAGCGAAAACGCATCGGATTTGGTCGGCGGTGTTACGCTGAAGGACAAGGACGATATGCTGGCTTCGGTTTTGCTGGACCTGTCCCAAAGCGCAACCCGGGAGGCCAGCAACAAGGTTGCTGTCGATATCCTCGCGGCCCTGAAGCGCACCGGCAACGTCCATAAGCCACATGTCGGTCGCGCCAATTTCATGGTTCTCAAATCGCCCGATGTCCCGTCAGTGCTGATCGAGACGGCATTCATCAGCAATCCCAGCGAAGAAAAACGCCTGACCGAAAAAGAATTTCAGCAACGCATGGCCAAGGCAATTACCCGTGGTGTGCGCGACTACTTTTACTCCAGTCCACCACCCGGTACCTGGATAGCGGCCAACCGTGACGGCCTTAAATACGTGGTTGCAAGGGGTGACACCCTCGGTGGCATAGCCAGCCGTTACAGCGTAAGCCTGAACCGTTTGCGCAGCGCCAATAAAATTCGCGGCGATAAGATCCTCGTCGGCCGCGAACTGATCATTCCCACCAGTTAGGCACGTTCAGAAACCGAGAACAGGCACCGTCATCCCGGGGCCGCGAGTGGCGGAACCCCGACCTGGGTCGGTTTGACGTGCTTTGAGGCCGGGTGCTGTTATTGACAGATACGGTAATCGTCAGGAGATCCCAGTCAGCGCGGGGATGACGGCAATTGAGAGGTTGCAGTCATTGATAGATGAGGGTTTCAAAAAAACGGAATGGCCGTGTCAGGCGCTGATAATAACTACACCAAAGTGAGATTCATGCTTGAAGGTCAGGCTGAAAACGGCTAAAAGTGTACGGATGCCTATTCGCCAGTTACCAGAACTCCTTATTAACCAGATTGCCGCAGGTGAAGTTGTCGAGCGGCCTAATTCGGTGGTCAAGGAATTGCTCGAAAACAGCCTGGACGCAGGAGCAACGGCAATCCAGGTTGCCCTGGAACAGGGTGGTAAACGCCTGGTGCGGGTAACGGACGACGGTTGCGGCATTCCCAAGGCTGAACTGCCGTTGGCGCTTGCCCGTCATGCGACCAGTAAGATTTCCTCGCTGGAAGAACTGGAGGAGGTCGCGTCCATGGGTTTCAGGGGCGAGGCTTTACCCAGTATGGCCTCGGTCAGTCGCATGACAATTACCTCGCGCAGCGGCGACGGGGAACATGCCTGGCAAGTCAAGGTGGCCGGCGGTGACATTCAGCCCGCAGTCCCCGCCGCGGGAGCACACGGCACGACGGTGGAGTTGCGCGACCTGTTTTATAACGTGCCTGCACGCCGGAAATTCATGCGCACTGACCGTACCGAGTATTCGCACGTCGACGAACTGGTCAAGCGTTTTGCGCTGGCACGCCCTGATGTGAGTTTCCAGTTGCAGCACAACAACCGCATCGTTCGGCAGTTTCCGCCAGTGCGCACGGATGCGGACATGCTGGCCAGGCTGGAAAACGTGATCGGTGCAGAATTTGTCGAACACGCATTGCATGTCGATGAGCGGCGCGGTCACTTTGCCCTGCGTGGCTGGGTAGCTGAGCCGCGCTATAACCGCCCGCAGGCCGACCGGCAGTACTTTTTTGTCAATGGCCGCGTTATCAGGGACCGCCTGGTGGCCCATGCGATCAGGCAGGCATTCCGCGACGTGCTCTTTCATGGCCGTCACCCGGCATTCGTGCTGTTTCTGGAAATGCCGTTCGCCGGTGTGGATGTGAACGTTCATCCACAGAAACATGAAGTCCGTTTCCGCGATTCACGCTCTGTGCATGATTTTATCTACTCCACGCTTAATCACTGCCTGGCAGATGCAGGTGTAGGCGCCGGCTCCCTGCGGCCCGGAACAGAAGTCCAGGATCCTGCCGGCAATATGCAAACCGGAGACTGGGCTGACAGGCAACCCGCCATGCCGATCAGTGTCGCTGAACAGGTACAAAATTATGCCCGGCTGGTTTCTTCATCGACGGGAACCTCTGCTGGCCCGGCATTCAGCCAGGACAACGGTGCGAGCGGGGAGCCGGGGGAGATTCCGCCGTTGGGCTTCGCCCTGGCGCAATTGCACGGAGTTTACATACTGGCTGAAAACCAGCACGGCCTGGTGCTCGTTGACATGCACGCTGCGCATGAACGGATCACTTATGAACGTTTCAAGGCTGGTCTGGAGCAGGATGGCATTCGCAGCCAGAACCTGCTGGTACCGGTAACCGTACACGTCAGTGAGCGGGAAGCCGATATGGTGGAGCAGCACGCCGTAAACCTCGAAGCACTCGGGATTTCCTGTGACCGTTCAGGACCAGAAACCGTGGTCGTGAGAAAAGTGCCGACCCTGTTGCAGCAGGCCGATGTCAAGCGCCTGTTGCAGGATGTGCTTTCGGAACTGGCGTCAGACGGCAGGAGTCTGAAAATTGAGTCGGAGATGGACGAAGTCCTTTCCTCCATGGCCTGCCATGGATCGGTGCGCGCCAACCGCCAGTTGAATCTTGCAGAGATGAACGCCCTGCTGCGGGACATGGAGCGAACCGAGCGTTCCGCGCAGTGCAACCACGGCCGGCCAACCTGGGTTCAGCTGGATATGCAGAACCTCGACCGCCTGTTCCTGCGTGGACGCTGAAGGCGGGGTTTAAGCGCGGTGAAACCTGAAAAGTTGCCCAGGGCCGTGTTCCTCATGGGGCCGACCGCCTCCGGGAAGACCGGCCTGGCGATCGATTTGTGCCAGCGTTTTCCGTTCGAAATTATCAGCGTCGATTCGGCGCTGGTTTATCGCGGCATGGATATCGGGACGGCCAAACCGGACGCGGAGACCCTGCGCAGGGCGCCACATCGCCTGGTTGACATTCGCGATCCATCCGAGAGTTACTCGGCGGCCGATTTTCGCAGTGATGCGCTGCGGGAGATGAAGTCGATCACCGATGCCGGCAGAATACCATTGCTGGCTGGCGGCACCATGTTGTATTTCAACGCACTCGAACATGGGCTTTCAAAACTGCCTGCCGCCGACCCCCGGGTACGCGAATCGTTGGAAAAGCAGGCCGGAGAGATTGGCTGGAAAGCGATGCATGAAATCCTTCAGGAAATGGATCCGGCCGCGGCATCCCGCATACATCCCAATGACCCGCAGCGCATCCAGAGGGCACTGGAGGTCATTGCGATCAGCGGCCAGCCGATGAGTGAACTGCAACGGGAGATGGCCGGTGAAGCATTGAAATACGATATTCACAAGGTCATCATCTCGCCCGAACCACGCAGTATTCTGCATGAGAGAATCGCGCAGCGGTTTGACCTGATGATGCAGGCAGGTTTTATCGAGGAGCTGAAATCTCTCTACTCGCGACCCGATCTGACAGCAGACATGCCCGCCATGCGGGCCGTGGGGTATCGCCAGGGCTGGCAGTGGCTGGCGGGTGATTTGTCGTTAGAAGAGATGCGTGAAAAAGCCATTGCGGCGACCCGCCAACTGGCCAAGCGGCAGCTGACCTGGTTGCGGCGGGAAGGTGTACCAATATGGTATGATTTGCAGGCAGAAGGGTCGAAGCAAAAAGTTTTTGCCGAGATAGGGGGTTTCCTTGAAGCTTAGAACTTCCGGACCCATGTAGTCTGTTCCGCCACCAGTCGGATATTAATAAAAATCTAGGAGTAACTGCTATGTCCAAGGGTCAGTCATTACAAGAACCTTTCTTGAACGCACTGCGTCGCGAACGGGTGCCGGTATCGATTTACCTGGTTAACGGGATCAAGTTGCAGGGCCAGGTCGAGTCTTTCGATCAATTTGTTGTTTTACTCAAGAACTCCGTCAGTCAGATGATATACAAGCACGCTATTTCCACCATTGTTCCAGCCAGGAATGTCAACGTGTATGAGGATGAGGACAACGGCTAGCAAAGGAAATTTCGGACTTGTTTGAACGGGCGGGGCGGGGCAACCGCGCGGTTTTGCTGCATCCAATTTTTGCGGACACCGGTCCCGATCAACTGGATGAGTTCCAGGAATTGTGCCGTTCTGCCGGCGTTGAGGTAACCGCAACCCTAACCGCACCACGTGACCGTCCGGACGCCCGGTTTTTCGTCGGCAGTGGAAAAATCGAAGAAGTTGCTGAGCGGGTAGCTGCGACCGGGGCGGACCTGGTGCTGGTTAGCCGGCCGCTTTCGGCAATCCAGGAACGTAACATTGAGAAACGCTGTGAATGCCGTGTGCTCGACCGGACTACGCTGATCCTGGACATTTTCGCGCTGCGCGCACGCTCCCACGAAGGTAAATTGCAGGTTGAGCTGGCCCAGTTGCGGCATATTTCGACCCGGCTGGTCAGGGGCTGGACCCACCTGGAGCGTCAGAAGGGCGGCATCGGTTTACGCGGGCCCGGTGAAACGCAATTGGAGACTGACCGCCGGCTCATTGGTCAGCGCATCGCCTATCTCAAGGGAAGGCTCGACAAGGTGCGTGCACAGCGGGCGCAAAGCCGCCGCAGACGGGAACGGGCGCACGTATTTACCGTGGCGTTGGTGGGTTATACCAACGCCGGCAAATCGACACTATTCAATGCGTTGACAGATTCAGATGTGGGTACACAGGACATGCAGTTCGCAACCCTCGACCCGACCGTCAGGCAACTGCCAAATATTCCAACCGGCAACGTGTTGCTGGTTGATACGGTAGGTTTTGTCAGTGACCTGCCACATGAACTGGTCGCGGCTTTTCATGCAACTTTGCAGGAAACCCGTGAAGCTGACCTGCTGCTGCACGTGATCGACGCCTCGGACCCCTTCCACCAGCAGCGCGAACACGATGTTGACGATGTGTTGGAAAGCGTCGGTGCGAGCGATATACCGACCGTGCGGCTGTTCAACAAGACCGACCTGGTCGAGCGGCCTGCGACGACGCGGCTGAACGCCGACGGACAGGTGAAAAGGATGGACGTGTCCGCACTGCTCGGGACGGGCCTTGAAGAGTTGAAGGAAACCATCGCGATCCGGCTGAAGGGTCAGCGCATTAACACCTGGATCAGCCTCGAAGGCCAACATGCAAAGCTGCGGTCACAATTGTTTGATCTCGGCGCGGTCGAGGAAGAAAAAGTCACCGATGAGGGTCACTGGCTGGTGCACATTAACCTGTCGCAACAAGACGCCGAACAGCTTGGCCGCATGCCCGGAGCTGAAGGGATCCTGGTGCGCGAGAACATATTGTCACCTTCGGCACTTGTAGCCCGGCAAGGTGAGCCCTAGAATATCAGCTTTACAAACCTGCCAACGGATTTAATACCCGCCTCGCAGACATAGTAGAGAAGTTAAAAATGGACGCAGAGTCGCGTCTTGCACTGGAGAGTTGAATGCCCTGGAAAGAACCTGGTAAGGGAGATAAAGATCCCTGGAAATCAGGCGGCCAACAGCCGCCCGATCTGGAAGAAATTTTTGGAAACGTCAGTAAACGCCTGCAATCCTTATTCGGCGGCGGAGGTAGAGGATCCTCCTCGGATGGCGGAGAAGGCAGCGGCAGTGGAGTCGGCGGCGCCTTCTCACTGGTGCTGTTGCTGGTCGTTTTTTGGATCGGCTGGGATTCTGTGCACGTCATTGACGAAGCCGAGCAAGGCGTTGTGCTGCGGTTTGGCAAGTACTCCCGCACACTGAACCCGGGTATCAATTTTACTTTGCCGAGGCCTTTTGAAACGCTTGCCAAAGTGAACGTCAATAACGTCAGGGTAGCTGAGGACCGCGGTCACATGCTGACCGAGGATGAAAACCTGGTGGAGTTCATCTACAAGGTTCAATACCGGATCAAAAATGCGCAAAATTTCCTGTTCAAGGTCCGTGAGCCCGAGACGACACTTCGCCAGGCGGCGGAAAGTGCTTTACGTGAATCCGTCGGCACCAACAGCCTCGATGCCATTCTGGAAGGTACGGCCAGGACCAAGGTGCGTATCGAAACGCAGCGTGTCCTGCAGGAAACCCTGGATTTGTACGAAGCCGGTTTACAGGTGACTGAGTTCAACCTGGTCGACGTCAACGTACCGATGCAGGTCAGGGAAGCCTACTCCGACGTCATCCGTGCCCGCGAGGACCGTGAAAGGTTTATCGAGGAAGCGCGGGTGCACGCTAACAGTGTGATTCCGGGTGCGCGCGGTACAGCAGCGCGTATTGAACAGGAAGCCGCGGGTTACAAGGCTTCGACGATCGCGCTTGCTGAAGGTGAGGCCAGCCGATTTGCGCAGGTTCTGGAGCAATACAGCCTGGCACCTGCCGTAACACGAAACCGCATGTACCTGGAAACCATGGAAGGTATATTTGCGAGAAACAAAAAAGTCTTTCTCGATGTGGATTCAAGTGGCAATATCCTGTACTTGCCATTGGATGGGGCTGTAGACGGAGGCGATCCGGCCCGCATGATGCCACCTATCAAGACGCCCGTTGGAGTCGACAGCAAGGACGGTAAGCCCGATTCCCGCAGCACGGGAAGGGAGGGAAGACGATGAATAAACCTGTACTAGCCATCATCTTATTGATCCTGGGCGGCCTGGGTCTTGCCAGCCTGTTCACCGTGAGTGAGACTGAATATGCGATCCGTTTTCAACTGGGCCGCATTGTCAAGGTGGATTACGAACCGGGACTGAACGTCAAATGGCCTTTCGTGAATAATATCCGTAAGTTTGACAGACGCATTCTGACCCTGGACACATCACCGGAGCTGATGCTGACCTCTGAACAGAAATACGTCAATGTGGATTCATTTGTTAAATGGCGCATCATTGATGTTGCACGCTTCTATACGTCGACCCAGGGTAATGAAGCCATTGCACTGAACCGCTTACACAGTATCGTCAGTGACCGTATCCGTAACCAGATTGCGGCACGCACCCTGGTCGAGGTCGTCTCGGAGCAACGTGTTACGACAATGAGGGCGGTAGCCGAGGCTGCCAACACGGCCGCTGAGGAGTTCGGTATTGAAGTGGTCGATGTGCGGATAAAAAGCATTGAATTGCCCGACGACGTGCGTGAGTCCGTGTTTCGCCGCATGGCCGCAGACCGCCAGAAAGAAGCCAACCTGTACCGGTTTGAAGGCCGGGAGGCTGCAGAGCGCATTCGCTCTGATGCTGACAGGCAGGTGCAGGTGCTGATTGCCGAAGCTGAACGTGATGGTCAGAAGGTTCGCGGTGAGGGTGATGCAATAGCTACTGCCACCTATGCCAAGGCCTACGGTCAGGACGAGGAGTTCTACAGTTTCTACCGTAGCTTGCAGGCATATCGCACCGCGTTTGGTAGTAACGGAGATACGATCGTGATTGATCCCGGCTCTGATTTCTTCGATTACTTCGGAACAGACGGAACCCGATAAAAGCAAAACAGGAAGAGCACTCCTTGCAGGCAGTCCGGTTTTATGGGTAGCGACCTTCTGACAGCACTTGCACTGGTGCTGATCATCGAAGGTCTGTTGCCCGGCCTTGCGCCATCGACCTGGATGAAGGTGATGCGCGATGCGGCAAAGATGGGGCCGCAGGGAATCCGCATTGCTGGCATAATCAGCATGCTGTCGGGCGCGTTATTGCTATATTTCCTGACATGAATCCACGCAACCGGGATTACGAATGAAATGACAAAAAGCATCGTTGTTTTGGGCACCCAGTGGGGTGATGAGGGTAAGGGCAAGATCGTTGATCTGCTGAGCAAAGACGTAGATGCCGTCGTCAGGTTCCAGGGAGGCCATAACGCCGGTCATACCCTGGTGATAGACGGCAAGAAGACCGTCCTGCACCTGATCCCTTCGGGCATTCTGAATGAAGGGGCGCAGTGCCTGATCGGCAATGGCCTGGTAGTTTCTCTCGAGGCCCTGAAGAAGGAAACCGAGTCCCTGGAAGCCTGGGGCGTGGACGTGCGTTCCCGGCTGATGATATCGCCCGCCTGTCCGATCATTATGCCGTATCATGAGAAGCTCGATCATGCGCGCGAAAAGGCCAAAGGGGCCAAGGCAATTGGCACGACCGGCCGTGGAATTGGTCCGGCTTACGAAGACAAGGTTTCCCGCCGCGGCATCCGGATGTCGGATTTGAATAACCATGAGCTACTCGCTGAAAAGCTGGAAGAGTCCATGGACTACCATAATTTCGTGCTGGAAAAGTATTTCAACATGCCGGGCCTGGCCTATGACCGGGTGCTGGATGATGCATTACAACTGGGCGCCTGTTTCGCCGATCTGGTCGGTGATGTCAGTGGCGAACTACACCGCCTGCGTACCGAGGGTAAACGCATTCTTTACGAGGGTGCGCAGGGCACCCTGCTGGATATCGACCACGGCACCTATCCTTTTGTAACTTCTTCGAACACGACCATCGGCGCAGTTTGTACCGGTGCTGGCGTCGGGCCGGACGCCATAGATTATGTTTTGGGCATCACCAAGGCGTACACGACCCGGGTCGGTTCCGGGCCGTTCCCCACTGAACTGTTCGATGATATTGGTGCGGGTCTTGCCGAGCGCGGTGCGGAATTCGGCGCCACCACCGGTCGTCCCCGACGCTGTGGCTGGCTCGATGCCGTTGCCCTGCGCAGGGCGGCGCATACCAACGGGGTCAGCGGTTTCTGCGTCACCAAGATGGACGTGCTCGACGAGGTGGAAACGATCAAGGTCGGTGTCGCCTACCGCCTGGGTGACGAGGTACTGGATGTGCCACCACAAAACCCCGAAGCCTGGGATGACCTGGAAGTGGAATACGAGTCATTCCCCGGTTGGCAGCAAAGCACGCGTGGCATTACCCGCTTCGAGGATTTGCCCGCCAACGCCAAGTCGTACCTGGCGACAATAGAAGCCCTGTGTGGTGCGCCTGTGCACATTGTTTCAACGGGGCCGGACCGGAAAGAAAGCATCATTATCCAGCATCCGTCAGACTAGCCGGCAGGCGCGCAGTAAAAATTCTTTGCAAAAAAAACCCGCCACGAAGGCGGGTTTTTTATATCAGGTGGTGCCGAGAAGAGGACTTGAACCTCCACGAGCTAATGCTCACTGACACCTGAAGCC
>JABDPJ010000072.1 GCA_013042835.1 Lysobacterales bacterium
CACGCCTATCCCCATATTGCCTGCCCGAATCCAAAAATCGATTATGTCAGGGAGTCGGTTCGCTGGTGGGACAAGTGGCTCAAGGGCATTGAAAACAACATCATGGATGAGCCGAAACTGCAGTACTACCTGATGGATTCGGTCAAGCCTGCAGTCGACTATGAGCACCGCGAGGGCAGTTGGCAAAGCGCGGTTGCCTGGCCACCTGCCTCGATGCGGCACAGGCAGTATTTTTTGCATCCCGGCTCCCTGTTGACGGAGCCCAACGACAAGCCACATACGCTTGAAGTCAATTCTCCGGAAACGACGGGCAGAATGGGCGGTAAACTGATGGTTGGTATTGGTTTCAGCGGCGAATTTCCAAATGACCAGCAGGCCGATGACCGCCAGTCCCGAACCTTTGACACACCAGTACTTGGAGAAATCCTCGATATCGTCGGCCAGCCACGGGTGAATTTAGCCCTTTGTTCAGATCAACCGGTATCCAATGTCATCGTCAGGCTCTGTGATGTTCACCCTGCAGGAGAAAGCACGCTGGTCACCTACGGTGTGCTGAACCTGGCTCACAGGGAGTCGAATGAGAATCCCGAAGCACTGGTTCCCGGCCAGACATATCGTGTCGATATAGCACTTAACCACATT
Source organism: Lysobacterales bacterium (assembly GCA_013042835.1). Lineage (GTDB taxonomy): Bacteria > Pseudomonadota > Gammaproteobacteria > Xanthomonadales > SZUA-36 > SZUA-36. The sequence goes on from JABDPJ010000072.1 coordinate 643, forward strand.
GCCTATCGACTGCCCCGGGGCCACCGGCTGAGGTTAGCCGTTTCCAACGCCTACTGGCCGCTGATCTGGCCATCGCCCTTCAAAGACAGGCTTTATCTGGAACTTTCAGAGTGCCGCCTGAGCCTGCCCTGCCCGGCATCGGTCATCGAAAACACCAACCCTGCCCTGTCGGACCATGATCCGGATAAGCTTCCGGCAAGCCTGGAATTGAGACCCGGGCATACAAGGAAAACCACCCGCGAAGATCCGGAAACGGGCGAGCTCAAGATCAGGACAGAGACAGATTATGGTTACCATTGGCACCGTTCATGTGACACCGGTGTTGATTTTACGATCAACCAGTTACTCAGCATTCATCCGGACGAACCCAACTCGGCAAAGTCAGAAGCTACTCTCCGTGTGAAAATGCAGCAGGGTGATACAGAAACCGCCCTGCGCAGCCATTACAAAATGACATCGTCGAGCCAACACTATTTTATCCGCGCGACATGGCAGGCCTGGGAAGGCGAAAACTGTATCTTTGAGCAACAGTTTAATGAAAAAATAGAACGCAACCTGATCTGAACAACAACAGCTGAACAAAAGGGCGCCCATGTTTGAAAAAATCCGGCCGCTGGTCTTCTGGCCTTCATTCCTGATATTGATGGGCGCAGTCGTCATGAGTTTTGTCGACCTGGAGGGTTTTCTCAGGGTGACAACGTCTCTCAACACCACGGTCCTTGACCAGATGTCCTGGTTCTTCAGCCTCGGCAGCTTCTACTTGCTCATGCTGATCCTGATCGTCTATTTTTCACCGCTGGGCAAGATAAGGATTGGGGGCGATAAAGCAACGCCACTGCTGTCCAAAACCAGGTGGTTTTTTATCGCCCTGTGCACAACGCTCGCGGTGGGTGTTTTGTTCTGGACCACGGCCGAACCGATTTATCACCTGAATTTTCCACCGGTGTCCTGGGGGCTGGAAGCCGGTTCCGTCGAGGCCGCCAAGTTCTCCATGTCGGCGATGATACTGCACTGGTCGTTCACGCCTTATGCCATCTATGCCGTACCTTCGCTCGTCTTCGCACTGGCTTTTTACAATTCGAAACTGCCGTTTTCCATTGGCAGTTCCCTGCAACCGGTTTTTGGCGACAACGTACTGGGGAGAAACGGACAGATTATCGATACGATTGCCCTCTATGCTCTGGTTGCCGGCATGGCGTCTTCGCTTGGTACCGGGGCCATGACACTGGTGGGCGGGGTGGGAGAGTTCACGGATATCAGGACGACTCCTCTCACACTGGGTATATCAGTCAGCCTGATCGTCGCTACTTTTGTCATTTCCGCAGCCAGCGGACTGCATAAGGGAATCGCCAGGTTATCGTCGATCAATGCCTACCTGCTGCTGTTCCTCGGCCTGTTCGTTTTCGTATTCGGACCCACTGTTTTCCTGTTGTCTTTCGGTACCCAGGGGCTCGGTTCCTATCTCGGCAACTTCTTTGAACTCAGCCTGTTCACGGGCGCCGTATCGGGTGATGACTGGGCGCAGAAATGGAGTGTTTTCAACTGGGCGGTCTGGTTTGCCTGGGCGCCCATCGCCGCCCTGTTCCTGGGCAAGATCGGGCGCGGCTATAGCGTCCGTGAGTTCATTCAAATCAATTTGTTTTTCCCGGCCCTGTTCGCCATTGTCTGGATTTCCATCTTTTCAGGCATGGCCATCCATACGGACATGACACAGGCCGGTATATTGAATGCGACCTTGAGCGATCAGGGCCCCGAGAAACTGCTCTATTTCGTATTCAACCAGCTACCGCTCAGCCAGCTAATGACCTTAGTGTTGATTTTCGTTGCCTTTATCTCCTATGTCACAGCTGCAGATTCAAATACAGACGCAATTGGGAATCTGTGCACCGTCGGTTTCGATGCCGACTCGGAAGAAAGAGCCGGCCTTGGTGTCAAGGTATTGTGGGGCAGTATTATCGGCGTGGTTTCCTGGACCATGGTGAGTTTCGTCGGCATTGACGGCATCAAGATGCTGTCCAACCTGGGCGGCCTTCCCGCAGCCATTATCATCCTGGCTAGCAGCCTGACTTTATGCAAGTGGCTAAGGCACCCGGCGAGCATTACAGCCGGAAAATAGGTGCACAACCAGCACATCCCTGGCCAGGTTCCTTTTTCCACAGGTGCGTTCAGCGGCATGGGCGATCGTAGACACACAAAATGACAAAGCAAGTAATATCGACCCGTTGAAAATAAAAACTCGGATCATGGTGAACTTCTCTTTGTTCCCTGGAAGTCTTGATTTACGCAGTGATCTCGATGTGGTCAATGGGTTGCCCAGTGGGCTGCCGCTGGACGATTGAGCGAGCGTCAAACTCAGTCAAAGCCAGGTATTCAGCGCATCACGAAGTTGTTCCAATGACAGGGGCTTGGAAAGAAAGGCGTTCATTCCCGCATCCATGCAAAGCTTGCGATCTTCGTCAAATACGTGTGCCGTCAAGGCTATGACGGGCAGATCGGTTGGTGAATACCCCTGTTTACGGATCATGCGCGTAGCCTCGATTCCTTCCATACCGGGCATCTGGCAATCCATCGCCAGAAAGCGGGCTTTGGCGACCTCCGATTGATCCGCCACTTTCTGCTTGACACGCAACCGCTCATTTTCCATTGCGTATTCTTCTTCCAAACGCCCTGATCTGCGCAACGACCTGTGTTCAATGACCACCAGCAGGAAGAAAATACTCAAACTGGTCAAAACCACTGCCCCCAGCGGCTGCATCAGGTTCGACTCCATGAGTCCAAATTGCTGAAAGACGATATGCAACACCGGCAATATGAAAACCATGAGAATGATGGGGCTTAACAGGTAAAACGGCCGCTCGAATTCCTTGACCAACCGCGTAACCCCGACAACAGGTTCGGGATAGTTAAAATAACGGGCCCGGGCGGCAACGACGATTACCAGGTAGGGAACACTCCAGATGGTGTCGGCCCAATTGTTCGCCAGCCAGTCAAAATCTTCCTTGTGGATCATGGCCTCAAGCAGGTCAAGCAAAGCAAAAGTAAGCGTCAGAACGGCCAGGATTCCGTACAGCACTTTCCAACGGTGGTTTTTAACGACTAATGCCAGCCCGATCAGTATTGCCGACATTGCCCATCAGGGTGAAAACTCGACGAATACAGACAGGCCATCACCACGAATAAACCCGCTCAGGCGGCACAATCAAGGGCTATATACGTCCTTCGCAACACTTTGCTCTTACCACTCAAAATCTGTCACTTTGAACAGTAGCACGGTAGGCGATACTGACGCATACTCAATACAGGATCCAGGGGTGCTCAAGGATGAACGCGGCAGGGAAGCACGGACATAACATTGATGTTGATTTAGTCCGGAACACCAGAATTAAAGTCTCCCTTAGCGAAGCCGGAAGTCAAATGGACTTGGTTTTCGGTTTCGCCCAGTCGCTAACGGCATTTTGAATGCTTACAGGAATCCGCAGGCCTTTGGGAAAGGGCATGCTGGTAGCTGTATTCAAGGGCTTAGTAAGACAATTGAAAAAGGGGTGATTTGCCATGTTAGATATCGTCAAAGATGCTGGTGCGCTGCCAGATCTCGAATCCTATCTCGATCGGGCGTCAGCCAATGAACTCGCCCGCCGCTCACTTTTGGGTGCGCCCGTATACACGATCATATCCCTGATCATGCTAACCGGTACACCACTGCTTATAGAATATGGGTGGTGGTTGGCGGTTGAGGCCTTGCTTTTGATCATGCTGGGAGGGGTGCGGATCTGGTTCGCCCTGGGTTTTAAAGACCGTTATGACCGGATCGGGGAAAAAGCGGTTCTTCAATTCAGTATTCTGACTGTATTGCAAAGTCTCACGCTGGGCGTACTGACAGCAATGGTCATCGTGCAGCACTGGGCGGCACAGGAAATCATCATGACTGTCGTTCTATTGGCAGGATTCATAGCCGCCCGCACAAGCGCGTTGGCAGTCAGGCGAAGTGCCCATTTCATTTTTCTCGCTTGCGTTTTGGTGCCCGTCGGCCTGGCTGTGTTCATGGTTGGCGGACTGGCGAAAGCGGCGCTCATTGTCGGCTTCCTGTTGTTAATGGCCTTCCTGGTCCAGGATGGAGGTCAGGCGCGGCATGACTATGCCAAGCGCCTCAAAGAGCACTACGAAGAGCAACTCAACCGGCACAGGATAGCCATAGAATTTCAGGCCAAGAGAGAATTCATCAAGGACATCAGCCACCAAATCCGCTCACCGGTTAATTCAATTATCGGAATGACCGCTCTGCTAATGGATGAAAAGCTTAGTCCGAGGGCTCGGGAAATTGCCAAGAAGATCAAGCAAAGCAGCGGAACCTTGTTAAACCTGGTTGGCAATATCCCCGGAACAGTCCAGATGGTTCACGCCATACCCGATGTTCAGATGGGTGGCACTGACCTGCACGACTGTGTTGAAAACGTCGTTGGACTATTCAAGCCAGCAGCATCAACCAGGGGTCTGGACCTGACCCTGCGACAGGAGGGAATTCCAGACAAGGTCAGTTCATGTGACGAGGAAAACCTCACGCAGGTATTGGTCAATCTTTTGACGAACGCCATTGAGAATACTGAAAAAGGTTCAGTAAAGCTGGCCATGTCTTACCAGCAACTGGACAATGGGGAAGCGGACATCCTGTTTGAAATTTCCGATACCGGTATCGGTATCCCGCCCGAATCTTTGCCCGGGTTATTTGATCCCTTCTCCGACCGTGGTGCTTCCGCGAGCGGTGAAGTTGCGGGAACCGGGATCGGTTTGCCGACCTGTAAAGGGTTGGTGGATTTAATGGGCGGTGACATCTGGGTTGAAAGCACCGTTGACCAGGGCACCACCGTGTATTTTACGATTCGGGTCGAGTTGGGGGTGGCGGATTCATCCTGGCAAACTGCCGAGAAGACAGTGCAAACAGCGGAAACCGCTCTGGAATCCGACGAGGAAAGCTATGAACTCAGTCACGAAAACTTTGCCCAGCAGCATCCGCACCAGATACTGGTGGTTGATGATGACGATATCCACCGCCTTATACTCTGTACCCTGCTCAAAAACCACGGCTACAAGGCCGATGAGGCGAGGGATGGCGAAGAGGCCGTCGCCGCGGCATTACAGGGCTGTTATGACCTGATTTTCATGGACCTGAGAATGCCCAACATGGACGGTATCGAGTCCAGCAAGTGGATACACGAGCGCTTCAAAGGCGTTCGAATCGTTGCCCTTACAGGGGATAATACGTCTGAGACCCGGGCGCGTTGCATACGTGCCGGCATGGACAATTTTATTACCAAGCCGGTCAATGAAAAGGAGCTCGAAGCCCTTCTGTGTTACCCCGTCCAGAACGCTCGCGGCGCCCTGCACCTGGTCCGCTAACGGTCCATTGGAACC
>JABDPJ010000073.1 GCA_013042835.1 Lysobacterales bacterium
TGTTCCAACCCCTGAACTACGTTCTTAACCAAGGAATCAACGACTTCATCTGTAAGAGTGCAAGAAACATTCTGTAAAATCAAGCCAATAGCTAAACTTTTATAACCTTTTTCAACATTCTGGCCTGAATACAGATCGAATAGTACCAAATTTGTGAGTAAATCACCTGATAAATCAATGACATTCCGTCGAATCTCAGCAAAACTGATATTTTCAGGAACCAGCAACGCCAAATCCCGCCGTATTGACGGAAAACGCGAAATTTCTTTCGCGTATGGTATTTCGCGTTTTGAAAGTAAATCAACGTCTACCTCAAAGGCCAGTACCGGGCCCTTGATATCCATTTGCTTGAGAATGGATGGATGAATACTTCCGGCCCAACCGATGTCGACGCCATCGATTGAGACGGTTGCGGCTTGCCCGGGATGCAACCATGCCAAAGCTAAATTCCTGAATTCAACTTCACCTGTCTCACCCCGCAATGAGAGTATCGACTCCAGGTCGCCCTTCAGGTCGAAGAAATCGACAGGCCGGTTGCTAATACCCCACTGTTCCGGGGCATAACCGCCACAGGCCACTGCTGCAATACGTGAGGATTCTGCCAGTTCGCCATTCTGTTCAAACACGGTTCCGGCTTCAAAAAACCGCAGGCGGTCCTGCTGACGCCGCAGGTTGCGTGACAGGGTCTCCATCAAACCCGGCAACAACGCTGTGCGCATGACCTCAAGGTCTGCGCTTAACGGGTTAGCGAGTGGCAGAATTTTCCCGTCCATGGAGAACTGCTTGAGCAGGTCACGGCTGGTAAAACTGTAATTGATCGCTTCCGTATAGCCGGCGGCACATAGCGCCTGTTGAATGTTGCGCAGCGACACCTGCGATTCGCTGATGATTCCGGGGTCAAGCTCACCGGCCGGTAGTGCCGGCGGAATGTTGTCGTAACCGTAAATCCTGGCCACTTCCTCGATAAGGTCTTCCTCGATCTCGATATCGAAGCGGTCAGAGGGCGCCGTAACAGTCCAGGCGCCATCCCGGAAGACAGGTTGCATGCGCAGATCCGTGAGGATCGAGGTAACCGCAGCCTCATCCAGCTCAACGCCCAATACGCGGTTCAAACGCTCAAGGCGCAAGCTGACCACGTTCTGCACGGGTATGAATTCTTCATCAACGGCGTGGATCAAGGGGCCGGGTTCACCGCCCGCAATGTCCAGCAATAACCGGGTGATGCGTTCTATCGCCTGCACCTGCCCGCGTGGGTCCACGCCACGTTCAAAACGGTGCGAAGCGTCGGTATGCAGGCCCATATCACGCGCCTTACCGGAGATGGTGGAGGGTTTGAAATAGGCGCTTTCCAGCAAGATATTACTGGTTTTCTCCGTGACGCCGGAATCCAGCCCACCCATGATGCCGGCGAGCGCCACGGGGCCTGCGTCGTCGCAGATCGCCAGCAGGCTGTCATCTACGCTCACCTCTTTGCCATCGAGGAGCACCAGCGCTTCCCCTTCACGGCCCCGGCGCACGTGGATATTGCCCTGCAATTGATCGAGATCAAAAGCGTGCATGGGCTGACCGAGCTCCATCAACACGTAGTTGGTCGCATCCACCGTCGCGCTGATGCTGCGAATGCCGCTGCGCCGCAGCGCTTCTACCATCCACAATGGCGTCGCCGCGTTCGGGTCAATACCCCGGATAATCCGTCCTACATAGCGTGGACAATCTTCGGCCGCTTCAAGTGTAACCTCGATCGTATCCGTAACAGCCGCTGACACAGGGTCGATCTGCGGTGGCGTGTACGCAACTTTGCAGCTGGCTGAAACATCCTGCGCAACTCCCTGAATACTCAGGCAATCTGCACGGTTGGGAGTCAGCTCAACTTCAATTGCCCGATCATCCAGTTCAAGGTAATCGCTCAGATTCGAGCCTAAAGGCGCATCTTCAGGCAACTCCAACAGGCCGGAATGGTCGTCCGAAAGACCGAGTTCACGTGCGGAGCACGCCATGCCAAATGATTCGACACCGCGGAGTTTCGCCTTGCGGATTTTGAAATCGTCACCAATAACTGCGCCAACCCTGGCGAGCGGTATCCTGATGCCGGCCCGCGCATTTGGCGCGCCGCATACTACCTGGACAGGTTTCGGCTCACCGTGATCAATCGTACAGATTTGTAATTTGTCTGCGTTGGGGTGCGGGCCACAAGCCGTAATTTCTGCAACCACGACGTCCGAAAACGGGCCGGCTACCGGTTCGACTGTGTCTACTTCCAGGCCGGACGCAGTCAGCCTACCCGCCAGTTCGTCCGCCGGCAGCCCGATATCCACCCATTTCTTCAGCCAGTTAACACTAAACAACATCTGCTTATCCCCGCACCTTAGTGAAACTGGCGCAAAAAGCGCACGTCATTTTCGAAGAACTGGCGCAAATCGCTCACGCCGTAACGCAACATGGCGAGCCGTTCGACTCCGAGGCCGAAGGCGTATCCGACATACTTTTCACTATCCACGCCGCAAGCCTTGAGGACATTGGGGTGGACCATGCCGCAACCGAGAATCTCCAGCCAGCCCGGCTCCTTGCCGTCACCCTTGTCCCAGGCAATATCAACTTCGGCCGATGGCTCCGTAAATGGGAAATATGACGGCCGGAAGCGCATCTCCAGTGACTTTTCAAAGAAGGAGTTGACGAAACTCTGCAACACGCCCTTCAAATCAGCCATGGTCACGGCTTCACCCACGAGCAGACCTTCTATCTGGTGGAACATCGGCGTGTGTGTCTGGTCGGAATCGCTGCGGTAAACCTTACCTGGAGCAATCACCCGGATCGGTGCACCCTTTTTCATCATTTCACGGATTTGAACCGGTGATGTGTGAGTGCGCAACAGCCGCCCATCGCCAAAATAAAAGGTATCGTGCATCGCACGCGCCGGGTGATGGGGTGGGAAATTCAGTGATTCAAAATTATGGAAATCGTCTTCGACTTCCGGGCCGGTGGCGATGTCATAACCCAGCCTGGAAAAAATGTCGGTCATTCTTTGCAGTGTGTGCGTGACCGGATGCAATCCACCGCGCTGCTCGCCACGGCCCGGCAAGGTCACATCGATGGTCTCACTTGCCAGTTGTGCATTCAGGGCCGCAGCTTCCAGCT
>JABDPJ010000081.1 GCA_013042835.1 Lysobacterales bacterium
GTTCCAGCCGGTGGCCGTTCGGGTCGAAGAAATAGATCGATTTGAAGATGTGGTGGTCGGTTGGACCGATGACATCAACGCCGGCTGCCTCGATCTGTTCTTTCGCTGCCAGCAAATCATCCATATCTCCGATTTCGAAAGCGATGTGCTGTACCCATTCAGGTGTATTCTCATCACGCCCCATCGGTGGTGAATTGGGTATTTCAAAGAAAGCCAGGACATTGCCTTGCCCGGCATCCAGAAAAACATGCATGTAGGGGTCGGGGGCCTTGGTGCTGGGCACCTGGTCCTCGGCAATGGCCAGCACCAGGTCCATGTTGAGGACGTCCCGGTAAAACTCGACGGTCTCCTTTGCGTCCCTGCAACGGTAAGCGACGTGATGGATTTTCTTTATGTTCATGTGGTTTTCCTGGTCTGTGCCCGGCCGGGTTTCATTCCGAAGCCTCGTCCTTGATAATGCCGCGGCGTAACTGATCCCGCTCCATCGATTCAAACAAGGCGGTGAAGTTGCCTTCGCCAAAACCTTCGTCTTTCTTGCGCTGGATGAACTCGAAAAACACCGGCCCGACCATGGTTTCGGAGAATATCTGCAGCAGCAGGCGCGGGTCGTCCTGTTCGGTGGAACCGTCGAGCAGAATGCCACGGCTTTGCAATTCGACCACCGGTTCGCCGTGACCCGGCAGGCGCTCTTCCAGCATTTCGTAATAGGTGGCCGGTGGTGGCGTCATGAATGGCAGGCCCCTGGTTTTGAGTGCATCCCAGCACTCCAGCAGGTCATCACAAATCAGCGCTATGTGCTGTATGCCTTCGCCGTTGTAGGCCATCAGGAATTCTTCGATCTGGCCGACACCCTGGGAGGCTTCTTCATTCAAGGGAATACGTATCTTGCCGTCAGGAGCGGTCATCGCCCGGGACAAAAGGCCGGTGTATTCACCCTTGATGTCAAAATAGCGTATTTCGCGGAAATTGAAGATGCGCTGGTAAAAGTCCGCCCAGAAGTCCATGCGTCCGCGGTAGACATTGTGCGTCAGGTGATCTATCAGCTGGAATCCACATCCCTTCGGATGGCGGTCTACGCCTTCAAAAAAATCGAAGTCTATATCGTAAAAGCTGTGGTCCCGCTCATAGCGGTCGATCAGGTACAGGGGTGCGCCGCCGATGCCCTTGATCGCCGGAAGACGTAACTCCATCGGTCCGGTCGGTATTTCAATGGGCTGCGCGCCGAGTTTGAGTGCCCGGTAGTAAGCCGAGTGGGCGTCTTTGACACGGAACGCCATACCGCAGACCGATGGGCCGTGTTCCTCGGCAAAATAGGCCGCGTAACTGCGGGGTTCTTTGTTGAGGACAAAATTAATGTCACCCTGCCTGTACAGGGTGACATCTTTTGAGCGGTGCCTGGCGACTGCCGTAAACCCCAGCATATCGAATACGGGTTCAATCAGGCCCGGGGTAGGGGAGGCGAATTCAACAAATTCGAACCCATCCAGGCCCATTGGGTTGTCAAACAGGTCTGCCATCATTCATGCTCCATCCGTTGTTATGATTTTGACGGAGACCTGTCGTTATGGTTCAGATAATGACTGACTTCGACAGGCTCCCAATTCAAGTGTCCGGTTAATCAGGGCAGTGGTGCAAAGCGCGCCTGGAAAAACCGCAGGTATTCGGGCTCATACGTCATCTTGAGTCCCTTGATGCTTTCACGCCGTTCGAAAACACGCAAAACAGATTCAGCGACAACGTCCATATGGGCTTGTGTATAGACACGGCGTGGCAAGGTTAACCTCACCAGTTCCAGTGCAGGCCGGCGGTTTTTTCCGGTTTCCGGATCACGGCCTGCCGAAACGTTGCCGCGCTCCATGCTTCGAATCCCTGCTTCCAAGTATAACTCAGCCGCCAGCGTTTGGGCCGGATAGTCATCCTGATCGACATGCGGCAGGAACTCCCTCGCATTGAGGAAAATGGCGTGGGAACCGATGGGATTCACAATCGGTATGCCGGCTTTCCGCAACATGTCGCCGAGGTACCTGACCTGGCCAATACGTGAGGCCTGGTGGTCTTCCATGACGGCTTCCCTGATACCAAGCGCCATGGCTTCCATGTCACGACCGGCGAGGCCGCCGTAGGTATGCAGGCCCTCATACACGACCACCATGTTCTGTGCTTTGCGGAAGACTGTCTCGTCGTTGCAGGCAAAGAAACCGCCAATATTGACCAGCAGGTCTTTTTTCGCGGACATCGTGGCGCCGTCAGTCAGGTCACAGATTTCACGCAGGATGCTGCGCAACGACTTATTCGCATAACCTTCTTCGCGCTCACGGATGAACCAGGCGTTTTCGATGGTGCGCGTGGCATCCAGCATGATGGGAATGTCGTGCTTGCGGCAGTAGCGGTTCAGTTCTTTGAGGTTGGCCATGGAAAATGGCTGACCGCCCGCCATGTTGACATTGCCTTCCAGGCTTATGTAAGGGATGCGTTCGGCACCGACCTCCTGGACCAGGCGGTCGAGTTTCTCAATATCCACATTGCCTTTGAACGGGTGCCGGTTGTGCGCATCGTGTGCTTCGTCGATGATCACGTCGACGAAGGTGCCGCCGGCGAGTTCCTGGTGCAGTCGCGTGGTGGTGAAATACATATTGCCTGGCACGTAGTCACCATCCTTGATCATGATCTGGGACAACAGGTTCTCGGCGCCACGTCCCTGGTGCGTGGGTACGAGGTATTTATAACCGTAGTATTCGCTGACGGCATTTTGCAGGTTGTAGAAGTTTTCACTGCCGGAATAGGCTTCGTCGCCGACCATCATCCCGGCCCATTGCCGGTCGCTCATGGCTGACGTGCCCGAGTCGGTCAACAGGTCGATATAGACATCGCGGCTCTTTATCAGAAAAGTGTTGTAACCCGCCTCGCGGATGGCCTGCTCACGTTCTTCGCGGGTCGTCATGCGGATAAGTTCAACGGTCTTGATCTTGTAGGGTTCGGCCCAGCTCGGGCGGTCGCTTGAGTGTATGGTCATGATGTCACCTGGTGATTGACTTATGGTTGATTAATCAGTATCTGACGTTAATCATTATCTCCATTTATAAGGAAATATGTGTTTCGTTATTTACATATATGGCATATATTTGAAACAAACCATTCATCAAAGGCTAATAGGAAGCTATTATGTCCAAAGTTAAACTATCGGCATCGGATCGCAAGTTATTGGAAGCCCTCCAGGACGATGTCAGCCTCAGTCAGATTGAACTTGCCGAGCGCTGTGGGCTGTCGCGGACCTCCGTATGGAGGAGGATGCGGGAACTGGAAGAAGCGGGCGTGATAGAAAGCCGGGTAGCACTGTTGAACCCCGAGGCACTGGGATTACAGATTCATGTTCTGTTGTCTGTATCCATGGTCAAACACTCTGATGAGACGAGGCGTGCATTCGAGGTACACGTTGAGAACCTGCCCGAGGTCATGGAGTGCTTTTCCGTATCAGGTGAGCGGGATTATCTGTTGCAGATTATTTCCAGGAATATGGAATCTTACAATGAGTTTTTGAATACGAAAATCCTGCACCACGCCAGCGTTCATTCGGCCAGTTCCAGTTTTGCCCTGCGCAGAGTCAAATACTCGACTGCCGTACCTTTCTGACAGGCTAGCCAATTTTCGGGATGTTAATCACGCAGACCGTCATTTCGAACTTCAAATTGGGTCGTTATGAAAAAATGCGGGCTGAAAAGGGGATAGCAAATGGCAGGATATGCTTCCATTTAGTTGTTTTTATGTTTTTTATGGTGCAAACATTGTAGAATATGCGCGCTGCAAGTTGCGGCGAGTGATTGAGTGTTTAGTCTGTCCAGGTTGTTCTGCTTCCTCCAGATCTACCCCGGTCCCGTTCTTCTCCAGCATAGTCGCTGCCGAAAGGTGGTTTTTTAAATATATATAGTGAGTTAAATTTTATGTCAGATACAATTACTGGAACCGTTAAGTGGTTCAATGACGAAAAAGGTTTTGGTTTTATTTCCCGTGAAGGCGAACGCGACGTCTTCGTTCACTTCCGCCAGATTGTCGGCGAAGGTCGCAAGACCCTCAAAGAAGGACAGCAGGTAGAGTTCACCGTTGGTGAAGGCCTGAAAGGACCGCAGGCAGAGAACGTTACTCCTCTGTAAGCTTTCTCCGAGCTGTAAAAGAACCCGGTCAGGCACCAAGCCCGGCCGGGTTTTTTATGTTCAGGATGAACGGTATGCCGCGGGCGCATGGATGCGCAGGAGCGGCGTGAGGCAATTCAAATTTGCACAGCAATTCTGGAGTACACGGTATGCCGCGGGCGCATGGACAAGGTGAGACCGGGAACCGGTCGAGAGGGTGCCCTGGGGTATGCGCAGGAGCGGCGTGAGGCTTTTCAACCAAGCACGGCAATTCTGGAGTACACGGTTATGTTCAGGACAAGGTGAGACCAGGAACTGGTCGAGAAGGTGCCCTGGGG
>JABDPJ010000082.1 GCA_013042835.1 Lysobacterales bacterium
GGGATTCTGCGTTGGATTGCATTGCATGATTGAAATGCATCAAGCTCCTCGGCAACTGTTCCCGCAGCAGCGTGATGCCCTTTAAATATGCAAAACCAATCCACAGAGTTTACGGTATGCTGTATACGATATAGCCCGGACAGGATTGACCCATTATGAAATTTGTTGACGAAGCATCCATTCATGTAGTCGCGGGCAAGGGCGGCAATGGCTCGGCGTCTTTTCGAAGGGAAAAGTATATCCAGTATGGCGGGCCCGATGGGGGTGATGGCGGTGATGGCGGCAGCGTTTATCTTGAGGGTGATTCCGGGCTCAACACGCTGGTTGATTTCCGCCACCGGCGGATTTACAAGGCGGAAAACGGCGTGCAGGGTAAGGGTCAGGAAAAGTACGGTAAAAAGGGTGAAGATATCTACATTCGAGTCCCGCTTGGAACAGTGGTGACCGACGAATTAAGTGGAGTTACGCTGGGAGACGTTACTGAACATGGCCAGCATCTTTTGGTGGCACGCGGCGGTCGCGGTGGCCTGGGTAATGTCCACTTCAAAAGCTCTACCAATCGTGCGCCGCGCAAGTGCACTCCCGGTGAAAAGGGTGAAGAAGTTCAGTTGCACCTCGAGATGAAGGTGCTTGCCGATATCGGTTTGTTAGGTTTTCCAAATGCTGGCAAATCGACCCTGATCAGCACGGTGTCTGCCGCCCGTCCAAAGGTCGCCGATTATCCGTTTACGACGCTATACCCAAACCTGGGCGTGGTGCGATTGGGTCTGGACAGCAGTTTTGTCATTGCCGATATTCCCGGCCTGATAGAAGGTGCGGCGGAAGGGGCTGGGTTAGGCGTGCAGTTTCTCAAGCACTTGCAGAGAACCCGGCTGTTGCTGCACCTGGTGGACATTGCACCCCTGGATGAAATGCCCCCCGCGGATGCGATACGCAAGCTTGAACAGGAGTTGATGAATTTCGACAGCAGTCTTGGAGAAAAGCCACGTTGGCTGGTGTTTACCAAGGCCGATGTTCTAGACGACGCCGAATCGGACAAGCTTGTCGAGCGTGTTTTGAGAGAGTTGAACTGGTCCGGGCCGTGGTTCCTGATTTCCTCGGTAACCCGCAAGGGTACGGATGAATTGGTTCAGGCCATCGGCCGTTATCTGGATGAAATGAAGGAACTGGAAACGGAACAGCAAAAAACATGGAGCCTGGAAACCGCTGATAAAAATTAGAGCCACCACGGTCATGATTTGGACACAAAAAAGCCCCGTTTTTGACGGGGCTTTCCTGTAATCTTGATTAACGAACCTGGCTCATCTCACGTGAACCGGGCTCGCGGATTACATATTACGGACGTGTTTGTTCAAGCGTGACTTGTGACGCGCTGCTTTATTGCGGTGCATCAGACCCTTGCTTACTGAGCGGTCAATGGCCGGAACAGCAGCCTTATAGGCAGTTTCAGCAGCGCTCTTGTCGCCTGCTTCAATCGCTGCGAGAACTCTTTTGATCGTTGTCCGCACGTGCGAACGCTGGCTGGCATTACGCAAACGATGCTTTTCTGCCTGACGTGCACGCTTGCGTGCTGATAAACTGTTAGCCAAGGTAACTCTCCATAAATACTGGTTCAGAATCTAGCCGCGTAGTATCTTAGTTTTTTTCCGCTGGGTCAATCATTTAACAGGTAAATTACATGATTATTTTCGGTTTTGGACGGCGATCAGGGCTAAAGCAGCAATGAAACTTCTGAAATCGACTGCCACTGTGGGCGGAGCCACCATTCTGTCCAGGATTCTCGGCTTTGTCCGTGACGTGGTGTTGGCAAAAATGTTCGGCGCCAGCGGTGAGACCGATGCGTTTTTCCTGGCTTTCAGAATTCCAAATTTCATGCGTCGCCTGTTTGCGGAGGGTTCATTTTCCCTGGCATTCGTGCCGGTTCTATCGGAATACAAGGCCAAAGGCGACAGGCAGGCCTTGCGCGACCTGATTGATCACGTGACCGGTACGTTGGCAGCCGTACTGTTGGTTCTGATATCGATAGGCATATTTGCTGCACCGCTGGTGCTGTCGATCTTCGCACCAGGCTGGCTGGTTGATGATCGTCCGGAGTTTGACCTGTCTGCCGGGATGTTAAGGATTACCTTCCCCTACATCATGCTGATCTCGTTGACCGCCCTTGCCGGAGGCATACTGAATACGTTTGAACGGTTCCTGGTACCTGCATTAACACCTGTTTTGCTCAACGTTTCGCTCATTACGGCTGCCTTGCTGTTATCGCAGCACCTTGAAGTTCCTATAACAGCCCTGGCGTGGGGCGTCCTGGCAGCGGGCCTGGCGCAGTTGATATTGCAGATTCCTGCTTTGATTCGGCTGGGATTGATGCCCCGGCCGCGCTGGGGGTGGAAACATCCAGGTGTGCGCCGCATCATGAAGCTGATGATTCCGACCCTGTTCGGCTCTTCGGTTGCCCAGGTTAACCTGTTGTTTGACAGTATCATCGCTACCTTCCTGGTGACCGGCAGCGTTTCCTGGTTGTATTACTCCGATCGCCTGCTGGAATTTCCACTGGGTGTGCTGGGTATTGCGTTGGCGACCGTTATCTTGCCGAACCTGTCACAAAAGCACGCCAAGGCAAATATCCGTGATTTTTCTGCTACGCTGGATTGGGCGCTGAGGCTGGCGGTCATTATTACCGTACCGGCCGCGGTCGGCCTGGCCATCCTGGCGGGGCCCATTTTGATCACCCTGTTTCAGTATGATGCGTTCCAGCCCGACGATGTGCGTATGTCTACCTACAGCCTGATTGCCTACTCCGCTGGTTTGCCGGCTTTCATCGCCGTCAAGGTGCTGGCACCGGGCTATTACGCCCGCCAGGACACCACTACACCGGTCAAGATCGCCATTGCCGCGATGGTATCGAACATGCTGTTGAATATTCTTTTTGTTGGGTTGCTCTTGCTCCAGGGATTCGAGGGCCCGCACGCTGGCCTGGCCCTGGCCAGTTCCGCAGCGGCATATCTGAATGCCATATTACTTTACCGGGGGTTGAGGAAGCGCCAGGTCTATTCGCCCGAGCCCGGTTGGACGCGGTTGTGGGTCGCTGTTTCACTGGCTTGCATTACCATGGGTGCGCTGCTGTTGTTCATGACCCACGATACTGAAAGCTGGTTGCAGGCCGGCGCGATTTTAAGGATCAGGAACCTCACCCTGACTATCTTATTCGGTGTCACTGTCTACGTTTTTGTCGGCATGGTCGCGGGCCTTAAAACCCATCACTTATTGCGCGGCGCAAAATAGATCGGTTTTTGACTCGAATTTGCGTGCTGAACCGCCTGTGACTGCTATAATTCGCTGCTTTGCGGCTGGACGGTAGAACACCTCCAACAGGTTTACGGATATGCGCGTAGTCAGAGACAATCCGGGCAGGCAGTTGCTCAGCTCCTCGGTCGTTACCATCGGTAATTTTGATGGTTTGCACCTCGGGCACCAGGCGCTGATCGAGCGTTGTCTGTCGCTGGCCGGCGAAAAGCATTCGATTGCGGTGGTGACCTTTGAGCCCTTACCGCTCGCCTGGTTCCGGCCGGATGCTGCCCCGGCCCGCCTGCTTTCGGTGCGCCAGAAGCTGGATTTTCTCGAGAATGCAGGCATAGACCTTGTCTGGATGATGCGGTTTAATCAGGAATTGGCCGATTTGAGCGCTGAAAAATTTGTGCAATCGGTACTCGTTGAAACCCTGGCAGCCAGGCATGTCGTGGTCGGTGAGGATTTTCACTACGGGAAGGCCAGACAGGGTGACATTCAGACACTGCTCAAATCAGGGCGGCAAATGGGTTTTGAATTGCACCCGCTGGCCATGCTGGATGTTGATGGTGAACGGGCATCGAGTTCCAACATACGCGCCCACCTTGCCGCTGGCGACCTGGAAAAAGCAAAGCGTTTGCTTGGCAGGTCTTTTCGAATGGCAGGCAGGGTCGTACGGGGCCGGCAATTGGGCCGGCAACTCGGTTACCCGACGGCAAATATACGCCTGGCCGTGTCACCCAGCCCGCTGGGAGGCGTTTTTGCGGTCCGGGCACGTTGGGATGAAAGTGGCTGGCATGACGGTGTTGCCAACCTGGGGACTCGCCCGGCCGTGGGCGGCGAAGGTTTTTTGATTGAAGTCCATTTATTTGATTTTAATGAAAATTTATATGGGCAGAGACTGGAAGTGGCGTTTATAGCAAAACTTCGCGAAGAGACGCATTTTGACGTTATTGATGACCTCGTGGCACAAATGCGGGATGATGAACAGCAGGCAAGAAACTGCCTTGCGTTAACAGCAACAGACAACTGAAGAAACAAAGACTAGCATGGACTACAAAGACACGATCAACCTGCCAAAAACCGCGTTTCCAATGAAGGCCAACCTGGCCAACCGTGAACCCGGGATCCTCAAACAGTGGGAGGAGATGGGACTCTACGAACGCATCCAGGAGCACACGGCAGAACGGCCATTATTCATCCTGCATGACGGTCCTCCGTATGCCAACGGTGATATACACATTGGCCATGCGGTCAACAAAATTCTGAAGGATATGGTGATCAAGTCACGGTTGCTCGCGGGCTTCCAGTCCCCCTATGTTCCGGGTTGGGATTGCCACGGGCTGCCGATTGAATTGCAGGTCGAGAAGAAAGTCGGCAAGGTCGGCCGCAAGGTCGATGCCCGCACGTTCCGGCAAAAATGCCGCGAATATGCAGACCGCCAGATCGCCCTGCAAAGGGAAGGGTTCAAACGGCTTGGTGTACTGGGCACCTGGGACAATCCCTATGCCAGTAACAAGTTCGCCTATGAAGCCAACATGGTGCGCGCACTGGCCAAGATCATTGAAGGTGGTCACCTGGACCAGGGCGTCAAGCCGGTGAATTGGTGTTTCGATTGCGGGTCGGCGCTGGCCGAGGCTGAAATTGAGTATCGTGACAAAACCTCACCGGCAATAGACGTAATGTTTGATGCAGTCGACGCGGCCGCGGTTTTAGCAGCGTTTGATGTCGCTACCGGGGACGTGAGGGTCGGAATACCGATCTGGACCACCACACCCTGGACCTTGCCCGCCAACGAGGCCGTAGCCCTGCATGCCGATCTGGACTATGTGCTGGTCAAAGGACGTTGGCAGGGACAATCAATTGCAATCGTCCTGGCTGATGACTTGCAGGATTCCGTCATCAGGCGCATCGGCCTTGAAGACGCCGAGGTGCTGGGTACCTGCAGGGGTGCTGCACTGGAACACCAGATGCTGCAACACCCGTTCAATGACCGGCAGGTTCCCGTGATTCTCGGTGAACATGTTACGACCGATGCCGGTACGGGTGCGGTACACACTGCACCGGGTCACGGTGAAGAGGATTTCCAGGTTGGCAAACTGTATGACCTGCCGGTAACCAGTCCGGTCGGCGCCAATGGCCTGTTCCTGCCGGACACCGAGCTGTTCGGCGGAGTATTCGTCTGGAGCGCCAATGACGCCATCGTCGAGTTGTTGGAAACCAACAAGGTTCTGCTGCACCATGAGCCATTCCTGCACAGCTATCCTCATTGCTGGCGGCATAAATCACCGACGGCGTTCCGGGTAACTCCACAATGGTTCATCAATATGGACAAAGCCGGCTTGCGCGCCGGTGCTCTGGATGCAATCCAGCACATTCGCTGGGTACCGTCGTGGGGTGAGGAACGGATAACCGGGATGATCGAGGGCCGGCCGGATTGGTGCATTTCCAGGCAAAGAACCTGGGGCGTACCGATTACCCTCTTTGTTCACCGTGAAAGCGAGGAACTGCATCCGGATACGGAAGCACTCATGTACAAAGCGGCCGATCTGATCGAGGAGCGGGGCATCGATTGCTGGTACGAGGATGATATTTATCAACTGCTGGGCGTTGATGAGTCAGCCTACATGCAGGTCAAAGATATCCTCGACGTCTGGTTTGATTCCGGTGTCAGCCACCGTTGCGTTCTCGATGAACGTGACGAACTGCGCCGTCCTGCTGATATGTATCTTGAAGGTTCCGACCAGCACCGTGGCTGGTTCCAGTCGTCCCTGCTGACCTCGGTCGCCATGCATGGTGAGGCCCCGTACAAGCAGGTTCTCACGCACGGATTCGTCGTAGATGCCGAGGGCAAGAAAATGTCCAAGTCGATGGGCAATGTCATCGCACCGCAAAAAGTCATGAACTCGCTGGGTGCCGACGTCCTCAGGTTGTGGGTCGCGGCGGCGGATTATCGCCAGGAAATGACCGTTTCCGATGAAATCCTCAAACGGGTTTCCGACGCCTATCGACGCATCCGCAATACCGCGCGTTTCCTGCTGGGGAACCTCGATGGTTTTGATCCGGCGCATGCACTCTCGGCTGAGCAAATGCTGCCGTTTGACCGCTGGGCGGTCGACCGTGCGTTGCAGGTTCAGAATGAGGTCAGCAAAGCCTATGATGACTACCAGTTCATGCAGGTCTATCAAAAGGTCAACAATTATTGCGCCCTCGAATTGAGCGCCATCTATCTCAACGTCCTCAAGGATCGTTTGTATACGACCAGGCCGGACAGTGTACCGCGCCGCTCCGCACAGACGGCCATGTACCACATTCTTGAAAGCCTGGTGCGCTGGATTGCGCCGATATTGAGTTACACGGCCGAAGAAATCTGGGCTTTGATGCCGGGTGAAAGGCTGGACAGCGTCCTGATGAGCGAATGGTACGATGGTTTATTTGCGCTCGAGGCTGGCCGTTACGACAAGGCTTTCTGGCAGGAAACCACGACGATGATCAACACCGTCAACGAGGCCATCGAACCGCTGCGACGGGACAAAATCATTCGCGGTTCGCTGGAAGCTACCGTGTTTATTCAGCCACTGAATGAAAGCCGCCGCGAGTTCCTGCAAAAGTGGGGCGATGAGCTCAGGTTCATTTTGATTGTTTCCGAGGCAGAGGTCGTTGCGGATACGGTAGTTGCGCCCGAAGGTTGCTACGAGACACGCGACTACCGCGTCTGGATTGAGAAGAATACGAACACTAAATGTGTTCGTTGCTGGCATCAGCGGGAAGACGTGGGCCAATCCGAAGAGCACCCGGAACTGTGTGGGCGTTGTATTGAAAACGTGGCTGGTAGCGGTGAAGAGCGCAAGCTTGCGTGATATGAATATGCCCGCGCAAACTGCACAGGGATTGTCCCGCAACTTGATGGCGTTGATCTGGCTGTTGCTTTCCGCTTTGATCGTGGTACTGGATCTGTGGACCAAGAGCCTGGCTACGGAGTCATTGTCCCTGTACCGGCCGGTTGAAGTGACCTCTTGGTTGAATATGACGCTCGCGCACAATTATGGTGCTGCTTTCAGTTTTCTGAGTGATGCAGGCGGTTGGCAGCGCTGGTTGTTTACCGGCCTTGCGTCGATCGTTACCGTTATTTTAATCGTTTGGTTGTTACGTTTGCCTGCCGCTGAAAAGCGCACGGCCGCCGCTCTTTGCATGATTATCGGCGGCGCTGTCGGCAACCTGGTCGATCGCATGGCGCACGGTTACGTGGTGGATTTCATTGACGTCTATTACCAGAACTGGCACTGGCCCGCGTTTAACGTTGCTGATTCAGCGATTACCGGCGGGGTCATCCTGTTGTTGCTCGACAGCCTGTTGCAGTCAATCGCGGCAAAACGGTCGGAGAAAGGTTGATGCAGGTACTGTTGGCGAATCCTCGGGGTTTTTGTGCGGGTGTAGACCGTGCCATTGAAATTGTTGAGCGTGCGCTGGAGTTGTTCGGGGCGCCTATTTATGTGCGTCACGAAGTGGTGCATAACCGTTTCGTTGTTGATCGACTGGCGGGGCTGGGAGCGGTTTTCGTTGAAGAACTGGACGATGTGCCGGACAACGCGACCGTCATCTACAGTGCCCACGGTGTTTCGCAGGATGTCCGTGAAGCAGGCAGGCATCGCGGTTTGAAAGTTTTTGACGCAACCTGCCCGCTGGTCACCAAGGTCCACCTGGAAGTCACACGGCATTGCAAAGCCGGTCATGACGTGGTCTTGATCGGTCATGCCGGTCATCCGGAAGTTGAGGGCACGCTGGGGCAGTGGTACCCGAATCCGCCACGCGATAACCGGATTTTCCTGGTTGAGTCACCGGAGGGCGTTAACGACCTGGAAGTCACTTATCCTGATGAATTGGCATACGTGACGCAGACAACCCTGTCCGTTGATGATACCCAGGGGGTTATCGCCGCTTTACAGAAAAAGTTTCCGGCGATTGTGGGCCCCAAGCATGACGATATTTGTTATGCGACGCAGAATCGCCAGGACGCCGTCAGGTCCATGGCGCGGAATGTTGACCTGATGCTGGTGGTCGGCTCTGTCAACAGCTCAAACTCCAACCGCCTGCGTGAGCTTGCGGAGAAACAGGGTGTGCCGGCTTACCTGATAGACGGTGCTGAGGATATCCGGGAAGAATGGCTGGAAG